>NZ_SSXE01000063.1 GCF_021699195.1 Nonomuraea sp. MG754425 | reverse complement strand
CACCCCCCCCGCTCACCGCGTGCCCGCTCGGTCGCGGTCTTCCTGCTACACCCCGATCTCTGACAAGCCTCGGCAACCGATGTCCGATTTGATAGTCATTGGGGGGCCTGCGCGGTAATCCGCCCTGCATGGCATGCTCGATCCCTGTAAGTCAGGTATCGAGTGGAAGTGGCAGCAGATGAGATTCCCCCGCGCCCTCCCGGTGATCGCTGCCGTCGTCCTGGCCGCCGCGTGCTCCCCGGCGGAGCCCGAGCGGCAACCGCAGAGCAAGCCGGTGGACCGGGAGGTCGTCTCGCCGACGCCGACGGCCAAGCCGACCCCGCAGCGCAGGCCGTTCACCATCGCCTTCGGCGGGGACGTGCACTTCGAGGGCATCCTGCGGCCGAGGCTGGACGATCCGCGCACGGCGCTCGGGCCGATCGCGGGCGTGCTGCGCAAGGCCGACCTGGCGATGGTGAACCTGGAGACGGCCATCACCACGGCCGGGACGCCGGCCCCGGGCAAGCAGTACACGTTCCGGGCGCCGGCCAGCGCGCTGACCGCGCTCAGAGCGGCCGGGGTGGACGTCGCCTCCATGGCCAACAACCACGGCATGGACTACATGGACAGCGGTCTGGCCGACTCGCTGGCGGCGATCAAGCGCGGCAAGCTCCCCGTGGTGGGCATCGGGGCGGACGCGGCGCAGGCGTACCGGCCCTTCCGCAAGACGGTCAACGGCAACCGGGTGGCGATCATCGGGGCCACGCAGGTGCTGGACGCGGAGTTCATCCAGGCGTGGACGGCCACGTCCGGCAAGGGCGGCCTGGCCTCGGCGAAGAACGAGACGGCCCTGCTGCGCGCGGTGCGCCAGGCCCGCAGGAACTCCGACACCGTGATCGTCCACCTGCACTGGGGCACCGAGATGCAGAAGTGCCCCAACGAGGCCCAGCTCTCGCTGGCCCCCAAGCTGGTCAAGGCGGGGGCGGACGTGGTCGTCGGCGGCCACGCGCACGTCCTGCTCGGCTCGGGCTACCTCGACGACGCCTACGTCAACTACGGCATGGGCAACTTCGTCTTCTACAACTCCAACCCGGCGACCACCGGCAGGACCGGCGTGCTGACGCTGACCATCAACGGCCGCAAGATCTTGAAGGACGCCTGGACTCCGGCCACCATCCAAGGGGGTATCCCGATACCGATGACGGGGCCGGCCCGCACCCAGGCCGTGGCCGACTGGAAGGAACTGCGCTCCTGCGCGGGGCTGGCCGCCCAGCCCTGATCCATCTATTCTACTGGACAGTTCGTCCAATAGGAGGTCGCGATGCGGATGGTCGAGTCCGGTGACGTGCGGCTGGCGGTCTTCGAGGAGGGCGATCCGGCCGATCCCGCCGTCCTGCTCCTGCACGGCTACCCCGACACGCACCGCGTCTGGGACGAGGTGGCCGCGCTGCTGCGCGACCGCTTCCACGTGGTGCGCTACGACGTGCGCGGGGCCGGGGCGTCCGGCGCGCCCGCGAACCGGCGTGACTACGGCTTCGACCGGCTGATCGGCGACCTCGGCGCCGTGCTGGACGCCCTCGGCCTCGCGAAGGTGCACCTCGTCGGGCACGACTGGGGCTCGCTGCAGGGGTGGGAGGCGCTCGGCCGGCCGGAGATCCGCGACCGGCTGGCCTCGTTCACCAGCCTGGGCGGACCCGGGCTGCGGCAGGCGGCGGACTTCATGCGGCGCGGCCGGCGGCGTGACGTCGCGGCCCAGCGGATCAGGTCCTGGTACATCGGGGCGTTCCGGCTCCCAGTGCTGCCGGAGGCGGCCTGGCGGTCGGTGCTGCCCGCGGTGGTCTCGGCCGCCCTGCGCCGCGAGGGCGCCACGCCGCGGCCGGGCCATCCCGCCGACACCCTGACCAGGGACGGGCTCAACGGGCTGGCCCTCTACCGGGGCAACATGCCGGGCGCGGCGCTCGATCCACGCGTTCCCGACGTCCCGCTGCAGATCATCGAGGCCACCAGGGACGCCTACGTCACGCCGGCGCTGTCGGCCGCGGTGGCGGAGTGGGCGCCCCGGTCGTGGCATCGCAGGATCGCGGCCGGGCACTGGGCGCACCGGAGCCGGCCCGAGGCCGTCGCCGAGATGGTCGCCGAGTTCGTCGAGCACGCCGAGGGCGGTCCCGCCGGACGCGGGTTGCGCCGCGCGCGGGCCCGCGCCCGCGGGGGCTTCGGCGGGCGGCTGGTGGTGGTGACCGGCGCGGGCTCCGGCATCGGGCGGGCGACCGCGCGGGCGTTCGCGGCGCACGGGGCCGAGGTGGTCTGCGCGGACATCGACATCGACGCGGCGAAGCAGGTGTCCGAGGAAATCGCGAAAGACTTTCGCATCACCGCGTACGGCGTGCGGGTGGATGTGGCGAATGCCAATCAGATGGAGGACTTTTCGCGGAATATCATTGCCGAATATGGCGTGCCGGATGTGGTGGTCAACAATGCCGGGATCGCCGTGGCGGGGGCGTTCCTCGATCACACCGTCGATGACTGGCGCCGGACCCTCGATGTCAATCTCTGGGGCGTCGTGCACGGGTGCCGGCTCTTCGGGGCGGCCATGGCCGAGCGCGGCGAGGGCGGCCACATCGTCAACGTCGCCTCGCTGGCGGCGTTCGCGCCGTCGCGGCTGCTGCCGGCCTACTCGACCTCGAAGGCGGCCGTGAAGATGCTCAGCGACTGTCTCAGGGCCGAACTCGCCGGTCACGGCATCGGGGTCAGCACCATCTGCCCGGGATTCGTGTCCACGGACATCGCGGGCAACGCCACGTACGCCGGCGGCACGGGAATGCGTGAATGGGCCGTGCGGGGGCTCGCCCGGCGCGGGTACCCGCCCGAGCGCGTGGCCGCGCACATTCTGCGCGCCGTGCACAGAAACCAGGCCGTCGTCCCCGTGAACTTCGAGGGTAAAATCGGCTACGCGTTGTCCCGGATTTCGCCCGGGGCGATGCGCGGACTGGCTCGATTGAGCAAATTGGCGGGTAAGGATCGTCCATACGGGAGAAGATGAATCCGTGTCTTCGCCGCAAATTGATGACGAGTGCGTCCAGCCCAAAGCCCTCAGGCGGCAGCCCGCACAGCGCCGCAGTGCCCGGCGGGTCGAGCGCATGCTCGACGCGTGTGCCGAACTGCTCGACGAGAGCGGATACGAGTCGCTGTCCACCACCCGCATAGCCGAGCGGGCGGGCGTGGCGATCGGGTCCGTCTACCAGTTCTTCCCCGACAAACGGGCCATCACCCAGGAGCTCACCCGGCGCAACGTCGAGGAGTTCGTCCGCAGGGTCGATCGCAGGTTCCTGGAGGAGGACTATCGCGGCTGGTGGGAAGCCGTCGACGTGATCATCGACATCTACGTGGACATGCACAGGACGGTCGCCGGGTTCAAGAGCCTGCACTTCGGGGACGCCGTCGATCTCAACCTGCTCGACTCCGACTCCGACAACAACACCGTGATCGCGGGCCGGCTGCGCGGGCTGTTCCTGAAGGAGTTCGGGCTGGCCGACAGCCCGGAGTTCGACCTGGCCATGCTCGTGGCGGTCGAGGCCGGCGACGCCGTGCTGAAGCTGGCCTTCCGCCACGACCCCGACGGCGCGCCCGAGATGATCGACGCGGCCAAGCACCTGATCAGAGGATTTCTGACCCGGCAGCTCAGGGACTGGCCCTCCCGCTGACGGCGGGTCAGTGCTCGCCGGTCTCCTCGAGTGCCTTGATCGGGCCGGCGGCCCCGCCGGTCGAGTCGCGCTGCCAGCGCTTGTCGTGCTCCCCGAGCGCGGTCACGGGCGCCTGGTTCAGGCGCGGCCCGGCCGGGGTGCGTATGCACGGGGCGGGGAAGGAGACCGGGCGCGCGTCTCTGGCCTCGCGCAGGCTCAGCCGGGCCTCCAGCGCCTGAAGGTTGCGCTCGGCGGCCTCGACGGCCTCCAGGCGGGCCGACAAATAGCCGGCGACGCCGGGCAGAAGAGCCGACAACACGACAGCACAAGCCAGCGTGAAGGTCAGCTGCTTGGACATACCCATCACAGTCCCCTTCGCTCGCAAGGCGGCAAAGTGACCCTTATATGCCCCTTGACCTGCGAGAAAACGCGTACTGTGAGCAGAATTTGACGAGACGTTACCGAATTTGCGCCGGACCGGCGATGTGGATTGACCGGGCAAAGGGCCGAGCGGCTCGGTAGTCTCGCGGTGTGGCGCATGTGACCCGTGAGCACCTTGATCGTCTTCTCGAGCAGGCCCTGTTGGCCGACGACCACGGCTCCTTGGCCGGTCGGCTCTATGACGTCGCGCTCGACTACTCGTCAGGCGACGTGTCCAGGGCTTCCATACTCGTTCTCGCCGCCGAGGAATGGCGGGCGGCGGGGCAGCCGGCACGCGCGATGGAGTGTTTCCAGCGCGCGGTCGAGGACGGCGGAGAGGCCGGGTTCGACCCGCGTGCCGGCATCGCCGACACGCTCTTCGAACTCGACAGGCCGGACGAGGCAAGGGAGCTCATCGAGACGATACGCGCGGAGGGAAACGTCTCAACGGCGACTGCTCACACGATCGCCGAGACACTGGTCGCCTACGGCGACCTGCAAGGGGGGCTCGAATGGGCCACCCAGGCCGTCCTTCGGTGTGACGAGAACGACCCGGAGCAGGTGGCGCTGCTGCGCACCCGCTACCGCATCAGGGTCGATCTCGGGCTCCCCGAGGACGAGCTCGACGAGCTCGTCTCCTGAGACCGGGACGTCCGCGCGTGAGCTGAGCCCGGCTGGCCGGATCCGGCAGGGCTCACCGACCCATGCCCGGACACCGTGCGGGCCGGCTGTCGTGCGGGGTCAGCGTAGTCCGAGGCCGTGGGTGAGACCGGTGAAGCCGGCCACCGCGGGCTCGCCGCCCGGCAGCATCGAGGCGCCCTCGACGCTCTCCATCGCCTTCGGCAGCAGCACCTCGACGACCTCCCCGCCGACCTGGCGCACCCGCTTGTCCAGGTCCAGCGGCGACTGGATCCCGTTGCCCGAGACGCGGTTGTGGTAAGGGCCCTGGCCGACCGTCATCTCCTCCGGCAGCCTGTCCTCCAACGGCGTCCGCGGCATCTCGGGCAGCGTGGGCAGTCCCGGCATGCCCGCCATGGTGGACAGGTCCGCCATCCCGATCGGGCCCGGCACCATGGGGAACAACGCCGGCGAGGCCGAGGCCAGCGAGGGCATGCCCCAGGTGGCAGCCACGCCGCCCATGTCCGCCATGCCCAGCGCGTCCCTGCCCGAGGCCAGCCCGGTCAGGCCGAGCTGCCTGGCCAGCGCACCGGCCGCCAGGGCCAGCCGGTTGCTCTCGGAGACGATCATGCGGCTGCCGCCGGAGCCGCCGTCGTCGAGGCGCAGCCTGGCGTGCCCGTCGCAGTACGAGGCGATCGAGGTGGGCGACAGCAGCGCGGACCCGGTGTCGGCACAGGTCGTCCCGGCTGCGGAGGGGCCCGCGAACAGCCAGCTCACACCAGCGGACAGAGCGGCTACCGCGATCACGCTCCGGATCTTCTGGAATGACACTGCACGTCCCCCTGATCGATGTCTGGTGATCTGACGAACGCCGAACGTATCCGCCGATCGGGCCGGGGGAGGGCGGCTTGTCCGCACAACGGGGCGAACCTTTAACGAGCGGCCGGGCCGATGACCTTGCCATGACATGCCGGAGCCCGGGGATCGCCTGGATCCCCGGGCTCAGGAAGCCGCCCGCCGTCAGGCCGCTCGCTGGATGAGCAGCTCGTCGTCGCCCAACTCGACCACGACCTTGTCGCCGTCGGCGATCTCGCCGGACAGCACCGCCTTGGCCAGCTTGTCGCCGATGGCCGACTGCACCAGGCGGCGCAGCGGGCGGGCGCCGTACATCGGGTCGTAGCCGGTCAGCGCCAGCCACTCGCGGGCCGCAGGGGTGACCTCCAGGGTCAGCCTGCGGTCGGCCAGCCGCCGGGCCAGGCGATCGACCTGCAGATCGACGATCCGCGCCAGCTCCTCCGAGCCGAGCGCGTCGAAGAGGATCACGTCGTCGAGCCGGTTCAGGAACTCCGGCTTGAACGCGCTGCGCACCGCCCCCATGACGGCCTCGCGCTTGGCGCCGTTCTCCAGCTTGGGATCGACGAGGAACTGCGAGCCGATGTTGGAGGTCAGGATCAGGATCGTGTTGCGGAAATCGACCGTACGGCCCTGGCCGTCGGTCAGCCGCCCGTCGTCGAGCACCTGCAGCAGGATGTCGAACACCTCGGGGTGGGCCTTCTCGACCTCGTCGAGCAGCACCACCGTGTACGGCCGCCGCCTGACGGCCTCGGTGAGCTGGCCGCCCTCCTCGTAGCCGACGTAGCCGGGAGGCGCCCCGACGAGCCTGGCCACGCTGTGCTTCTCGGAGTACTCGCTCATGTCGATGCGGGTCATCGCCCGCTCGTCGTCGAACAGGAACTCCGCCAGCGCCTTGGCCAGCTCGGTCTTGCCCACGCCGGTGGGCCCGAGGAACAGGAACGAGCCCGTCGGCCGGTCGGGGTCGGCGATGCCGGCCCTGCTGCGCCGTACGGCGTCGGAGACCGCCTGGACGGCCTGCCGCTGCCCGATGAGCCGGGTGCCCAGCTCGTCCTCCATGCGCAGCAGCTTGGCCGTCTCGGCCTCCAGCAGCCGCCCCGCGGGGATGCCGGTCCAGGACGAGATCACCTCGGCGATGTCGTCGGCCCCGACCTCCTCCTTGACCATGGCGTTGTCGGGCGGCGCCGCCTCGGAGGCGACCTTCAGCGCCTGCTCCAGCCGGGGCACCTCGGCGTACATCAGGCGGGAGGCGGCCTCGAAGTCGCCGTCGCGCTGGGCCCGCTCGGCCGCGCCACGCGCCTCGTCGAGCTGCTTCTTCAGCTCGCCGACCTTGTTGAGCCCGGCCTTCTCATGCTCCCAGCGGCCGACGAGGGCGTTGAGCTCCTCCTGGCGGTCGGCCAGCTCCTGGCGGAGCCGTTCGAGGCGCTGGACGGAGGCCTCGTCGGTCTCCTTCGACAGCGCCAGCTCCTCCATCTTCATCCGGTCGACGTTGCGCTGGAGCTGGTCGATCTCCACGGGACGGGAGTCGATCTCCATGCGCAGCCGGGAGGCGGCCTCGTCCACCAGGTCGATGGCCTTGTCAGGCAGGAAGCGGTTGGTGATGTAGCGGTCGGACAGCGCGGCGGCGGCCACCAGCGCGCCGTCGGCGATCTGCACCTGGTGGTGGGCCTCGTAGCGGCCCTTGAGCCCGCGCAGGATCGCGATCGTGTCCTCGACCGTGGGCTCGCCCACGTAGACCTGCTGGAAGCGGCGCTCCAGCGCCGGGTCCTTCTCGATGCGCTCGCGGTACTCGTCGAGCGTGGTCGCGCCGATCATGCGCAGCTCGCCGCGGGCCAGCATGGGCTTGAGCATGTTGCCGGCGTCCATCGCGCCCTCGGCGGCCCCCGCGCCGACGACGGTGTGCAGCTCGTCGATGAAGGTCACGATCTGCCCGTCGCTGCCCTTGATCTCGGCGAGCACGGCCTTGAGCCGCTCCTCGAACTCGCCGCGGTACTTCGCCCCGGCCACCATCGCGCCCAGGTCGAGCGAGATCAGCCGCTTGTTGCGCAGCGACTCCGGCACGTCGCCGGCCACGATGCGCTGGGCCAGGCCCTCGACGACCGCGGTCTTGCCGACGCCGGGCTCGCCGATGAGCACCGGGTTGTTCTTGGTGCGGCGGCTCAGGACCTGGACGACACGGCGGATCTCGGAGTCGCGGCCGATCACCGGGTCGAGCTTGCCGCCGCGGGCCCGCTCGGTCAGGTCGACGCCGTACTTCTCCAGCGCCTGGTAGGTGTCCTCGGGGGTCTCGCTGGTGACGCGGGCGTTGCCGCGCACCTTCTCGAACGCGTCGAGCAGAGCCTGCGGCGTGGCGCCCTGCGACCTGAGCAGTTCGGCCGCCTGCCCCCCGTCGGCGGCCAGGCCGACCAGCAGGTGCTCGGTGGAGACGTAGAGGTCTTCGAGCCGGTTGGCGTGCTGGGCGGCGGTGTTCAGCACCGTCAGGAGCTGACGGGAGCTCGACGGCGCCCCCACCGTCGAACCCTGCGCCTTCGGCAACGTCGCGAGCTGCTCCTCCGTACGCGCCCGCAGCGTGCGCCAGTCGGCGCCGACGGCTTCGAGCAGCGGCACGGCGGTGCCGCCCGTCTGGGAGAGCAGCGTGGTCAGCAGGTGTGCCGGGGAGATCTCCGGGTTGCCCTCCGCGGCGGCACGCCGCATGGCACCCGAGAGCGCTTCCTGACTCTTCTGGGTGAGCTTGTAGTCCATGTCGTTCCTAGGCCCCCGGTGGCAGCTCGTAGCGGATCAAGGCTCTGACCATGCGCATCTCGGCCCGCAGGCGGTGAACCTCCTCACGCAGCCGCAGAGCTTCGTTCTCGAGTTCGAGGATCCGCTTGATGCCCGCGAGGTTGATGCCCTCTTCCTGGGAGAGCCGCTGGACCTCGCGGAGCTGGATGATGTCTCTCGTGGAGTAGAGGCGGCCGCGCCCCGCAGTGCGGCCAGGACTGACCAGGCCGAGCCGGTCGTACTGGCGCAGCGTCTGCGGGTGGAGCCCCGAAAGCTGCGCGGCCACCGAGATCACATAGACAGGGGTGTCGTCCGAGAGGTCGAAATAGTTGGCGTCCATCGGCTACTCGCTTCTGGCTCGCTGAATGAGCTCCGCACGTGGGTCCTCGGCCGCGTGCGCGGTGTTGAACTCGTTGAGCAGCTCACGCGACTTGTCGTCGAGAGTCTTCGGGACGACCACCTCGACGCTGGCGAGCAGGTCGCCCTTGGTGCCGTCTTTCCGGGTGACGCCCCTGCCGCGCACGCGGAACGTGCGCCCGTTGGGCGTGCCCGCGGGAATGCGCAGCGTGACCGGCATGCCCTTGAGGATCGGCACCTTGATCTCGGCCCCCAGAGCGGCCTCCGTGAACGTCACCGGAACCGAGATCGTCAGGTTCTCACCCGCCCGGCCGAACACGGCGTGCGGCTTGACGTGGGTGTGGATGTAGAGATCGCCCGCCGGGCCGCCGTTCTCGCCGGGCGCCCCCTTGCCCTTGAGCTTGACCCGCTGGCCGTCGGCCACCCCCGCGGGAATGCGCGCCTGGATGTTGCGGGTGCTCTTGGCCCGGCCGCTGCCCTCGCACACGGGGCAGGGGTCGTCCACGAGCAGCCCGCGGCCCTTGCAGTCGCGGCACGGCTCGGAGAAGGCGAAGTTGCCCAGGTTGCGGCTGGCCGCGCCGGTGCCCTCGCAGGTGGGACAGACCCTGGGGGTCGTGCCCGCCTTGGCGCCGGTGCCGCTGCACGCGGTGCAGGCGGCGGAGCTGGTCAGCCTGAGTGACACGGTGGTGCCCTCGACCGCTTCGGTGAACGTCAGCGTCACCTCGGACTCGATGTCCTGGCCGCGCCGCGGACGGGTCGTGGTGGTGGTGCGGCCGGTGCCGCCGCCACCCCGGTTGAACAGCCCGCCGAACAGGTCGCCGAGCCGCTCACCAGCACTCCCGCTCTGACCGGGCTGGCTGGTGCCGCCGAACAGGTCGCCGAAGTCGAACGGGAATCCGCCACCGCCGGGCCGCTGGCCGGCCATCCCCGACCCGAACAGCGCGCGCGCGTCGTCGTACTCCTTGCGCCGCTTGCTGTCGGACAGGACGTCGTACGCCTCGGAGACCTCCTTGAACTTGGTCTCCTTGGAGGCGTCGCCCTGGTTGGTGTCGGGGTGGTACTGCCTGGCCAGCTTCCGGTAGGCCTTCTTGATCTCGTCGGCGGTGGCGGTCTTGGGCACACCAAGGACGGCGTAGTAGTCCTTTTCCAGGTAGTCCTTGGTGCTCATCTACGGCCCTTCGTCCTTCGGGTCAGTTGTCGACTTCGTCATCGGAGGCGACCGGAAGGTCGCCGGGCTCGGCGACGGCCACCCGCGCCGGGCGCAGCACCCTGTCACCCATCCGGTATCCAGGCTGCAACACTTCGACGGCCGTTGGCTCGCTCACGTCCGACGAATAGCTGTGCATCAGCGCCTCGTGGACGGTCGGGTCGAACGGCTCGCCCTTCTGCCCGAAGGCGCTGAGGCCCAGCTTGGTGAGCGCCGACTCCAGCGACTCCGCCACCTTCGCGAAGCCGCCGGTCAGCTCACCGTGGTCGCGGGCCCTGCCGATGTCGTCGAGCACGGGAAGGAGCTCCGTGAGCGCCCCGGCGACGGCCTGCTCGCGCACCGCGGCGCGGTCGCGCTCGACCCGCCGGCGGTAGTTGACGTATTCGGCCTGGAGGCGCTGGAGGTCCGCGGTCCGCTCGGCGAGCTGGATCTCCAGCTCGCCGTTGCCGGCGGCGGCCTGCGGCGTCGCCTGCGCGGCGGGCTGCTCAGCCGTCTGGTCGGCGGGGACGGACTCCCTGACCTGACCCGTCTCCGGGTCGATCTTGCGGTTGTCGCGGATCACCGGCTCCTCTTGCCCGTTGTCACGCGGCGGCATCACTTGTCCTTCTTCGGCTGGTCGTCGTCGACGATCTCGGCCTCGACCACGTCGTCGTCGGCCTTCTGCTCCTGGCCGGCCGTGGCGTCCTGCGGGGCGCCCTCGCCGCCGGGCTGCTGGCCCTGGGTGGCGGCGTAGATGGCCGAGCCCATCTTCTGGCTGACGGTGGCGAGCTTCTCCGCCGACGTGCGGATGACGTCGGTGTCGGTGCCCTCCAGAGCCTTCTTCAGCTCGGCCAGCGCGTCGTTGACCTCGGTCTTGATGTCGGTCGGGACCTTGTCGTCGTTCTCGCGGAGGAACTTCTCCGTCTGGTAGGCCAGACCGTCCGCGTTGTTGCGGACCTCGGCCTCCTCGCGGCGCTTCTTGTCGTCCTCGGCGTACGACTCGGCCTCGCGCATCATGCGCGCGATGTCGTCCTTCGGCAGCGCGGAGCCGCCGGTGATCGTCATCGTCTGCTCCTTGCCCGTGCCCAGGTCCTTGGCGGAGACGTTGACGATGCCGTTGGCGTCGATGTCGAAGGTGACCTCGATCTGCGGGATGCCGCGCGGGGCCGGCGCGATGCCGGTCAGCTCGAAGGTCGCCAGCTTCTTGTTGTAGGAGGCGATCTCGCGCTCACCCTGGTAGACCTGGATCTGCACCGACGGCTGGTTGTCCTCGGCCGTGGTGAAGACCTCGGAGCGCTTGGTCGGGATCGTGGTGTTGCGCTCGATGATCTTGGTGAAGATGCCGCCCTTGGTCTCGATGCCCAGCGACAGCGGGGTCACGTCGAGCAGCAGGACGTCCTTGACCTCGCCCTTGAGCACACCGGCCTGCAGGGCCGCGCCGATGGCGACGACCTCGTCGGGGTTGACGCCCTTGTTGGGCTCCTTGCCGCCGGTCAGCTCCTTGACCAGCTCGGACACGGCGGGCATGCGGGTCGAGCCACCGACGAGCACCACGTGGGCGATGTCGGCGACCTTGATGCCGGCGTCCTTGATGACCTGGTTGAACGGGCCCTTGGTCCGCTCGAGCAGGTCGGCCGTCAGGCGCTGGAACTCCGAGCGCGTCAGCTTCTCGTCGAGGTGCAGGGGGCCCTCGGAGGAGGCCGTGATGTAGGGCAGGTTGATGTTGGTCTCGGACTGGCTGGACAGCTCGATCTTGGCCTTCTCGGCCGCCTCGCGCAGGCGCTGGAGCGCCATCTTGTCCTTGGCGAGGTCGACGCCGTGCGCGTTCTGGAAGCGCTTGACGAGCTCGTCGACGACGCGCTGGTCCCAGTCGTCGCCGCCCAGGTGGTTGTCACCGGAGGTGGCCTTGACCTCGACGAAGCCGTGGCCGTCCTCCTGGCCGACGTCGAGCAGGGACACGTCGAAGGTGCCGCCGCCGAGGTCGAAGACCAGGATCGTCTGGTCCTGCTCCTTGTCGAGCCCGTAGGCGAGGGCCGCCGCGGTGGGCTCGTTGATGATGCGCAGCACGTTCAGGCCCGCGACCGTGCCGGCCTCCTTGGTGGCCTGGCGCTGGGCGTCGTTGAAGTAGGCCGGGACGGTGACCACCGCGTCGGTGATCTTCTCGCCCAGGTAGGCCTCGGCGTCCTGCTTGAGCTTCTGCAGGACGAAGGCGCTGATCTGCTGGGGGGAGAACTTCTTCCCGTCGATCTCCTGGGACCAGTTGGTGCCCATCTCCCGCTTGACCGAGCGAATCGTGCGGTCCACATTGGTGACGGCCTGCCGCTTGGCCACCTCACCGACGAGGACCTCGCCGTTCTTCGCGAAGGCGACCACGGACGGCGTGGTCCGCGAGCCCTGCGCGTTGGCGATGACGGTGGGCTCACCGCCCTCGAGGATCGAGACGACGGAGTTGGTCGTCCCAAGGTCGATACCTACCGCACGTGCCATGAGTACGTCCTTGTAGTCAAAGTTGAGTCTGTTGGACTCAACCTATGGATGCGTGTCGTCTTTGTCAAACGACTTGAGCCTACCCGACTCAACCTCGATGAGCGCGAAAGCATTCCCGCAGAACGGGCAAGAACGGGCGTGACAGTGCACAACACGCGTAACGGCCCTGAGCGGTTAGGGGTTCCTCCCGATCTGTCGGCCGCCGGTCGGCGGGGGCTACGACCCCTCGGTGGGGGCCGCGCGGCCCTGGCTCTACGGGATCGCCACGAACCTGGTCGCCCGGCACCGCTCGAGGAGAGTAAAAGGGGCGGACCCCCGGCGCGTGGGTGCGTCACCGGGGGTCCGCTTCGGGGAGGTGGCTCAGAGGGGGGTGTTCATGTCGGTCTGGATCTCGGTGATGCCGAGCGCCCGGTTGTAGACGCGGACCTCGTCGATGCGGCCGTTGAAGTACTCGCCCCAGAGGCTGTTGCCGCCGATGCGCAGCGGGCTGCCGTCGGTGCGGACGGGTCCGCCCGCGGTGCGCTGGCTGACGAGGGCTCCGTTGACGTAGAGGCGCAGCGTGGTGCCGTCGTAGGTGGCGGCGAGGTGGCTCCAGGTGTTGAGCGGGAGCGTGGCGGTGCCGCCGGTGCTGACCTCGCCCGTGGTGTGGATGACGGTGTGGGGACGGTCGACGTGGCTTCCGGCCGTCAGGGCGTAGGCGAGGTCGCCGGTGTACTGCTTCATGAGGACGGTGCGCCAACTGGTGACCGTGGTGGGATTGACCCAGGCTTCGAGGGTCATGCCGGTGGTGAGGCGCAGGCCGGGGGAGTCGTTGACGGTGACCCAACTGGAGGAGCCGTTGAAGGAGAGCGCGGGGCCGTACTTGCCGGCGGCGGACCACGTGGTGGCGGTCAGGGTGCCGGTGTTGCCGGCGCCGGAGGAGTCGGCCGTCGTCGAGCCCGCGTTCTCGTTCATGCCGTAGGCGGCCACCAGCCCGGACGGGGCCTGCACGGCCTCGTACGTGGCCGTGTACGTCGTGGACGTGGCCGGGGCGAGCAGGTTGTGCGTGGCCGCGCCCCCGTCCGACCAGGACCTGAAGGCGTGCTCGCCCTGCGGGGAGGGCGCGGTGACCGAGTTGCTGGAGCCGGCGATCACCGTCCTGGTGAACGGGGTCACCGTCTGCTCCTGGTTGAAGCCGAGGCGGAGGCCGGGCGGATCGGTCTGGAAGGTGAGGTTCACGGTCCTCGGCTGCAGCAGCACGTTCTCGGTGTCGCTCAGCCCGTGCTGGTCCGTCACCGTCAGGCGCAGCTCCAGGTGCGACGGATACTCGTGGTCGGGGGCCTGGAAGGAGCCGGACGCGCCGGTGAACCTGGTGATCTCGTGCTCGTGGCAGGCGCCGGGGCAGTGGTGCATGATCAGGGTCCAGGTCATGCGGGAGCCGGGGATCGTGCCCTCCTCCGGGTCGGTCCCGGTGCCCGAGAAGCCGATCGTGTCGCCGACCGCCCACGTGGTGGCGGACGACGGCGTGGTGATGGCCGCCGTGGGCGCGGAGTTGCCCACGTTGATCGTGACCGTGGCGTCCCCCTGGCCGCCCTTGTCGTCCTTGACCCGCAGCGTGACCACGTACGAGCCGGTCTGCTGGTAGGTGCGCGACGGGGTGGCCGAGGTGGAGTCGTCGAGTTCGCCGTCGCCGTCGAGGTCCCAGGCGTAGGTGAGGGGGTCGCCGTCGGCGTCCGTCGAGCCGGTGGCCGAGAAGTTCACGGTCAGCGGGGCGGTGCCGGTGGTGGGAGTGGCGCTGATGACCGCCGTGGGCGGCGCGTTGTCGAACAGGTAGCGGACGATCCTGCCGTTGTCGAAGTCGACCGCGAACAGGTCGCCGTTCGGGCCGGTCTCCAGCTCGACCGCGCCGATGCCGGTGTCGAACGTGGTCACCGTGGCCGGGTCGGGCTGCCCGTTCGCGCCCTCGGTCATCACCCAGACGCACTTGCGGCTGTAGTCGGAGAAGAACAGGGCTCCGTCGTACGCCTGCGGGTACCGGCCGCCCGCGTGGAAGGCGACGCCGCTGGAGGAGGACTGGCCGCCGGGCACGCAGGTGTCGGCGGTGTTGAGGCGGCGGCCGTGGTTCCAGGAGTAGAACGGCTGGGTGTGCGCGGCGGCTCCGGCGCTGTAGAGGTTCTCGCAGAGGGTGAGGTTCAGGGCGTCGTAGCCGTCCTCGCGGCCGGGGCCCTCGTAGCAGGGCCAGCCGAAGTTCGCCACGCCCGCCGTGGGGGCGGCGATCCGGTTGATCTCCTCGTACGCGCCCCAGCCGACCTCGCCCGACCAGATCTCGCCGGTGCCGGGACGGTCGGTGATGCGGAAGGGGTTGCGCAGGCCGTGGGCGATGATCCGGGCGACGTTGGGGTCGGGGCTGGCGGCGTTCGGGTTGCCGGCGGCGGCGGCGCCCGTGTCGGGGTTGATCCGGATGATCGTGCCGGACAGGCCGGCCGGGTCGCCGTTCGTCCGCACGTCCTGGGCGCGCAGCGCGCCGCCCTCGGCGGCGGGCGGGCTCAGCGCGGTGCCGACGGCGTTCGGCGGGTCGCCGCACGGGTTGTCCGGCACGACGTCGGAGCTGGGCAGGTTGTCCTGGCCGTAGTCGGGGAACTGGAAGCTGGCGCCGTCACCGGCCGAGGCGTAGAGCGCGCCGTCGGGGCCGAACTGCAGATCGCCGACCGAGTGGCTCGGGTACTGCTGGCACCAGTCGGTGATCAGCGGGGTCTCCGCCCCCGAGGGCGAGATGACCGACAGGCGGCCGGTGATGCGGCAGCCGTCCTCGGTCGGGCCGGGAGGTGACGGGCACTCGTCGAAGTCGTCGTTCGGCAGGCCCCAGCGGGGGGCGGCGCCGCCGGGCTCGGCGTCGTACGAGTAGAGGACGTAGACGCGCGGGTCGGCGGGGAAGCCGGGATGCAGGGCGAGGCCGAGCAGGCCGCGGTCCCAGTAGTCGTGCACCTTGGTGCGCAGGTCGGCGTAGACGGTCGGCGTGGTGTCCGTGAGCGAGTCGAAGACCTTGATGTAGCCGCCCTTCTCGGCCACGAACACCCGCCCGTCGGGGGCGAACTCCACGTTGGTCGGGCTGACCAGGCCGCTGAACACGGTCTGCTTCTGGAAGCGCTGAGGCAGGGCCGCGGCCTGGGGCGCGAGCGCGACGAGTCCGGCGGTGACCAGGGCAGCGGAAACTAGGCAGCGTAAGAGCCGTCTCACGGGTCCCCCCATTGGAGCGTGACATCACCACCGGCGCCCCCGCGCCACGGTGCTCTGATCGATGTATCGCAACAAATCGATCATTTGTCACTGGGGTTGTCCGTAAGTGGACATATCCCAATTTGTCGCTACTTGGGGTTCTACTTCGCGCCGTCCACGATCTTGCGCGTGCCCAGGGGCTTCTTCAGCTTGACCGTCGTGGTCTTCTCGATCGCGATCATGATGCACGACATGTTCCGCGCCTTCGGCGAGGTGCCCTCGTACAGGGTGATCGTGACCCTCTTCGAGGTCTCCTTCACCTTGACCTTGTCGAGGACCGTGCACGGCTCCACCCCGGACCACCAGGTGAGCCGCACCTTCTTGCCCTTCGAGACCGCCTTGGCCTGGGTCCAGCGGATCTTGTGGACGTTGATGGCGTCGCCCGTCGGCTTGACCGGCTTGGGACCCTCCTCCGGGGCGTTCGGCGGAGTGGTCGTGACCGGCACCGACACAGCCGGGTTCGAGACGCCCGGGTTCGAGACGGCCGGGGGCTTGGCGGGGACCGAGGCGGAGGCCCGCTCGGTCGGCGGGGCCGTGCCGCAGGCCGTGGCGAGTGCCAGAGAACCGGCCAGGAGAGTCGCTGTCATTGTCCGCATACCCCATACGACGGATCCCACCGCCCGGCGGTTCAGGTGGCTAGTGTGGTTCGCGTGCTCCGACAGGCCATGCTCGCCCTTTCGAAGAGCCGGCGCGCCGAGCGGCTCGTCACCACCTCACCGCTGACCGCGGACGTGGTCAGGCGCTACGTCGCCGACGACATCGGGGCCGTGGTCGGCGCGCTGACCCGCGACGGATTACTGGTCAGCGTCGATCACCTCGGCGAGGACGTCACCGACCCCGCGCGGGCCGAGGCGGCCGTCGCCTCCTACGTGTCGCTGCTCGGCCTGCTGCCCGCCGGCTCCGACGTGTCGGTCAAGCTCACCGCGCTGGGCCTGCGCCAGTCACGGCGGCTGGCCACCGCGAACGCCGCCGCCATCTGCGCCGCCGCCGCCGAGAAGGACGTCACCGTGACGCTCGACGCCGAGGAGCACGACACGATCCCCGGGCTGCACGCCGTGCACGCCGCCCTGCGCAGGGAACATCCCGGCGTGGGCGTGGTGGTGCAGGCGTACCTGCCGGACTCGCTCGACCGCTGCGAGAAGCTCGGCGGGGCCCGCGTGCGGTTGTGCAAGGGGGCCTACACCGCGCCGGGCGGTTACGCCAGGCCCGCCGACATCGACCGCTCCTTCGTCCGGTGCCTGAAGATCCTCATGGCCGGCACCGGCTACCCCATGGTCGCCACGCACGACCCCAAGCTGCTGCGCATCGCCTCCGCGCTGGCCGTGCTCGACGGCCGCGACGCGACCGGCTTCGAGTACCAGATGCTCTACGGTGTGCGCCCCGACGAGCAGGCCCGCCTGGCCGGGCTGGGCGCGCGGGTGCGCGTCTACGTCCCCTACGGCTCCGACTGGTACGCCTACCTCATGCGCCGCCTGGCCGAACGTCCCCGCAACCTGGCCTTCTTCCTGCGCTCGCTGATCTCGCGCCACTAGCCGATAGGCTGCCAGGCCAGCGTCCACTTCGTTCGAGAGGCCGAAATGATCGCGATTCTGGGCACGGGCAAGATGGGCGAGGCGCTGCTGTCCGGGCTGCTGCGCGCCGGGTTCGAGCCGGACGACATCGTGGCGACCACCCGCAGGGACGAGCGGGCCGAGGCGCTGCGCCGCACGTACGGCGTGCGCACGGTGTCCAACCCGGAGGCCGCCAAGATGGCCGACACGCTCGTCCTGGCGGTCAAGCCCCAGGACATGGGCACGCTGCTGGCGGAGATCGCCCCCTACGTGCCCGCCGAGCGGCTGGTGATCAGCGCGGCGGCCGGCATCACCACGTCCTTCGTCGAGCAGCGGCTCGGGGTCGAGGTGCCAGTGGTGCGGGTGATGTCCAACACCCCGATCCGCTTCGACGAGGCGATGAGCGTGATCTCGGCGGGGTCGTACGCGGGCGAGGAGCACCTGAAGCTGACCGAGGGGCTGCTGCGGCCGGTCGGCAAGGTGCTGCGCATCCCCGAGTCGCAGCAGGACGCCGCGACCGCGCTGTCCGGGAGCGGGCCCGCCTACTTCTTCTACCTGGTCGAGGCCATGGTCGACGCGGGGATCCTGCTCGGCATGCCGCGCTCGGCCGCGCTCGACATGGTCACCCAGTCGATCGTGGGGGCGGCGATCATGCTGCGCGACTCGGGGGAGCACCCGGTGATCCTGCGCGAGGCCGTCACCTCTCCTGGCGGCACGACGATCGCGGCGATCGCCGAGTTGGAGCGCCACAGCGTCCGGGCGGCGTTCCTCGCCGCCATCGAGGCCGCGCGCGACCGCGGCCGGCAGCTCGCCTCCGGCTGAGGGGCCTCCCGGCGACCGCCGCGCCGCCGGTCGCGTCCGGCTGCCGCTTCGGGCCGGTCAGGCGTCGCGTCGCCGCATGGCGACGGCGCCCACGATCAGGGGGACGGCGATCCAGACCAGGTAGACGCCGAACCCGCTCCACGGCCCCAGCGTGCTGTCGCCGCGCGGCGGGATCACGATGAGCATGCCCGCGTTGGTGGTGAAGAACTCGCTCACCGTCCTGCCCCACTGCCCGGGGAGCTGGACGGTGATCGGGGGCAGCACCGTGATCAGCGCGATGACCGACACCATGGCCCCCGGCGTGTGCCTGATCAGCGTGCCCAGACCCAGCCCGAACAGGCCGCACGCGGTCAGGTAGAGGCTCGCCCCGAGCACGGAGCGCAGCACGTCCCCCATGTCGAGGGACGGCGGCTGCGTGATCAGCAGGCCCGCCAGCATGGCGGCGGACGCCGCGAGCAGGGAGGTGACCAGCGCCGTCGCGGTGAAGACCGCGATCTTGCCGGTGAGCAGGCTCATGCGCTTCGGCACGGCCATGAGCGAGGTGCGGATGCCGCCGGTGCGGTACTCGCTGGAGATCACCAGCACGCCCAGCGCGGCCATGGACAGCGAGGCCACCATGACGCCCGCCATGCTCATCATGGTCGCGGCGTCGCCGGGAACGGGCTCCCCGCCGGCGGAGCCCTTGGCCGCGAAGCCGAACGCGACGGCGAGGCCGACCATCAGGAAGGCGGTGACCACCAGCGTCCAGACCGTCGAGCGCACCGAGCGGATCTTCGTCCATTCGGACCGGAGGATGTCGATCATGCGGAGAACTCCAGACTGTCCTTGGTCAGTTCCATGTAGGCGGCTTCGAGCGAGGGCTGCACGAACGTCAGCTCTTCCAGCGGGATGCCGGCCCGCGCGGTCATGGTGCCGATCTCGAGCGTGCTCAGGCCGGTCACGCGCAGGTGGTCGGGGTGCAGTTCGCCGACCTTGACCAGGTCGGACACCTCGGCCAGGCGGGGCGAGCGGACCCGTACGTAGCCCTGGGAGCTGCGTCCGATGAACTCCCCGACGCTCGTGTCGGCGATCAGCCGGCCCTTGCCGATGACGATCAGGTGGTCGGCGGTCTGCGCCATCTCGCTCATCAGGTGGCTGGAGACGAACACCGTCCGCCCCTCGGCCGCCAGGTCGCGCATGAACGTGCGGATCCACAGGATGCCGTCGGGGTCGAGCCCGTTGACCGGCTCGTCGAACAGCAGGATCTCCGGATCGCCGAGCAGCGCCGCGGCGATGCCCAGCCGCTGCGCCATGCCCAGCGAGAACCCGCCGACGCGTCGCCTGGCCACCTCGCTCAGGCCGACGGCCGCCAGCACCTCCGCCACGCGGGCGGCCGGGATGCCGTTGCTCTGCGCGATGGCGAGCAGGTGGTTGCGGGCGCTGCGCCCGCCGTGCACGGCCTTGGCGTCCAGCAGCGCGCCCACCTTGCGGAGCGGGTGCCGCAGCTCCGCGTACGGTCGTCCGTCCACGAGCACCGAGCCGCCCGAGGGGTGGTCGAGGCCGAGGACCATACGCATCGTGGTTGATTTCCCGGCGCCGTTGGGGCCGAGGAAGCCGGTCACCCGACCGGGCTCGACGTCGAACGTCAGGTCAGCCACGGCCAGGGTGCCGCCGTAGCGCTTGCTCAGGTTCGTTGCCCGAATCGCGGTCATGATCCCAGCGTGCCGTCCGGTACGCCGGGTTTCTTCCTGCCCGGGAACCGTTCGCCGGACGGGCGTCTAGGACCGTGGTCCTACTCTCCAGGGTGGATCAGCGCCGCCTCGTAAGCGATGATCACGGCCTGCGCGCGGTCCCTGACGCCGATCTTCGCGAACAGGCTCGTCACGTGGTTCTTCACGGTCGAGGGGGAGACGGCCAGGCCCGCGGCGATCTCCGCGTTCGACCGGCCGCGGGCGATGAGCACGAGGATCTCCCGCTCGCGCTCCGTGAGCCCCGAGAGCGCGGCGGGCGCCGAACGCGAGGCCGGGCCGCGGACGAACGTGCCGATGAGCCGGGTCAGCAGGCGCGGGGCCACGGCCGACTCGCCGCGGTGCACGACGCGGACGCCCTCGATCAGCTCCTCGGGGGAGACGTCCTTGGGCAGGAAGCCGGCGGCGCCCGCCCGCAGCGCCGCGACCACGTTCTCGTCCAGGTCGAACGTGCTCAGCGCGAGCACCCGCACGCCCGGCAGCTCCGCGGTGATCAGCTCGGTCGCGCGCACGCCGTCCATGCCCGGCATGTGCAGGTCCATCAGCACCACGCCGGGGCGCAGCCGCCTGCTCAGCTCCACCGCCCCCTCGCCGTCCCCGGCCTCGCCGACGACATCGATGTCGGGCTGCGCGTCGAGCATGAGCCGGAAGCCCATGCGCACCAGCGCGTGGTCGTCCACGAGCAGAACCGTGATCATCTTTGCTCCAGCGGGATACGGGCGTGCACGCGGAATCCTCCTTCGGGACGGGGACCGGTGGACAGCCGGCCGCCGCACAGGGCCACGCGCTCGGCCATGCCGCCGAGCCCGAAGCCGGGAGCGCCCCCGTTCTTCGCCACGCCGTCGTCGAGCACCTCGACCTCCACCGCGGCGGCCCCGTACGCCAGGCGCACGCTGGCCCTGGCCCCGGCCGCGTGCTTGCGGGTGTTGGTCAGCGCCTCCTGCACGATCCGGTAGACGGCGTGATCGACGGCGGCGGGCAGCTCCACGGCCGCGCCCGTCACGGTCAGGGTGGCCGGCAGCCCCGCCGACCCGGCCTCCCTGATCAGCGCGGGCAGCCGGTCGGCGCCCACCCCGGTCGCGGCGTCGGGCCCCTCGTTGCCGTCGGCCCGCAGGACGTCGAGCAGGCGGCGCATCTCCGACATCGCCTGGCGGGCGGTCTGCTCGGCGCTCTCCAGGGCGTCCCTGGTGACGGCCTGCCCCGGCGGCAGCGTCGCCCGCGCGCCGCCGACCAGCGCGTTGATCACGGTGATGTGGTGCGCGACCACGTCGTGCAGCTCCCTGGCGATGCGCCGCCGTTCGGCGCGCACCGCGGCGTCGGCGGCCTCGCGCCTGCCACGCTCGCCGAGTTCGGCCCGGAGCCGCACGAGCTGCCCGACGCCCACGGGAACGCCCACCGAGAACAGCGCCGCCACACCGGCGGGCGCACGACCGCGATCGCCTCCTTGGCGGCCGACGCTGTAGAGGGCGATGAAGGTGGGCAGGTTGACGTAGGACACGGCGTGCGTCAGCAGGAACACCGCGTCCACCACGGCCAGCAGGCCGAGCGCCGCCACCGGCCGGCGGCGGCGCACGAGCAGCGCGAGCACGCCGAGCAGGTAGTGGACGGGGCTCCAGACACCGTCGTACTCGCGCGCGAGGACCAGCAGGGTGATCGCGCCGGCCGCCGGCACGGCGAGCACGATCACCAGCGTCCGGTCGAAGACCGCCGGACGCCGGAAGAATCGCACGATCGTCATGAGGGTCCGTGCCGCGCGCACGTTGGCAACCCTAGTTCAGGAAATGTCGGTACAGCCGGGGCAGCGGCGTCGAACCCGGGCTTCAGACGGGCGTCTGCGCTGCGGTAACGTCGGCGCAAGGCGAGGGACCACGTGGAGGGTTTGGCATGAGCCGGTCGGCACGGGTGATCTGGGACGACGCTCTCACCTCCTACAACTTCGGCCCCAGCCATCCGCTCGCGCCCGTCCGGGTGGAGCTCACCATGGCGCTGGCCCGCGAGCTGGGCGTGCTCGACAAGGTCGAGGTGGCCGGGTGCGCTCCCGCGAGCGACGACGAGCTGGCCATGGTCCACGACCGCGCCTACGTCGAGGCCGTCAGGCGGGTGTCCGCCGACGGCCGTCCCGACCTGAGCGTGGGGCTGGGCACCACCGACAATCCCGCCTTCGCCGGCGTGCACGAGGCGTCCGCGCTGATCGCCGGGGCTTCCCTGGCCGCCGCCCGCTCGGTGTGGGAGGGCACGGCCGAGCACGCGGTCAACGTCGCCGGCGGGCTGCACCACGCGATGCCGGCCGCGGCCAGCGGGTTCTGCGTCTACAACGATCCGGCGCTGGCCATCGCGTGGCTGCTGCGGCAGGGCGTGAGCCGCGTCGCGTACGTGGACGTGGACGTCCACCACGGCGACGGCGTGCAGACCGCGTTCTACGACGACCCCAGGGTCCTGACGATCAGCCTGCACGAGAGCCCCCGCACGCTGTTCCCCGGCACGGGCTTCCCGAACGAGACCGGCGCCGACGGCACGGCCGTCAACGTCGCGCTCCCGGCCGGCTGCGGCGACGCCGGCTGGCTGCGGGCCTTCCACGCGGTCGTGCCGCCGCTGCTGCGCGAGTTCGGGCCCGAGATCCTCGTGACCCAGCACGGCTGCGACAGCCACGCCCTCGACCCCCTGGCCAACCTGATGCTCAGCGTCGACGGCCAGCGGGCCGCGTACGCCGCGTTGCACCGGCTGGCGCACGAGACGGCGGGCGGGCGGTGGATCGCGACCGGAGGGGGCGGCTACGAGCTGGTCCAGGTGGTGCCGCGGGCCTGGACGCACCTGATCGCCGAGCTGTCGGGGCATCCGATCGATCCGGCCACGCCGACGGGGCCGGACTGGCGGCAGCTCGTACGGCAGCGTACGGGCGAGACACCGCCCCTGACCATGACCGACGGCCGCAATCCGGAATTTCGTGACCTGTCCGGTGGTTATGATCCAGCGGACCCCATTGACCGTGCGGTCATGGCGACCCGAAACGCGGTGTTCCCCCTGCACGGCCTCGATCCGATGCCCTGACGAGAGGCTGCACGGCCTCGATTCCCCGACGAGGAAGAACCAGTGCTGAGCCGCGACGAACTCCGAGATCACCTTGTCCACACGCGCATAGCGGGCGATGTCGCGACCCCCCGCGAGAACAACCTCGACCACTACAGCTCCCTGGCCAACGGCGACCCCTACTACGCGCTGGGGCTGATCTTCGACCAGCCGTGGCCGTACCGCGACATCCTGGCCCTGATGGCCAAGTCGGCCGGCGTGGTCTCCGATCCCGGCCACCGCTGGGGCCAGGACACCATCGACCCCGACCTGACGATCGACGCGATCGACGCCATGGCCGAGCGCATCGCCGCGGTGCTGGCGCGACCTGAGCCGCGCATCCTGTTCGCCACGGGGCACCCCACCGGCCTGCTGGCCGTGCATCTGCGGCTGGCGGACCTCTGTGCGAGCAAGGGGGCGCGGCTGCTGTCCCCGGCCGAGGGGTGGACGTACGCGGGGTCGGGTTTCGGGCGTCCGCGCCGGATCCGTTACCTCCAGGACATCGCCATGCTCGACGACCGCGGCGCGCTGGTGCACACCCACGACGCCGACCCGATGCGGCACATGCTCGGCGAGCTCGACGGCGGCCTGCCCGACCTCGTGATCGCCGACCACGGCTGGGCGGGAGCGGCCGGAGAGGCCGGTGTGCCGACGGTGGCGTTCGCCGACAGCAACGACCCCGGGCTCTTCGTCGGTGAGGCGGAGGGCAAGCTTGACGTGGTCGTGCCGCTTGACGACAACGTGTTGCCGCGCTACTACGCTCCGTTGACCGAGAGGTTGGTCACAACCGTCTCACAAGCACTTTGAGTCGAATTCGGTCATCCCCATACGGTCTTTTCGCGCCTGCATTCCAAGAGGCTCGCTGTCCCTTTGCCAACTTTTGATAGGGCTCCGGCGACTCTTATGTGTGGCAGCTTGGACAGTTCCAACGTCCAGGCGAGGTGCCCGGTCAGGCTGCTGGCCAGCGATTTCGCTGGTTCGGCTGACAGGTGGCTCCGTCAACTGAGAAAATAGGGGGTTTGCGCACTCGGAGTCCCGACTTACGCTGACGGCAGTACACGTGCGTGAGCAATGGCACCAGTGGGGATAACCCGGAAACACGTGCGGAAGAGGCGTCCGATGGGTGCAGGCGAAAGACCTCTCAGCGAGGTGAAGTTCCTGACCGTCGCAGAAGTGGCGACGGTCATGAGGGTGTCCAAGATGACGGTGTACCGGCTCGTCCACTCAGGCGAGCTGCCGGCCATCCGAGTCGGCCGATCGTTCAGGGTGCCTGAGCAGGCGGTACACGACTATCTGCGGGAGGCCTACATCGAGGCAGGTTGACGTAGCGACACGCCGCGGCGTGTCGTGAGTGCTCTTGCGGGAGAGGCCCGGTCGCCGCTGCTGGGACCGGGCTCTCACCCCCCGAGGGGCGATCTACCGTGGATCGCCGGTAGTCTGTGAGCCGGTGTGCGCTCGCACATCGGTTCAGACTTGCTATCAGTACCTGGGGGTCCCGTGGGCTCTGTGATCAAGAAGCGCCGCAAGCGGATGGCCAAGAAGAAGCACCGCAAGCTGCTCAAGAAGACGCGCATCCAGCGGCGCAACAAGAAGTAACCGACGCAGCTTGCGAGGCGCTGATGACCCACACTGTGCTGGTCACCGGGGTCTCGCGCCACATTGGCGCCCGGGTGGCGAGTGCTCTGGCGGCCGACCCGGACATCAGCCGGGTCATCGGAGTGGACACCGTGCCGCCCCCCTCGCTGACGCGAGAAGGCGGCATCTCACTCGGCCGGACGGAATTCGTCCGGGTCGATCTGCGCAGCCCCGACATCGCCCAGGTGATCGCGGCCGCGGACATCGACACCGTTGTGCACATGAGCCTGGTCAGCGCTCCCTCGCGGAGCGGTGGCAGGGCCGCCATGAAGGAGCACAACGTGATCGGCACCATGCAATTGCTCGGTGCCTGCCAGCGGTCGGCGACCGTGCGGCGCGTGGTGGTCCGCTCCACCACCGCCGTCTACGGCTCGTCGCCCCGCGATCCGGCGGTGTTCACCGAGTCCCTGGAGCCGCATGAGGGCCCCGTCCACGGCTACGCCAAAGACGCGGCCGAGGTCGAGGGCTACGTGCGGGGCTTCGCCCGGCGTCGTCCCGATGTGGTCGTCTCGCTGCTGCGCTTCGCCAACTTCATGGGTCCGGGCGTCGACTCGCCGCTGACCCGTTACTTCACCCAACCGGTGTTGCCGACCGTGTTCGGCTTCGACCCGCGGCTGCAGTTCGTCCACGAGGACGACGCGGTCGAGGTGCTGCGCCGGATGGCGACCGAAGACCACCCCGGCACGTTCAACGTGGCCGGGGCAGGTGTGCTGCTCCTCTCCCAGTGCGCCAGGAGGGCGGGGCGGCTGTCGCTGCCGCTGTTCTCGCCCGCCTTCAAGGTGCTGGGCAGCGCCGTGCGCCGGATGGGGCTGGTCGAGTACTCGCCCGAGCAGGTCCGCCTGATGAGCCACGGCCGCGCGGTCGACACCGCCGGCCTGGAGGCCGAGCTGGGCTGGCGGCCCAAGTTCAGCACCGGGGCGGCCTTCGACGACTTCCTGCGCTCCCGCGAGCTGCGACCGCTCGGAGGTGCGCGCGCGTGAGCGTTCCCGACGAGGAGGAGGGCCGCGTGATCCCGATCAGCGAGGCCCCATCCTTCGACGAGCCCGCCGCCGACCGGTCCGCCGACGAACTCGCCGAGCAGTTCGCCGAGCAACTCGCCGGGCTGCTGGCCTTCCTGCGCCGGCGCGTCATGGGCGACTACGAGGTCGACGAGTTCGGCTACGACGCCGAGCTGACCGACAAAGTGGTGCTCGAACTGCTCAGACCGCTCTACACCCACTGGTTCAGGGTCGACGCGGTCGAGCTGAAGAACATCCCCCACGACAGCGGCGCCCTGATCGTCGCCAACCACTCCGGCACGCTGCCGCTCGACGCGCTGATGTTGCAGGTGGCGATGCACGACGAGGTCGGCAGGCCGCTGCGGCTGCTCGGCGCCGACCTGGTCTACCAGCTCCCGTTCCTCAGCCACCTGGCCCGCAAGACCGGCCACACGCTGGCCTGCCCCGAGGACGCCGACCGGCTGCTGCGCAAGGGCGAGCTGGTGGGCGTGTTCCCCGAGGGCTTCAAGGGTGTCGGCAAGCCCTTCTCCGAGCGCTACAAGCTCCAGCGCTTCGGCCGGGGCGGCTTCGTGGCCTCGGCCATCCGGGCCGGGGTGCCCATCGTGCCCACCGCGATCGTGGGGGCCGAGGAGATCTATCCCAAGATCGGCGACCTGCGTTTCCTGGCCCGGACGCTGGGGCTGCCCTACCTGCCGATCACGCCGTTCTTCCCGCTGCTGGGGCCGCTCGGCCTGGTGCCGCTGCCGTCCAAGTGGATGATCGAGTTCGGCGAGCCGATCCGCACCGATGAGTACGAGCCGTCCGCCGCCGACGATCCGATGCTCGTCTTCAACATCACCGACCACGTGCGCGAGGTCATCCAGCAACTCCTCAACGAGCTGCGGCTGCGCAGGGGCCACGCCTTCCCGCCGTTCCTGTGACCGTCGGGGCGCAACCGCCCCCGGCACCCCGGTGTTCCATGCACGGTTCGCCCGAACCTCGAAGGAACATCGAAGGGAACTCCCCATGGATCTGCAGCTCTCCGGCCGCGTCGCCATCGTCACCGGCGCGTCCAGGGGCATCGGCCTGGCCATCGCCCGCACCCTGGCCGAGGAGGGGGCCCACGTGGTCGCCGCCTCCCGCACCCCCGCCGACGCGAAGGTGCTGAACGTCGCGGTGGACCTGATGGACCCGGACGCGCCCGCCGAGGTCGTCGCGCGCGCCGTGGCGGAGTTCGGCGGGGTCGACATCCTGGTCAACAACGCCGGCGGCCCGCCCCCCGGGGCGATCCTGCCGCGCGGCGGGTTCATGACGCCCGCGGACGCGGACTGGGCGGCGATGGTCGAGTTCAACCTGTTCTCGGTCGTGCGCATGGTCCGCGCCGTCGTGCCGCACCTGCTGGAGCGGGGCGGCGGCTCCATCGTCAACGTGTCGTCCACGATGGCCAGGCAGCCCGGCGCGGTGAACGTCGACTACAGCGCCGCCAAGGCGGCCGTGCTCGCCCTGGGCAAGTCCCTGTCGGCCGAGTACGGCCCGCAGGGCATCAGGGTCAACACCGTCTCGCCGGGCCCGGTGCTGACGGACTGGTGGACCAAGGAGGGCGGCGCGGCCGAGGTCTTCGCCGGCATGGTGGGCTCCGACCGGGACAGCGTGCTCACCGAGGTGGCCCCTGCGATGATGGGCCTGGCCACCGGGCGGCTGGCGCACCCGCAGGAGATCGCCGACGTGGTCGCCCTGCTCGCCTCGCCGCGCTCGGGCAGCACGGTGGGCGCCGAGTTCGTGGTCGACGGGGGGCAGCTCAAGGAGATCTAGGGCGCGCCCGCCGGCACGTGAACCCGATCGGCGGGTTGTGGCGAGACATCCGTGACCCATCCCCCGCAGAAGGGCGGAGATGATCACACAACCCGCCGTCAGGGGCGCGGACGCGGACCTCGTACGGGCCTCGTGGACAGATCCCGAGGCGTTCGCCGAGCTCTTCGACCGCTACTCCGCCATGCTCTACCGTTACGTCACCAGACGCCTCGGCCCCGAACCCGCCGAGGACCTCGTCGGAGAGACGTTCCTGGTCGCCTTCTCCCGCAGGAAGAGCTACGACCTGGCCTACCCGGACGCCAGGCCGTGGCTCTTCGGCATCCTCACCAAGCTCGTCTCCAGGCACCACCGCACCGAGGCGGCCCGCTACCGGGCCCTGCTGCGCGCGCCCGTGGACTCCGACGTGGAGTCGCCCGCCGACCGGGTGGCGGCCGGGGTGACGGCCCAGGCCGTGCGCGCGGAGCTGGCCGGCGCCCTGGCCGCGCTGCCCGCCAAGGACCGCGACGTGCTGCTGCTGATCGCCTGGGGCGACCTGACGTACGAGGAGGTCGCGCGGGCACTCGGCATCCCGGTGGGAACCGTGCGCTCCCGCCTCAACAGGGGCAGGCGGAAGGTGCGCGCCGCGCTCGGCGACGCCAACCCGATGGAGAAGGAGTGACGATGGACGACCTGAAGCTGCTCCGCGACCTCGGGGCCGAACTGGAGCACCAGCCGCCGCCCACGCTCGCCCGTCAGCGCGAGCGGTTCCTGCGCGGCCGTCCCTGGCGCAGGTGGCCGGGATGGTGGACGGCCGCTCTCGTGGCCGCGGCCACGGCCGTCGCCGTCGCGGTGCCCGCGCTGCTCGTCGCCGACCGGCACACCGCAGCCCCGCCGGCCGGGACGGACGTGGTGGACGTGAGCGGCACCAGGAACGTGCTGCTGATCGGCTCGGACACCCGCGCGGGCGAGGGCAACGAGGAGTACGGCCCGAACCTCGCCAGGCAGCCGGGCTCGGGCGGCCGGCGGTCCGACACCATCATGATCGTGCACGTGCCCGCGGACCGCAGCCGGACCACGGCGGTCAGCGTCCCGCGCGACTCGATGGTGCGGATCGCGCCCTGCGGCTCCGACCCGGCCAGGACGGACCTGATCAACTCGGCGTACGACTCGGGCGGCGCCGCGTGCCTCAGGGCGACCCTGGAGGCGCTGACGGGGCTGCGCCTGCACCACACGGTGGAGGTGGACTTCGCCGGCTTCAAGGACATGGTGGACGCGCTCGGCGGGGTGCCGGTCAAGCTTCCACAGCCTGTGGACGACAAGGCCGCCAAGCTCAAGCTGCCCGCGGGCGAGAGCGTGCTGAACGGTGAGCAGGCCCTCGGCTACGTCCGGCTGCGCCGCTACGGCGACGGCTCCGACATCCAGCGGGTCAAACGGCAGCAGCAGTTCGTCCTGTCCATGCTGCGTGAGGTGCGCACGCGGCTGGCCGCCGACCCCGTCAGGCTGAAGGACTTCATGGGCGAGGTGCGCCGGTCGGTCCGGACGGACCTCAGCCTGGAGGAGATGTACGAGCTGGGCACGCAGCTCGCCGACACCGAGATGAAGACCGTGTCGGTGCCGTGGGAGCCCGCCGCGCGGGACCGGAACCGGCTGCAGTGGAGGCAGCCGGAGGCGGACCGGTTGTTCGCCTCACTGAAGTAGGACGTCGGCCAGTGGTCAGGGCCGGCCGCGGTAGTGGCGGCGCAGGGCGATGCCGGCGGCCACGCTGCCCGCGATGGCCCCCACGCCGGCCGCGATGGGCAGGGCCGTCATCGTGGCCTTGCGGCCGGTGCGGAAGTCCTTGATCTCCCAGTCGTGCTTCCTGGCGTGCTCGCGCAGCTCGCTGTCGGGGTTGATGGCCACGGCGGTGCCGACCAGCGACAACATCGGCAGGTCGTTGGCGGAGTCGCTGTAGGCGGCGCACCGGCTCAGGTCGAGGCCCTCGCGGCGGGCCAGCGCGCGCACCGCCTCCGCCTTGGCGGGCCCGTGGAGCAGGTCGCCGACCAGCCGCCCGGTGTAGACGCCGTTGCTGGTCTCGGCGACCGTGCCGAGCGCGCCCGTCAGGCCGAGCCGCTGCGCGATCACCCTGGCCAGCTCGATGGGGGTGGCGGTGACCAGCCAGACCCGCTGGCCGGCGTCGAGGTGGCTCTGCGCGAGCGCGCGGGTGCCGCCCCAGATGCGGTCGGCCATGACCTCGTCGTAGATCTCCTCGCCGAGGCGGACGACGTCGTCGATCTTGGCTCCGGCCACGAACGCGAGCGCCGTCTCCCTGGCCACCGCGATGTGCTCGGGGTTCTCGTTGCCGCGCAGCCGGAAGACCGCCTGCCCCACGGCGAACTTCAGCAGGTCGGACGTGGTGAACAGCCCGCGCGTGGCCAGCCCCCGCGCGAAGTGGTAGATCGACGCGCCGCGCATCATCGTGTTGTCGACGTCGAAGAAGGCCGCGGCCCGCAGGTCCGGCTCGACCGGCGCGACGGTGACCGCCGCCTGTGCCGCGGCCTCGCCGGCGACCTGGGGCTGCGGGTCCTGTCGTCGTCGCATAAGCCGCCACATGGGCTTCAGCTTACTTACCTACTCGGGGGCGGCCAGACCCTCGATGTAGTCGAGGTAGCCCGTGGCCTGGGCGAGTTGGTCCTCGTCGAGTTCCTGGAGCATCGGCTTGACGGTCTCCTCCTGCTCCCGCGCGAACTTCTTGATCTTCGGCGAGCGGGGTTCGGCCCGTTCGAGCCGGCTGATGCCCGCCCGGGTGGACTCCTCCATGTCCTTGAGCGTCTTCTTGACCAGCGGGCCCTCGGCGGAGGAGCCGAGCAGGCTGGCGACCTCCTTGGCGCGGGCCTTGGCCGAGTCCAGTTCGCGCTCGCCGCGTTGGGCGTCGGTGGAGCTGAGCCGGACGAGCGTGCTCTCGGCGGCGCGCTTGAGCGGGTAGAGCGAGTCGCCGGGCACGGCCTGGTAGGTCGCGAAGGAGGAGACCATGAGCGCGCTCGCCAGCCCGACGGCGGCGAGCCCCGACAGCAGCGGCCGGCGTCTGGGCGGTCGCCGGTGGCCGCGCGCGCCGGCCGCCTCGGGCTCCGCCTCCAGGGCGCCCGACAGCAGCTCGGCACGCAGCCGCTGCTTGAAGGCGGCCTGCGGGGTGCCGAGAGGCAGCTCTCGCAGTTCGGTGAGCTGCTCCAGCACGCGTTCGCGCCGCCTGCGCGCCCTACTCATGACGGCTCCCTGACCGACGCGGCCATGACACCTGCTTAACGAGGGGCGGATGGGGGAGGTTACGCCAGGTCGTGCTTGAGGGCTCTGGCGAGCGCCCGTACGGCACGGAACTGCAGCGCTTTGATCGCTCCACTCTTCTTCCCCATGATCAGCGCGGTTTCCGCGAGCGAGAGGCCGTGCAGGAAGCGCAGGACGACGCATTCCTGTTGTTCGGGATTGAGATCTCGTACGGCACGCAGGACCCGGTCGTTGATGATGGCCGTGACCACGGCGTTCTCGGGGATGTGGGAGCCGTCGAGCGGTACGTCGATGACCTCGCCGGTCGGGATCTCCAGGCGGTAGCGCCCCGACTTGAAGTGGTCGGTCACCAGGTTTCTCGCGATGGTCACGAGCCAGGCCCCGAAGTCGCGGCCCTGCCAGGTGAAGTCGCCGATCCTGCGCAGTGCCCGCAGGAAGGTCTCGCTGGTCAGGTCCTCGGCCAGCGGGTGCGAGCCCACCCGGAAGTAGATGTAGCGGTAGACCAGGTCCACGTAACGGTCGTAGAGCGTGCCAAAGGATTGCGTGCATCCGTTCTTGGCATGCATGACCAGCGTGCGGAGGTCCTCTTGGACGTCTTCTCGCGGGTCCTCACGCACGTCCTCGCGGACGTCTTCGCGCACGGCGAACTCGCCCGTCCGGGCGGGTCCAGCGACCGCTGGCGCGAGCAGCCCGGCGAACGGCGACGAGTCAGGCATCCGGTATCCCTAGGGGTAAGGGGTGCGGCGTGCTCGAACACTCTAGAAATCAACCGGAAATTCCACAATCCACAGAAGTCATGCATGACTAGGCGTAATCGGCGGATACCGTGGTGGACCGACCCGTTCCCTCTTCGGCTACCGGCTGGGAGGCATCGTCCGGCAGCATTGGAGTCACCATGGAGATCCTCGTTGCTGTCATAGCTCTCGCCGGTGCGCTCCTCGCCGCGGTCGCGGCCGGCGCCCTGATCCAACGGCTGCGCGACGAGCCTGAGGGGTGGTTGGTCGCCTGGACCGTTGCAGTCGTCGCCCTCTGCCTGTCACTGGGCGTGATCGGCTTCGGGTACCTCGCCGGCTTCGGTGGCGTCACGTTCCGGATCTACCAGGTGACAGGATCGCTGCTGGCGCCGCTCTGGCTCGGCATCGGGCTGGTGCAACTGCTGTCGGAGAAGGCCCCGCCGAGGTTCCTGGCGTGGCTGTTCGGCATCGCGCTGACCGTCGTGGCCACCGTGATCATGATCTGGGACCCGCTGAAGAACCAGGACATGGGCGCCTCGCTGCCCTCCGCGGCCAACCACTGGAACCTCGTCCCCAGCTACCTGCTGATCGGCGTGCACGTGGTGGCCGTGCTGCTCATGCTGGGGATGCTGGCGGTGGCCGGCGTCAAGTGGTCCAAGGGCGACGAGTACGACACCGACAACCTGCACGCGACCGCGGTCGTCGTCCCGTCGGCGCTGGCGCTCGTGGGTGCGATGCGGTTCCCGGTGCCGGGGCTGTTCACCACGGCGCTGCTGGCCGTGGCCGCGGCCGCGGTCTGGTACACGGTGCTGCGTCCGCTGGCGCCGTACGAGGACGACGAGGACGACGACTTCGGCGACGACCGCGACGAGCGTTCCCCGCGCCGGGAGGAGCGCTCTCAGCGCCGCGAGGAGCGGCGCACGCCGCTCGACGAGCACCAGATGACGCCCGGCGACCGCGCGATGTTCCGCGACGAGGGGCCGCAGCACACCGGGCGCAGGGCGACACCGGAGCCCGTGCCGGCCGCCGAGGCGCCTCCGTCGCCGCCGCGCCGGCCGTCGGGGCTGGGCGACCTGGTCGCCGAGTACCGGGCGGGCGACAGGGAGGTCGACTACGCCGCCCGCATGACCGCGCCGCCCCAGGACGGGCCCTCGACCGGCTACATCATGAACGGCGCGCCCGCCATGACGCCGCCCGCCCCCGCGACCGGCGCGGTCTTCCCCGGCGCCGACCTGTTCTCACCCGCCCCGCAGCAGTCCGGCCCCGGACGTCCCTCGCCGCACATCTTCGGCCTGCTCACCGTCTTCACGATCATGGACGGCGCGGGCGACGCGTTCGACCGGCTGGCCGAGGCGACCGTCGAGGCCGTGCGCCGCGGCGAGCCCGACACCCTCGTGTACGCCTGCCACGCGGTGAAGTCCGCCCCCTTGCAGCGCATCGTCTACGAGCTCTACCGCGACGACGTCGCCTACCGCGACCACCAGCGCCAGCCCCACGTCGAGCGCTTCGTCAACGAACGGCAGGCGATGGTGCTGGCGACGAACGTCATCGAGCTCAACGTGAACGCCGCCAAGGTGGTGCCGCTGCCCACGGCCGCCTACTGAGCGAGGGCGGCCCGCAGGCGGGCCTCGTCCACCCGCCAGAAGTCGTGCTGCACGCCGTCGATCAGTGTGACGGGGATCATCTCCCAGTACTTCTCCCGCAACTCGGCGGAGGAGTCGATGCTGACCTCCTCCCACGGCACGCCGAGCTCGCCCGCGACCCGCGCGATGACCTGGCGCGCGTCCTCACACAAGTGACAGCCGGGCTTGCCGAGCAACGTGATGCGACGCATGACGCAACCGTACCCCGGCCGACTTTGTGCATCGGTTCACAAAGGGATTAACCTGAAAGACGGTTCTAATCCGTCCCGCGGTCCCCAAGCCGCCCGTCCCCTGGAGCACCGGCACGTGAAGAGCCCGTCGTCCCAGCCCCGCGACCGCGGTATACCCGAGGCGACCGTCGCCAGGCTGCCGCTGTACCTCCGGGCGCTGCACGGGATGGGGGAGCGCGGGATCACCACCGTCAGCTCGGAGGACCTCGCCGTCGCCGCCGGGGTCAATTCCGCCAAGTTGCGCAAGGACCTCTCACACCTCGGCTCGTACGGCACCCGCGGCGTAGGCTATGACGTTGAGTACCTCGTCTACCAGATCTCCCGCGAGCTCGGCCTGACGCAAGACTGGGCGGTCGCGATCGTCGGAGTCGGTAACCTCGGCCGCGCGCTGGCCAACTACGGCGGTTTCGTGTCAAGAGGCTTCCGGGTCGCGGCGCTCGTCGATGCCGACCCCGAAGTCGTGGGCGACACCATCGCGGGATTGAATGTGGAGCACATCGACGAACTGGAAGCCGTGATCAAGCGGCGAGGAGTTTCGATCGTGGTTCTGGCGACACCGGCGGCAGCGGCGCAGAAAGTGTGCGATCGCGTGATCGCCGTGGGCGTCACCAGCATCCTGAACTTCGCACCGGTCGTGCTCTCCGTGCCCGAAAGCGTCGATGTCCGTAAAGTCGACCTATCAATAGAACTGCAGATTCTCGCGTTCCACGAGCAACGCAAGGCTGGAGGGCCACTCATGGCGGTGGACGGTCAATGAGTGTTCTGGCTATCGGACTGAGCCACCGGACCGCTCCGGTGGCTCTGCTTGAGCGCGTCTCGATGACGGGTGACGCGCTCGTGAAGTTTCTGCACGACGTTCAGCAGGATCCCTCCGTCTCGGAGGCCATGGTGGTCTCGACCTGCAACCGGGTCGAGGTCTACGTCACGGTCGAGCGCTTCCACGGCGCCGTCACCGCCGTCAGCGGCCTCATGGGCGTGCACTCCGGCGTCCCCGTCGAAGAGCTGACGCCGCACTTCTACGTGCACTACGAGGAGCGCGCGGTCGAGCACCTGTTCTCGGTGGTGTGCGGGCTCGACTCGATGGTGGTCGGCGAGGGCCAGATCCTCGGCCAGGTCCGCCAGGCGCTCAAGCTCGCGCAGCGGCAGGGCACCGTCGGCGCCACCCTCAACGAACTGGTCCAGCAGGCGCTGCGGGTGGGCAAGCGGGCCCAGACCGACACCGGCATCGACAAGCACGGCGCCTCCCTCGTCACCGCGGGCCTCGCACTGGCGGGCGAACTGGCCGGGCGGCGCGCCCTGGTGATCGGCGCGGGCTCGATGAGCTCGCTGGCCGCCGCCACGCTGGCGCGCTCCGGGGTGAGCGACATCGTCGTGGCCAACCGCACGTACGAGCGGGGCGCCCGGCTGGCCGCGTCCGTCGGCGGGCGGGCGATCGAGTTCGCCGCCGTGGCCGGCGAGCTGGCCGGGGCCGACATCGTCATCACCTGCACCGGCGCGGGCCGGCACCTCATCACGCCCGGCATGCTCGACGGGCCCGCGTTCCTGCTGGACCTGGCGCTGCCGCACGACATCGACCCCGCCGTGCGCGCCCTGCCCGGCGTCACGCTGGTGGACCTGGAGACGATCCAGGAGTCCGGCATCGGCTCGCGCGAGGGCGACGCCGTCCGGTCCGTGCGCGCCCTCGTGGCGGACGAACTGCGCGCCTACCTCGACGGCGAGCGGGCCGCCAAGGTCACCCCGACCGTGGTGGCGCTGCGCAGCAAGGCGGCGAACGTGGTCGAGTCAGAGCTGGGCCGCCTGCTCATGCGCGTGCCCGACCTCGACGACCGCACCCGCGACGAGGTCGCCATGACCGTCCAGCGCGTCGTCGACAAACTGCTTCACGAGCCCACTGTGCGTGTCAAGCAGCTCGCCGCCTGCCCGGGGGGCGATCATTATGCCGAAGCCCTGCGCGAGTTGTTCAATCTCGATCCGAAGGTGCCCGAGGCCGTGAGGGAGGTGGAGCTGTGACGTCGCCGTCCGGCGCGCTGCGGCTCGGCTCCCGCCGCAGCCTTCTGGCGACCACGCAGTCCCAGATGGTGGCCGACGACTACATGCGCCGCACCGGGCGCGCGGTCGAGCTGGTCGGCGTCACGACGTTCGGCGACGTGACCAAGGCGCACCTCGCGCAGCTCGGCGGCACCGGCGTGTTCGTCAGCGCGCTGCGCGACAAGCTGATCGACGACGAGATCGACCTCGCCGTCCACTCGCTGAAGGACCTGCCGACCCAGCAGGACCCGCGCTTCGTGCTGGCCGCCATCCCCGCCCGCCACGACCACCGCGACGCGCTGGTGAGCACGCACAAGTTCGCCGACCTGCCCGCCGGGGCCAGGGTCGGCACCGGCTCGCCACGCCGCGTCGCCATGCTGGGCGCGCTCCGCCCCGACCTCGAGTACGTCGCCCTGCGCGGCAACGCCGACACGCGCATCGCAAAGGTGCACTCCGGCGAACTCGACGCCGTCGTGCTCGCCGCGGCCGGGCTCGGCAGGCTCGGCCGCGACGCCGAGATCGCGCAGATCTTCGAGGTCGAGGAGCTGCTGCCCGCTCCCGGCCAGGGCGCGCTGGCCGTGGAGTGCCGCGCCGACCGCGCCGACCTGATCGAGCTCCTGCGCGTGCTCGACGACCCCGGGACACGCTCCGCGGTGACCGCCGAACGTGCCCTCCTGTCCGCTCTCGAGGCTGGGTGCGCCGCTCCGGTGGGTGCTTTCGCGGCCGATGACGGGCAGACTCTGAACCTGACCGCTGTGGTCGTCTCCATCGACGGCCGCGAAGCGGTCCGCAAGTCCGCCGCCGGCTCTCCTTCGGAGGCTGCGAACCTGGGCCGCCTCCTCGCGGCCGAGATGATCGCCGAAGGGGCCGACAGATTGATGGGGGAGCAATCCCATTGAGCTCCGATAGTCCGACCTCCGGTTTCGTCGCGTTCGTAGGCGCGGGTCCCGGTGATCCCAACCTGCTGACACTCCGCGCCGCCGAGCTGCTCGCCAAGGCCGACGCGGTGGTGCTCGACGCCGAGACACAAAGCTCGTTGCTGCGCCACTGCCGTGAAGGCGTCGAGATCGCCGAGGGCGATCTCGTCCAGCGTGCCGCACGAGGGCAGCTCGTGGTGCGCCTGTGCGAGGGCGACCCCATGCTGTTTTCCTCGATCACCGAGGAGGCCGCGGCCTGCGCCGCGGCGGGGGTGGACTTCGAGATCGTGCCCGGCGTGCCGCCCGCGACCGCCGTGCTCACGTACGCGGGCATCCCGCCGGCGACGGCCGTGCCCGAGTTCCGGATCGTCGACGCGTCCCAGGAACAGGACTGGGCCGCCCACGCCGCCTGCCGCGGCACGCTGGTCGTCTACAACGGCATCGGCGACGCCGTGGCCATCGGCAAGGCGCTGATCGCGGGCGGCAAGCCCGACACCACGCCCGTCGCCGTCAGCAGCGGCGGCACCACCACCGAGCAGTACACCGTCGTGTCCTCGCTCGGCCGGCTGCAGGCCGACCTCAAGCACGCCGGGTTCACCGAGCCCGCGCTGATCGTGGTGGGCGAGGCCGTGGGGCAGCGCGAGAAGCTGTCGTGGTTCGAGACCAAGCCGCTGTTCGGGTGGCGGGTGCTGGTGCCCCGTACGAAGGAGCAGTCGCAGAGCCTGTCCGAGCAGCTCATCGCGTACGGCGCGGTGCCCGAGGAGGTGCCGACCATCTCGGTCGAGCCGCCCCGCACCCCGCAGCAGATGGACCGCGCCATCAAGGGCCTGGTCACCGGCCGCTACGAGTGGGTGGCCTTCACCAGCGCGAACGCGGTCAAGGCGGTACGCGAGAAGTTCGAGGAGTACGGCCTCGACGCCCGTGCCTTCGCCGGGCTCAAGGTGGCCGCCGTGGGCGACGCGACCGCGCGGGCGCTGGTCGAGTTCGGGGTCAAGCCGGACCTGCTGCCCTCCGGTGAGCAGTCGTCGGAGGGCCTGGTGGCCGAGTGGCCGCCGTACGACTCGATGCTCGACCCGATCAACCGGGTGCTGCTGCCGCGGGCCGACATCTCCACCGACACGCTCGTGGCCGGGCTCACCGAGCTGGGCTGGGAGTGCGACGACGTCACCGCCTACCGCACCGTGCGGGCCGCCCCGCCGCCCGCGCCCATCCGCGAGGCCATCAAGGGCGGCGGCTTCGACGCCGTGCTCTTCACCTCGTCGTCCACCGTGCGCAACCTCGTGGGCATCGCCGGCAAGCCGCACAACGTCACGGTGATCGCGGTCATCGGGCCGCAGACGGCCAAGACCGCCGAGGAGTTCGGGCTCCGGGTCGACGTCATGGCCGACAAGCCGTCAGCCTCCGCCCTGGCCGCCGCGGTGGCCGAGTTCGGAGCCAAGCAGCGCCAGGCGGCGCTGGCCGCGGGCGACACCCCGCGCCGGCCCTCGCAGAACCGTCGTGGCGCCAGGAGGAGAGCCAAATGAGCGCGCAGTTCCCCGTCTCCCGTCCCAGGAGGCTGCGTCGCGGCCCGGCGCTGCGCCGGATGGTGGCGGGCACCAGGCTGCACCCCGCCGACCTGATCCTGCCGATGTTCGCCAAGGAGGGCCTCACCGAGCCGGCGCCGGTGGCCTCGATGCCGGGCGTCGTGCAGCACACCCGCGACTCGCTGCGCAAGGCGGCCCGCGAGGCCGCCGAGGCCGGCGTGGGCGGCGTCATCCTGTTCGGCATCCCGCAGGTGAAGGACGCCCGCGGCTCGGCCGCCGACGACCCCGACGGCGTGCTGCAGGTCGCGCTGCGCGACGTGGTGGCCGAGGTGGGCGACTCGATCGTGGTGATGGCCGACACCTGCCTCGACGAGTTCACCGACCACGGGCACTGCGGGATCCTCACGCCGTCCGGCGACGTGGACAACGACGCCACGCTCGAGCGGTACGCCTCGATCGCGGTGGCCCAGGCGCGGGCCGGCTCGCAGATGGTGGCGCCCAGCGGCATGATGGACGGCCAGGTGGGCGCGATCCGCGCGGCGCTCGACGGCGCCGGTTTCGGGAACGTCCCGATCCTGGGATATTCGGCGAAGTACGCCTCCGCCTTCTACGGCCCCTTCCGCGACGCCGCCGAGTGCGCCCCGCAGTTCGGCGACCGCAGCACCCACCAGCAGGACCCGGCCGGGCCGCTGGAGGAGGCGCTGCGCGAGGTCCGCCTCGACCTGGCGGAGGGCGTCGACGCGGTCATGGTCAAGCCCGCCCTGGCCTACCTCGACGTGATCGCCCGCTTCCGCGCCGAGGTGGACGTGCCGGTGGCCGCCTACCAGGTCAGCGGCGAGTACGCGATGATCGAGGCCGCCGCCGCCAACGGCTGGGTGGATCGCGAGCGCATGATCACGGAATCGCTGGTCGCGATCAAGCGCGCGGGAGCCGACCTGATCCTGACGTACTGGGCCACGGAAGTGGCTCGGCGGCTCTAACCCAGGGGTTTCCCGTCGACTCCCGAGGCCCGTGGGCTAGAGTTGCATGACAAGTGCTGGTGTGTCCCGCGTGCGTAGGTGCGAATTCGCTGCCTGCGGCGGGCCGCTGAACGCGGCCGCCGTGGCGCCTGGAGCAAGGGGCCTCCTCAGGCGCTGTGAGTCGAACGGGAGACACCATGGTGGGGGTACCACTGGCTCGGCGTACCAGAAAACGGGCGCGGCCGACACGCATCTCGACCGTGCTCGAGTACGCCGCCCTGGGCTGGCCCGTGGTGCCGGGTGCCTTCCCGCTGCGTCAGGGGCCGCGTGCGTGCTCCTGTGACCGTGTCGGCTGTCCCGACCCGGGCGCCCATCCGCTCTCGCCCGCCTGGCACATGCAGGCCACGACCGACGCCGCCCTGCTCACACGCTGGTGGCGGGCCGAGCCCGAAGCCAATGTGATCCTGCCCACGGGGCGCGTGTTCGACGTCTTCGACGTACCGCTCTCCACCGGACTGTCGGCCCTCACCCGGATCGACGCCGCCGACGCCCACCCTGGCCCGGTCGCCGCCAACGGCGACCGGGTTCTGTTCTATGTGGCGACGCGCGGCAACCCGGAGGACGAGGACGAGTGGTGGTCGTGCCAGCTCGACTGCGATCCGGCCACCATCGACGACACCCCCGGCCTGCGCTGGCACTGCCGCGACAGCTACGTGCTCGCGCCGCCCTCGGCCCTTCCCGGTGACCGGTCGGTGTCCTGGCTGCGGCCCCCCGACGGGCGTCCGCTGCCCGACCCGCTGCGCATCCTGGAGTGGCTGGCCGACTGAGCGGGGGTGCGCGGGCGGCCGGCAACGGCACCACCGTGCGCAATGACTACTCTTGTCGGGTGAGCCGTACACACAACTCCGAAGCCCTGTTCGCCCGCGCGAAAGAGATCGTGCCGGGTGGCGTCAACTCCCCGGTGCGCGCGTTCGGCGCGGTGGGCGGCACGCCGCGGTTCATGGCCTCGGGCCAGGGGCCGTACATCACCGACGTCGACGGCAACCGCTACGTCGATCTGGTCTGCTCCTGGGGCCCGATGATCCTCGGTCACCGCCACCCCGCGGTCGTCGAGGCGGTCGAGGCCGCCGTCGCGGGCGGGTTCTCCTACGGCACCGCCACGCGTGGCGAGGTCGAGCTGGCCGAGGAGCTCGTGGCGCGGGTGGCGCCGGTCGAGAAGGTGCGGCTGGTCAGCTCGGGCACCGAGGCGACGATGAGCGCGGTCCGGCTGGCCAGGGGGTTCACCGGGCGGTCGAAGGTGATCAAGTTCGCCGGCTGCTACCACGGGCACGTCGACGCGCTGCTGGCCGCGGCGGGGTCCGGGGTGGTGACGTTCGGGCTGCCCGACACCCCCGGCGTGACGGGGGCGTCGGCGGCGGACACGATCGTGCTGCCGTACAACGATGTCGAGGCCGTCGAGGCGGCCTTCGCCGCGTCGGAGATCGCCTGCGTGATCACCGAGGCTTGCCCGGCGAACATGGGCGTGGTGCCGCCGAGCGAGGGGTTCAACACGCGGCTGCGCGAGCTGTGCACGGCGAACGGCGCGCTGCTCATCGTGGACGAGGTGCTGACGGGCTTCCGCGTCTCGTCCGCCGGCTGGTACGGCCTCGACCCGGTCGACGCCGACCTCATGACGTTCGGCAAGGTCATGGGGGGCGGCCTGCCGGCGGCGGCGTTCGGCGGCCGGGCGGACGTCATGGCCTGCCTGGCCCCCGAGGGTCCCGTCTACCAGGCGGGCACGTTGTCGGGTAACCCGCTGGCCTGCGCGGCCGGGCTGGCCACGCTGCGCGCCCTCGACGCCGAGGCGTACGCGCGGGTCGACGCGGCGGCGCTCAAGGTGGGGGAGATGGCCTCCGAGGCGCTGGCGAAGGCCGGGGTGCCACATCGGCTGCAGCGGGCGGGCAGCCTGTTCTCGATTTTCTTCACCGATTCGGCGGTGACGAGCTTCGCCGAGGCGAAGACCCAGAACACCGATGCCTTCACCGCGTTCTTCCACGCGATGCTCGACCAGGGCGTCTACCTGCCCCCGTCGGCCTACGAGGCGTGGTTCCTGTCGGCCTCGCACGACGACGAGGCGCTCGGCCGGGTGGCCGAGGCCCTGCCCGTCGCGGCGAAGGCGGCCGCCGCCGTCCTGTGACGGCGGCGAGGGGCGTTCAGCGGCCCGGCTTCTGGTAGCGGATGCGCTGCTCGCGGGCCTGCTCGGCGAGCACCTTGAGGTAGGACGGGGAACCGGTCTGCTGCTGCTTCGTCTTCAGGATTCTCATAGCAACTATTTTCATCTGCTACACAATCAACCACAAGCGAGACTTTCTACGCTAAACCGTTTAGGCTGGCTTACATGTTGGACCTGAACCGGCTCAAGGCTCTACACGCAGTGCATGTCTACGGGTCGGTCGGGGCGGCGGCCGACGCGCTCATGGTCACGCCGTCGGCCGTCTCGCAGCAGATCGCCAAGCTGGAGCGCGAGACCGGCGCCCGGCTGATGGAGCGCAACGGCCGCGGCGTGCGCCTGACAGACGCGGCCGGGCTGCTGGCCGAGCACGCCGAACGCATCCTCGCCCTGGTCGAGACCGCCGAGGCCGACTTCGAGGCGCTGCGCGGCGAGGTCGTCGGCAGGCTCAACGTGGCCGCCTTCCCCACCGCCGTCCGCGGCCTCATGCCGGCCGCGCTGCTCTCGCTCAAGGAGCACCACCCCGACCTGTGGGTGCAGCTCAACGAGCGCGATCCCGATCGGGTCGTCCGCGAGGTCGCCAGAGGCGAGCTTGACCTGGGCGTCATCCAGGACTGGCTGAACCGGCCCATGGCCATCCCCGAAGGGTTGTCCAAGGCCACGCTCCTCGACGACATCGCCGACGTGGCCGTGCCGGCCGGCCACCCCATGGCCGGCGAGCGGGAGATCGAGCTGGCGGCGCTGCACGGCGAACAGTGGATCAGCTCCACACCCGGCACCTGCTGCCACGACTGGCTGGTGTTCACGCTGCGCGGCGCCTCGCTGGAGCCGGTGATCGCGTGCATGGCCGACGAGTACCCGACCCAGCTCGCGCTCGTCGCGGCCGGCCTGGGCTGCGCGATCGTGCCGCGGCTCGGGCGCGACTGCGTGCCCGACGGCGTGCGGCTCGTCCCGCTGCGGCCCCGCCAGTCGCGGCGCATCTACGCCCTGTGGCGCACCGACGCCGCCCGCCGCCCCGCCATCAGGGCCATGGTGGACGCCCTGGTGGAGGCCAGCAGGACGCAGGAGAACGCCTGGGCCGTGAACTGAGCGGCGGGGCCTCGGCCGCGCGGCGCGGGTGAGCGGATAAGCTGTGCCCACCATGGCTGAAACCACCGTCGTTCACCTGTTGCGCCACGGTGAGGTGCACAATCCCGCCGGCATCCTGTACGGCCGGTTGCCCGGCTACCACCTGTCCGAGACGGGCCGGCTCATGGCCGAGACGGTCGCCAAGGCCGTCGGCGGCCGTGACATCGTCAAGCTCTACAGCTCACCGCTCGAACGCGCCCTGGAGACGGCGGCGCCGCTGGCCGACAAGCTCGGCCTGGAGGCCACGCCCGACCCCCGGCTGATCGAGGCGGGCAACCTGCTGGAGGGCCGCACCGTGGGCCAGGGCCTCGGCCTGCTGCGCGACTGGCGCAACTACCGCTACTTCTGGAACCCGCTGCGCCCGTCGTGGGGCGAGGCATACCCCGCCATCGTCCTGCGGATGAAGTCGATCATCGACGAGGCCAGGGCGGCGGCGCGCGGCCACGAGGTGGTGCTGGTCAGCCACCAGTTGCCCATCTGGGCCATCAGGTCGGCCGCGGAGGGCCGCAGGCTCTGGCACGACCCGCGGCGCCGGCAGTGCGCGCTGGCCAGCCTGACCACGCTCACCTTCGACCGCGACCGCCTGATCAGCATCGGCTACAGCGAGCCCGCGGGAACGCTGGACACGGGGCCGGCCGTCCCCGGGGCCTGATGTCCGGAGCGCGGAGGCGTCCCGGTAGAGTTGCAAGCTCTACCGCTTGTAGTACAAGGAGATCTTCCTCCGTGCGCGCCAAGTCCATCTCCCTCGGTGTCCTCCTGGCTGTGCTCGTCGCGGGCTGCGCCGGCAACCAGGGCGGTCAGCCCCAGGCGGGCGACACCCGCTTCGTCGCGGGCGACGGGAAGATGCAGGTGTTCGAAGCCGCCGAGCGCCGCCCCGCGCCCGCGGTCGAGGGCCCGACCCTCGACGGCGGCACCGCCTCGCTGGCCGAGCACAAGGGCAAGGTCGTGGTGCTCAACTTCTGGGCCTCCTGGTGCGGCCCCTGCCGGGCCGAGGCGCCGGTGCTCAAGGAGGTCGCGGTCAAGACCAAGGACAGCGGCGTGCGGTTCCTCGGCGTCGACTTCAAGGACCGCCAGGCCGACGCGCAGGCGTTCGAACGCACCGAGCAGACCGGCTACCCGCACATCTTCGACCAGCCCGGCAAGGTCGCGCTGGCCTTCCAGGGCACGGTGCCGCCGGCGGCCATCCCGTCCACGCTGATCATCGACAAGCAGGGCAGGATCGCGGCCAGGGCGCTGGGCGCGGTCAAGTACACCGACCTGATGAACGCGGTGACCAAGGTGCGCGATGAGTGACGTCGTCGCCTCCGGCTCGCTGCTGCTGGCCGTGCCGATCGCGGTGCTGGCCGGGGTGGTGTCGTTCCTGTCGCCGTGCGTGCTGCCGCTGGTGCCGGGTTACCTGTCGTACGTCACCGGCATGAGCGCCGACCCCAAGCGGAGCCGGCTGGTGCTCGGGGCGTCGTTGTTCGTGGCCGGGTTCGCGCTGGTGTTCGTGCTCAGCGGGGCGTTGTTCGGCGGCCTCGGGGCCGTCATGCTGGGCAACGCGGAGATCATCACCCGCGTGCTCGGCGTGCTCACCATCGTGCTCGGGCTCGCCTTCCTCGGCCTGCTGCCCGGCCTGATGCGCGACGTGCGCATCCACCGCCTGCCGGCCGCCGGGCTGGCCGGCGCGCCGCTGCTCGGGGTGGTGTTCGGGCTGGGCTGGACCCCGTGCATCGGGCCCACGCTGGCCGTGGTGCTGACACTCGGGCTCAACGAGGGCAGCGCGGGCCGGGGCGCGCTGCTGGCCGTGGCGTACGCCCTCGGCCTCGGCCTGCCGTTCGTGGGAGCGGCGCTGGCCTACAGCAGGGCCCTGCGCACGTTCCGGGCCATCCGCAAGCACTCGCGCCTGATCACCAGGGTCGGCGGCGGCATGATGGTGGCCGTCGGCGTGCTGCTGGTGACCGGGCTCTGGGGAGAGATGATCGCCGCCATGCAGGGGCTGATCGGCGCGTTCGAGCCGGTGATCTGATGAGCGTCCAGGAACTGACGAAGGAACGCCCGCCCCAACAGGCCGGGTTCGGCCCGGTGGCCTGGCTGCGCTGGGCGTGGCGCACGCTCACCTCGATGCGGACGGCGCTGATCCTGCTGTTCCTGCTGGCGCTGGGCTCGGTGCCCGGCTCGCTGGTGCCGCAGCGTGGCGTCGAGCCCGACAAGGTCGCCCAGATCTACGAGCAGAGCCCGGCGCTGGCCGAGTGGTACGACCGCCTCCAGCTCTTCGAGGTGTTCACCTCCACCTGGTTCGCGGCCGTCTACCTGCTGCTGTTCACCTCGCTGATCGGCTGCATCGTCCCGCGCACCGCCACCTACCTGCGCGAGCTGCGCCGCAAGCCGCCCGCCGCGCCGAAGCACCCGTCCCGGCTGCCGCACGCGGCCTCGTTCGACGGCGACCTGGAGGTCGCGCAGGCCGCTCGCAGGCTGCGCAAGCTGCGCTTCCGCGTCGTGACCGGCGACGGCTGGGTGTCGGCCGAGAAGGGCTTCCTGCGCGAGACCGGCAACCTGTTCTTCCACATCGCCCTGCTCGGCATCCTGCTCGCGATCGGCGCCGGGTCCCTGTTCGGCTACCGCGGCAACGTGCTGGTCGTCGAGGGCGACGGCTTCGCCAACACCGTGGCGGCCTACGACCGGTTCATGCCGGGCAACCAGGTCTCGGCCGAGTCGCTGGAGCCGTTCTCGTTCACGCTGTCGGAGTTCGAGGTGGCCTACCAGGTCGCCGGCGACAAGCGCGGGCAGGCCCTCGACTACTCGGCCCATCTCAAGGTCAACGACACCCCGGCGGCGCCCGCCCGCGACTTCGAGCTGAAGGTCAACGAACCGCTTGAGGTCAACGGCACGCAGACGTACCTGATCGGCAACGGCTACGCGCCCGTGTTCAAGGTCACCGACGGTCAGGGGCAGGTGGCCTTCGAAGGGCCCGTGCCCTGCCTGATCGAGCAGAAGACCACGATGACCTCGGGCTGCGTGGTCAAGGTGCCCGACGCGCAGCCGTCGCAGCTCGGGTTCCTGCTGCAGTTCCTGCCCACCAGCGTGCCGCTCACCGACGGCGACCACGCCTCGGCCTTCCCCGGCGGGATCAACCCCGAGGTGAAGATCCTCGGCGCCTTCTCCGGCGACCTGGGCGTACGCTCGGGCAAGCCGCAGTCGGTCTACGAGCTGGCCCCGCCCGAGGTGTTGAAGAAGCTCAAGCCCCTGGTCATGGGGTCCGCCGTGCCCAAGCCGCTGGCGGTGGGGCAGTCGCTGGAGCTGCCCGACGGGCTGGGCAAGCTCGAGTTCACCGGCGTCAAGGAGTGGATCACGCTCCAGACGGCCTACGACCCCGGGCGTCTGCCCGCCCTCGTGGCCGCCGCCACGGCCGTCGTCGCCATCGCGCTCTCGCTCATGATCCGGCGCCGCAGGGTGTTCGTCCGGATCTCCGAGGGCAGGGTCGAGGTCGGCGGCCTGACCCGTACCGAGGGCTCCGCGGCGGGCTTCGCCGAGGAGTTCGCCGAGATCGTCAAGGTTCTATCAGCAGGAGAGAAGGATGTCCGCTGAGCAACTCGCCGAGCTGAGCGATCTTTTCGTCGTCGCAGCCGTCCTGCTCTATGTCGTCGCCATGGTGTTCTTCGCGGTCGAGCTGGCCTTCGGGCGGGCCCGGCAGGGCCGGGCCGGGTCGGCGCGGCCGGCCGGGGTCAAACAGCCGGTCGCCGTCGGGGCGTCCGAGGCCGCCGCGGTTCCGGACGGGGACACACTCTCCGCCCGGCCCCGCGACGCGCGGCCGGGCGACGCCACCCCGGAGTGGACGGGGGCTGAGACGCCCGCCACGCCCCTTCCCGCGGACTCTCGCGACGAGAAGCCGGGCGGGGCCGCCAAGGCCGGGACGACAGCCCTCGTGCTCGCCTGGCTCGGCTGGGCCGCCAACCTGGGCGCCATCATCACCCGCGGCCTGGCCGTGGACCGATGGCCGTGGGGCAACATGTACGAGTTCGTGGTCGCGATCTGCTTCGCCGCCGTGACCGCGTTCCTCGGCACCCAGATCCGCCACAACGTGCGTTTCCTGGGCGCGTTCGTCATGGTCACCTCGGCGCTCGGGCTGGGGCTCGCGGTCAAGGTCTTCTACACGGCCGCGGGGCCGGTGGTGCCGGCGCTGGACTCGTACTGGATCGCCATCCACGTCTCCGCCGCGATCATCGCCAGCGGCCTGCTGACGCTGGCCGGCGTCTCCGGGGTGCTCTACCTGGTGCGCGGCGACGGGTTGTCACGCCTGCCGTCGCGCGCCGACCTGGAGAAGGTGGCGCACCGGGCGATCGTGTTCGCCTTCCCGCTGTGGACGTTCGCCGTGATCGCGGGCGCCCTCTGGGCGGACCGGGCGTGGGGCCGCTACTGGGGCTGGGACCCCAAGGAGGTGTGGTCCTTCATCACCTGGGTGGCCTACGCGGCCTACCTGCACGCCAAGGTGACGGCGGGCTGGAAGGGAAGGTCCGCGACCATCGTGCAGCTCGTGGCGTTCGGCTGCCTGCTGTTCAACCTGATCGGGGTCAACATCTTCATCGACGGCCTGCACAGCTACGCCGACGTCGACTAGTACTACATAGCTAGATCTGCATGTGTTGGAGGCGCAGGCGCTGCCGGAAGTGGTGCCTGCGCGCTGTGGCCTGATGTCGGCGGCGGAGGGCTGAC
>NZ_SSXE01000618.1 GCF_021699195.1 Nonomuraea sp. MG754425 | reverse complement strand
AGTACTACATGGCTAGATCACGTTGGGTGATCTTTCGGTTTCCCGGTGTGCGAGGGCTGGAGTATGTGAACGTGATGACATGCCCCAGCCCCATGAGCACCCCGATGCGGTAACCACTGAGGACTTGGCCGCATGGAGATGGGGATTTGAGCAGGTGTGCGCGCGGTTCGAGGGCCGGTGGTCACGGCCGGAGCCGCGTGAGCACTTCCGGCAGTATCTGCGGGGATTGCTG
>NZ_SSXE01000617.1 GCF_021699195.1 Nonomuraea sp. MG754425 | reverse complement strand
CGGTCACCAGGTCGGCGGCCGGGCCGGCGGCCTCCATGGCGTCCAGGTGTTCGGCGGTGATCTGCTCGACGCGTTCGGTCAGCAGCCGCATCCGGCGCACGGTGAACTTGCCGACCAGCGGCTTGCGGTAGCGGCTGTGCTGGGGGTCGTCCATGAGCAGGAACTCGCCGGGCGGGGCCGGAGGCACCTCGATGTCGCCGTAGTCGATCAGCGGGTGGTGGCGCATGAGCTCC
>NZ_SSXE01000616.1 GCF_021699195.1 Nonomuraea sp. MG754425 | reverse complement strand
TGAACGCCGGCGACTGGCAGCGGCGCGCCTGCGGCATCGGCACCAAGGGATTTCGGGTCTATGACTGGGCGGTCATCGACACCGCCCTTCCGGCACACCGCTACGTGGTCCGCCGCAACATCGCCGATGGCGAGCTGGCGTACTTCCACTGCTTCGATCCGCGCGGCGACGGGCTCCCAGAATGCGTGCGGGTCATCGGGTCCCGCTGGCCGATCGAGGAATGTTTCGAGGCGG
>NZ_SSXE01000615.1 GCF_021699195.1 Nonomuraea sp. MG754425 | reverse complement strand
CCGCACGTGCACGTCGACCGTGCGGGTGCCGCCGAAGTAGTCGTAGCCCCAGACCTCCTGCAGCAACTGGGCGCGGGTGAACACCCGGCCGGGTGCTCGACCTCACCTTCAAGGAGTTCGAGCTGCTCAAGTACCTCGCCCAGCACCCCGGCCGCGCAGCCGGGCGGTGTAGGTGGCCTCGTCGATCGACAGGTCGCCGCTGCGGATCTCGTCGGGGACGTCCTCGGTCGAGGTC
>NZ_SSXE01000614.1 GCF_021699195.1 Nonomuraea sp. MG754425 | reverse complement strand
CCGGCGGCGAGATCTGTGACAGGTTCCCTTCGAGCCAGCCGCGCGGCTTTCCTGAGTGGATCACCCTGATGGTCAGCTTGTGCAACTGCTCGCCGAGGACGAGGCCGATCGGCGTGGTCAGCCGTACCGCGCCGTCGGCCGAGGAGGCGACCAGGCTGCCGGTGTAGGAGGCGGCGGCCGCGCTGCGATGATCGACGGTGACCGTGGCGGTCGCGGTGCCGCCCGCCGGGACGGTG
>NZ_SSXE01000613.1 GCF_021699195.1 Nonomuraea sp. MG754425 | reverse complement strand
CCCGAGCAGGATCACGATCGCCGCGTAACCTCCGGCCACCCACGTCGCCAATGCCCGTCCTCTCATGGTCTCCACGTTCCTCTCGGGTCCGGCCGGCGGCAAGACGTCCCCGCCGGGGGCTCGGAACGGCTCCGAGCCCCCGGCGGGGACCGATGTGCTGGGCCGGCCGCTTTCTAGGTGGCGTCGGCGCCGTTCTGGGGGTCGCCGAGACGGACTCCCTGACGGTACGTCCACGCCC
>NZ_SSXE01000612.1 GCF_021699195.1 Nonomuraea sp. MG754425 | reverse complement strand
TTCGGCGTCACGGTGGACACCGCGCCGATGCTCACCGGCGCCACCGTGCGCGCCTTGGCGACCACGGTCACCACCGCCCTGACCCCCACACCGGGCCCGGTGTGAGACTCGGGTCTGCGGTTGCCGGGTCGGTCGCGGGCGGGCCCGGTGTGGGGGTCAGGGCGGTGGTGACCGTGGTCGCCAAGGCGCGCACGGTGGCGCCGGTGAGCATCGGCGCGGTGTCCACCGTGACGCCGAA
>NZ_SSXE01000611.1 GCF_021699195.1 Nonomuraea sp. MG754425 | reverse complement strand
CCGCCTCTTCTGGGGAGTGGGAACGGAGTTGTCGGGGGTGCGGGCTGGTTGGACACACTGTTGGGTCCTGAGGAAACGGGCAGTTTTGTTCGTGGAATCAGTACAGGGCCGGCGAGCATCACCTTTCTTGGTGGTGTGGGCCGGTTGCTGTTTGTTGTTTGAGATTTGCATAGTGGACGCGAGCATCTTTGTGGCCAAGTTTTTTAGGGCACACGGTGGATGCCTTGGCATCAGGAGCCGA
>NZ_SSXE01000610.1 GCF_021699195.1 Nonomuraea sp. MG754425 | reverse complement strand
GATCAGCCAGGCATGGAACGCCGGCGTGACGCAGAACGGCGGCACGGTGACCGCCTCCGACGCGGGCTGGAACGGCTCCCTGGCCACGGGCGCCGGCACCTCGTTCGGGTTCAACGGCACCTGGAACAACGCCGCCAATCCCGTGCCGGCGCCCGTGGCCAGGGAGCCGTTCCAGCCCGCGTCGGAGGCGGTCACCGTGCCGCCGTTCTGCGTCACGCCGGCGTTCCATGCCTGGCTGATC
>NZ_SSXE01000609.1 GCF_021699195.1 Nonomuraea sp. MG754425 | reverse complement strand
TCGATGCAGGCCGGCACCCAGGGCAGGGCCGGATCGTCCGGCCCTGCCGCCGTGATCAGGCCGAGCACTCGCCGGATGCGCTCGCGGTGGTCGCGGCGGCCCGACTTCAGCGCCACCCGTCCCGCCATCGCCAGCGTGGCCAGCGCGGCGGACGGGGCGTGCCCGGCGGCGGCCTCGGCGGCGGGAATGAGCAGGGCCATGGCGGCGTCCTGCCGCCCGCTGCTGGAGACGACCCAGCCGAC
>NZ_SSXE01000062.1 GCF_021699195.1 Nonomuraea sp. MG754425 | reverse complement strand
GGGTCTGGGGGCCGGTCAGGCCGGGTACGCGGGCGGGAGCCCGAGCTTGTCCCGGAGCGTCCCCTCCCGGTACTCGGTCTTGACGTAGCCGCGCTCCTGCAGGATCGGGACGACCTCGTCGACGAACACCCGCACGCCGTCCGGCTCGTTGGAGGGCAGGATGTTGAAGCCGTCGGCGGCGTGGTCGTCGAACCAGTCGGCGAAGTGGTCCGCGACGTCGGCGGGCGAGCCGACGATGGAGCCGTGGCCGGCGGTGCTCAGCACCAGCTCCATCAACTGGCGCACGGTGTGGCCCTCGTCGCGGGCCAGCCCGCGCAGCATCGCGGGCCGGCCGCGCTGGCCCTGGCTGCCGCCGATCGCGTCGAGCCGCTCGACCGGCACCTTGTCGTCCAGGTCGAGCCCGGACAGGTCCACTCCGCCCATGGCGTCCGCGGTCTGGACGAGCCCGGTCGGCACGTCGATGCCGCGGGCCAGGTCGTGGTACATCTCGACCGCCTCGGCGCGGGTCGGCGCCACGTAGACCTTGACGCCGGGCATGATCAGTACGTGCTCCGGGTCGCGGCCGGCGGCGACCACCCGCGAGCGGAAGTCGTCGTAGTAGGACCGGGCGACGTCCTTGCGGAAGGCGACCGTGTAGATGATGTCGGCGTGCCTGGCCCCGAAGTCCTTGCCGACGGGGGAGATCCCGGCCTGGGCGAGCAGCGGGCGGCCCTGCGGGCTGCGCGGGATGTTCAGCGGGCCCTCGACGTCGAAGTACGTGCCGCGGTGGTGCACCGGGCGCACCTTCGAGCCGTCGGCGTAGACCTGCGCCGTGCGGTCGATCGCCAGCGCGTCGGCGTCCCAGCTCGTCCACAGCGCCTCGGCCAGCCGCACGAACTCCTCGGCCCGGTCGTAGGCGATGTTGTGGGCGAGCACCTCCTTGTTCGTGAAGTTCTTCACCGAGCCGGGGGTGGTCACCATGTTCCAGCCGGCTCGCCCGCCGCTGAGGTGGTCGAGCGTGGCGAACTGGCGGGCGGTGATGTACGGATCGCTGAACGTCGTGTTGAGTGTGCCGACCAGGCCGACGTGTTCGGTGACGCCGGCCAGGGCGGCCAGGTGCACGATCGGTTCCAGTCCGAACGTCGCCTTGCGGCCCAGCTTCGACGGGTTGATCTCCAGCCCGTCGGCCCGGAAGACCAGGTCGAACCGGCCGCGCTCGGCGAGGGCGGCCAGGTCGCGGCTGTAGGCGAGCCGGTGGTGCTCCTCCGCCCGGCTGTGCGGGCTGAGCCACTCGCAGAAGCCGTCGGATCGGCCCAGGAACAGTCCCAGGCGCATTTCCGTCCCGCGCGGATTGCGGGTCGCTGTCATGTGTTCCACACCTTTCGCCTCCGCCGCGCCGGACGGTCCGCCGCCCGTGGGGTGCTCCGGCTGTGCCGGGCCCGTCCTTGGGGGTGTTTCGCCCGCTTTTGCGGCGTTTCGCCTAGTCAACGCCGCGGATGTGTCAGCCGGGCGTCCTCGTGTTAGTAAATGGTTAAAAGGTTCTACCTCTGAACGTCTCAAAAGCCGGCCGACTTGCCCTCCCTGCGCCGGCCCGAGCTGCCGTGCAACGTCCCGTCGGCGTCGGTCCACGACATCTCGAACGAGCCCATGTGCCAGTTGAAGGCGTCCAGGGGATCGACCCGGATGCCGAGCGCGTGCAGACCGCCGACGACGTCGTCGGGCAGCCGGCTCTCCACCCGCAGCGAGTAGTCGTCGCCGAGCGGCATCATCAGCGGCGCCGCCTCGGCCTGCTCCGGCGACATGCCGAAGTCGAGGATGTTCGACAGCACCTGCGGGATCGTCGCGTCCACCTTGCCCGGGGTGCCGAGGGCGAGCACCGGGGCGCCGTCCTTCAGCACCAGCGTGTTGCCGATGACGGAGCGCACGTGCCCGCCGCCGGTGAACCAGCCGCTGATGTTGTGCGCGGCGTTCAGGCTGGTCGTGCCCTGGCAGCCGGTCATCGGCACCCCGCCGACCACCTCGCCGGGGATCCCGCTGCAGGACATCGTGTTCATCATCTGCAACCAGTTGCCGTGGGGATCGACGACGCTGATCTCGCAACTGTCGGTGTACTCGGGCGCGGTGTAGGGCGCGAGCAGGTGCGCGGGCCCGGAGGTGACCTCGATGTGCCCGCTGAGGTTCGTCCGTGGCCTGCTGCGGCGCAGCAGGCGGGCCAGCGTGCGGTGGTAGTCCGGGTCCAGCAGGACCTCGGTGGGGTCCTCGAAGACGCGGGGGTCGTTGACGTGCCCGATGTCGATCTTCGCCCGGCGCAGCGCGTGGGCGAGGTAGTAGGCCGACTCGGCCGACTCGGCGTAGTGCCCCATCCCCGCGACGTCCAGCTCGCGCAGGATCCCCAGCACGATGCCGCAGAACAGGGCCTGCATCTGCGGCGGCGACAGTTGCACGATCTCGTGCTCGCCGTGCCGGAAGCGGGTGCCCTCGCCCCACCGGGGCGGGACGGCGGTCATGTGGGCCAGGGTGATGTGCCAGCCCACCTCGTTCGCCCTGGTCACGAAGTCGCGGGCCCACTGCCCGGTGAGGAAGTCGTCCGGGCCCTCCTTCGCCAGGCGGTCGAGCGTGACGGCCAGTTCGGGCTTGGCCCACCGCTCGCCGACCTGCGGCACCCGTCCGCCGGGCGCGAAGTGCCGTCGCCCGGACGGGGTGAAGGAGAAGTACGGGTGCATGTCGGCGGCGACGTAGTGCTCGAAGGAGGAGACGACGTGCCCCTCGCGGGCCGCCGCCGCCGCGGGCTCGACCAGCGAGGCCCACGGCCGCGTGCCGAAGCGCGAGTAGAGCTCCTTGACGCCCGGCATGAACCCCGGGACGACCGCGAACGGCCCCGGCGGCACGGCGTAGAACCCCCGGCCGACCGGCACCTGCCGGAACGGCGGCAGGTCCGGCACGATCGTCCCGCAACTGTTCAGCTCGTGCACCTGGCCGGTGGCCGCCTCGTAGAACAGCACCGTGACCGTGCCGGCGTGGTTGGTCATCTCCTGCGAGACCGTCGCCTGGAGCATCGAGCCGGCGATCGCGGCGTCGACCGCGTTCCCGCCCTGGCGGAGCACGTCGAGCATCAGGTCGGTGACGGCGACGTTCTGGCTCGACACCATCGCCTGCCGGCCGGTCGCCACATCCTTCGGCCCGACGACGCCGGGCGGGTAGCTGGTGGTCACGGGGGATCGCCCTTTACTCCGCGAAGGCGGGAACGTCGAAGACGCGGCGGCGGGGGAGCCGGCCGTGCTCGGCGAGCTGCTCGGTGCGGTTGGTGCTGGCGACCGAGACCTGACGCGGTGAGTACTCGGCGAGCCAGACGCGCAGCAGGTGCCGCCGCAGCGCAGGGTCCTCGTAGTCCTCGAAGCCGGTCCGGCTGTGCCAGACGTGGAAGTTGTGCAGGAACTGGATGTCGCCGGGCTTGAAGTCCATGTCGAGGCACATCTCCGGGCGGGCCGCGATCTCCTCGACGGTCTCGAGCGCGGCGCGGTGCGCGTCCGACATCGGCGGCACGTCGGAGTAGTGCTTCTGCGTCTCGAGGATGAGCCGGTTGGAGTAGCAGGTGGTGAGCTGGCCCTGGTAGTAGCTGAAGACCCGCGCCCAGTAGTAGGGGTGCTGGCCGGGGGGCTCCTCGCCCTTCCAACTGAAGTAGCTCGGCTCGTCGTAGAGGGTCCGCAGCGCGTCGGGGGCCTCCCGCATGAGCGTGTTGTGCAGGGTGACCGCGCTGATGACGCGGCTGAGCCCGCCGCTCTTCGCCGGGCGCACGCAGGCCAGCCCGACGATGTCGGTCGAGTCGTTGTGGTAGGTGAGCGGGACGTTGGACTGGTAGGCGCGGACCGTCCGCCCGTAGCTCGCCCCTTCGTTCCTGACGTTGCCCAGCAGATCGCCCTTGGCATTTTGGGCGACCGGAATTCCGAGGTGGGTGGAGAGGCCGAAGTACATCTTCTCGACGACGTCGATGGGCAGCTCGGCAATCGGCAGCCCGCGCAGCAGCACGACGCCGAGGCCCTGGCTGAGTTGCAGCGCCGCCGCCTTGAGCGTCGGGCCGAGGCCGGCGAGGCGGAAGTTCCGCGGGTTGATGCCGGTCAGGTCCACTCCGAGCTCGGTGATGTGCTCCGTCGCGGCGAGCAGCTCGGCCACGTCGCGCTCGGTGAACTCGTAGGACCACTGCTCGGGCTGGTCTTGGATGTCGCGGCCCAGCCAGGCGGCGGGGATGTCCAGCGGTTCGGCAGGCATGGGCAAACGCATGGCTGCACCTTCCTCTGGCCGGTTTCGGCCAGGTACGAAATGTCCGGTGGCGAAATGGACGTTACGGTCGGGACAAGAAGTAGTCAAGGGGCTTAAGTTTCTCTCTAGATTGAGATCGGCGCTCAGCGTGACAAGCGGGTTCACGAGGAAAGGACCGGATATGACGGGGATGGACAGCGAAGAGCTACTGGGCGTGGCCGCCCTCGTGGCACGGCTGGAGAGCGAGACACTGGCGGCCCTGCAGCCTCCGCTGACCTCCCGCCAGTACCGGCTGCTGCGGGTCATCGACCAGGGACAGGTCACGGCGACCGCGATCTACGAGCAGGCCACGATGAGCCTCGCGTCGATCTCGCAGAGCGTGGACCTGCTCGTGCAGCGCGGCCTGCTGCGCCGCGAGCGCGACCCCGAGGACGGACGGCGGTCCATCCTCAGCCTCACCGAGGCCGGCCACGCCTCGCTCACGGACGCGAGCGCGCGGATGACCGGGCTCGCCGAACAACTCGTCGGCGAGCCCGAGGAGCAGCAGATCACCGAGCTGCGGCAGGCATTACGGCTGCTGCGCGAGCGGGTGGTCGCGCTGCTCAGGTCGGCGGACCCGTCCCGCTGACGGGCCCGGCGCACAGGGCCGTCAGCGCCTGACGCGTCGCCTCCAGGGCCGCCTCCGGGACGTCCCAGAAGACCATGTGGCCGGCCCCGGGGACGGCGACGACCGCGGCGTCCGGACGTGCCCGGACGGCCTCGGCCGCCCCCTCGGCCGTGACCACCGGGCTGTCCGCCCCGTACAGCAGCGTCGTCGGGGCGGGGACCGCGGGCCAGACGGCGAAGAAGTCCTCCTTCTCGAATCCGAGGTGGGTGGCGGCGACGGCGTCGGCCGAGCAACTCGCCAGCCAGCGCGCCCGTAACTCCTGCTCGCGCCGGGGCCAGCGCGGCCACGAGCGGGCGACCTCGTCCGCCGTCGTGCCCCGCCGGGCCTGGCCGAGCTGGTCCAGGAACGTCGCCAGCGTGGTGGGGTACGGCCCGCGCCCCGGCCCGCTCATCGGCGGATCGACGAGCAGCGTGCCGCGCGTCGGCAGCCTGCCGCGCGCCGCCGTGACGGCGGCGATCCGGGCGCCCATCGAGTGCCCGAGCAGCACCGGCCGGTCCAGCCCGAGATCGGCCGCGACCGCCTCGACGTCGTCCGCGTACGCCTGCGTCGAGGCCGGCCCGTCGTCGGACAGGCCGCGTCCGCGCACGTCCAGGACGATCGGGCGTACCGGGCCGGTGAGGCGGCGGGCCACGAAGTCCATCCCGATCGCCGGGGTGGTGATCCCCGGCAGCACGATGACGGGCACGCCGTCCCCGCCGTAGTCGAGGGCGTGCAGCCGCAGCCCGCCGGAGCGGACCCAGCGCCCGGTGGCGGGCACGTCGGCGAGGTCGGCCAGGGCCTGCTGGGACAACGTCCGGGCCCCGGTCATGCCGTAGCCTCCGCCGGGGCGAGCCCGGTCACGTGCGCCAGCGCCTCGTCCAGCCCGACGACGTCGGCGTACTTGGCGTGCAGGTCGAACAGGGCCGCGTCGTGCGGGCCCGCCGCGCGGTCGCCGACGCACTCGCGCACCACGAGCGTGTCGAACCCGGACTGCACGGCGTCCACGGCGGTCGCGCGCACGCACCCGCTCGTCGTCGCTCCGCAGACGAGCACCGAGTCGCACCCCGCCGCCGTCAGCGTCGCCGCCAGCCCCGTGCCGAAGAACGCGGACGCCCCCTTCTTGACGACGACGTGGTCGGCCGCGCGCACCGGCAGCCGCGGGTCGAGCGAGGCCGCCTCGCCGCCCTCGGCCAGCGCGCGCATCCCGGGCGCCTTGCGCAGCCAGGCCACCGCGTCGCCGGCCGCCTCGGCGGGGGAGTAGGCGATCGTGGTGAAGACCGTGGTGAGCCGGGCGGCCCGGCCCGCCTCGACCAGCCGGGCGGTCGCCGCGACCACGCCGGACAGGTCGGCCCCGGTGGGGAAGCGGTCCTCGGTGAAACCGCGGCTGAGGTCCACGACGACGATCGCGGGACGGCGTCCCCGGGGGACGGCGGCGCCGAACCCGGCGGCCGAGTACACCGCGTCCACCCCGGCCCCGTGCAGGCCGCTCACGCCGCCGCCCCGCCGAGCAGGCGGCCCGCGCCGGGGACGTGCGGGTCGAGCCCGAGGGTGGTGAGGATGCGGTGCACGGTGGCGGTCGCGGCCGACAGCACGGGGATGCCCGCCTCGTTCTCGACGGCCTGGATGGCGGGCAGCGAGGGCATCTGCACGCACGCGGACAGGACGAGGGCGTCGGCCCGGGTCAGGTCGAGGTCGCGGTAGCGGGTCAGCAGGCCGGCCGGGTCGAGCCGGGCGACGGCGAGGTTGTCGGGGACCTCCAGGGACAACGTGTCGACGACCTCGATCCCGGCGTCCTGGAGGTAGTCGGCGACGGCCTGGGTGAGGGGCTTGAGGTAGGGGGTGAGGATCGCGACCCGCCTGGCCCCGAGCGCGGTGATGCCGGACAGCAGCGCTCCGGCGGAGGAGATGACGGGCGCGTTCGAGCCCTCGGCGCGCAGCGCCGCGGAGATGGCGTCCTCGGCGGTGCAGTGGTAGCCGGGGCCCTGCGCCATGATCGCGACGAGGCACGCGGTGGTGACGATGTCGGGACGGACGTCGGCCAGCTCGGCGGCGGCCCGCTCGGCCTGCGCGTTCATCGCCCGCAGCTCGTCCGGGGTGACGTGCCGCATGCGCGCGCGGGCGGAGTGGAAGACGAACCGGTCGGCGGGGTCGGCCTGCTCGCGGGCGCGCAGCATGGCGGGCAGCTCGGTCTCCATCGTGCGGTTCGAGCTGGGCACGATCATCCCGATGTGATGGGTGCGGGGCGTGGTCGTCATGGTCGTCACCTGCGGCCCGCGGGGCGCATCTCGGGGACGGTCAGCTCACCGGCGTCGACGATCAGCTCGTCGTCGAGGTGGAGCGAGCAGCCGCGCATGGGGATGTCGAAGTGGCAGGCGGTGTCGTTGGGCCCGCCCAGCTCGTTGTTGGGGCCGATGGAGAACATCACGTTGCCGTAGAAGGAGCGCAGCTCCATGCCCATGCCGCCGCCGAACTGGGTCAGGCCGTGCCAGTGGGCCCGCTCGTCGAGCCCCCAGCCGACGTGGGACATGCCGTAGCCGCGCGGGTCGTCGAACGACGCGATGTAGGACGCCAGGAGGTCGGCGTCGAGGCCCGGCGTGCCGGCCGCGCCGCGGATGTCGCGGATGAACCCGGCCTCGATCGTGAGCTCGACCGGGCTCTGCACGTAGGTGTTGAACGGCAGCAGCACGTCGCCGGGGGCGAGCACGATCTTGCCGTCCACGCCGTCGTCGGCGCCGCCGGTGAACACGAACGCGGCGGGCCAGTGGTCCCAGCGGCCGGGCGTGTCGGTGTAGCCGTACTCGCTCATCGTGGGGTAGACGCCAAGCCGGTAAGTGACGTCGGTGCCGTGCGGGCTGGTGATCCGCATCGTCCCGGCCTTGGCCAGCAGGTCGGCGCCGACCTCGACCCGGTCCCGCAGCTCCTTCGTCGGCATCAGGCGGGCCAGCAGCGGGGGCGGCTCGACGGCGGTCAGAATGCGGGTGCCGGCCGCCTGGATCGCGAACTGCTCGGGGCTGAACAGCAGGAACGTGCAGTCCACCAGCAGGTCCACGCTCTTCAGCGCCTCGACCGCCAGCGGGTTGGCCCCCAGCCCCGAGTCGCCGACGGCCCACGCCCCGGACGCCGACGCCGGCGGGGGCAGCCGCAGGTGGAACGTCGCCGCGCCCAGTCGCTGCGCCGCCCACATGAACGCGGACGCGTACGCGGCCCGGTCGTCCCCCCGGGTCAGCACCGCGACCGTCTCGCCCTCGTGCACTCCCGACAGGGTCAACTGCCGCAGGCAGATCTCGTTGAACAGGTTCTGGTCCATGTCTCCTCCTTGGACGCGGTCAGGTCAGCCGGTGATCGGGAGCGGCCCGATGTAGCTGCGGGCGAAGCTCGTCGCGTACGCCTCGGACTGGGTGAGCTGCCACAGCCGTGACTGCTGCAGGCGCTGGCGGAAGGCCGCGTCGGGGGCGGCGGGGTCGTAGGTGTGCATCATGTGCAGCAGGGCGTGGCTGAACTCCTGCGCGCGCCAGATGTCGGGCAGCCGGCGCTCGCTGTAGCGGTCGAGCACGGACGGGTCGGCGCCCGCCGCGTCGAACTCGGCGAGCACCCGGTCCAGCTCCACGGCGTCGGCGACCGCCAGGTTCATGCCCTTGCCGCCGGACGGGCTGATGATGTGCGCGGCGTCGCCGAGCAGGAACAGCCGGCCGAACCGCATCGGCTCGATCACCCGGCTGCGCATGTCCAGCATGTTCTTGCTGATCACCGGGCCCTCGTTGAGGGTCCAGCCGGGGTGGGCGAGGCGGGCGCGCAGCTCGGTCCAGATGCGCTCGTCGGGCCAGGCCGCGACGTCGTCACCGACGGGGACCTGGAGGTGGAAGCGGGTGACGGTGTCGCTGCGCAGCAGGTGCCCGGCGAACCCGCGCTCGTGCTGGGCGTAGATGGTCCACTCGGCCGACGGCGGCGCCGAGGCGAGGAGCGTGAGCCACTGGAACTCGTGCCGCATCCCGTACTCGGTGGCCGCGCCCTCCGGGACACCGGTCCGGGTGATGCCGTGCTGGCCGTCGGCGCCGGCCAGGAACTCGCCGCGTACCGTGGTGCCGTCCGACAGGTGCACCAGGACGCCGTCGCCGTCGGTCCCGACGCGCTCGGCCGTCACGCCGAGCCGGACGTCGCCGCCCGCGTCCACCAGGCCCGCGAGCAGGTCGGCCACCACCTCCTGCTGGGGGTAGACGTGGTGGGAGCGGCCCTCGTACAACTCGGCGAAGTCGGTGTAGTCGCGCCGTCCCGCCGAGCGGAACTCGCAGCCGGTGTGCCGGTGGCCCTCCGCGAAGAGCCGCTTGGCCAGGCCCATCCGTTCGATCGTGGCGACCGTGCGGTGTTCGAGCAGTCCGGCGCGGGCCCGGCCGAGCAGTTGCGCACGGTCGAACTTGTCGATGACGACGCACCGCTCGCCGCGGGCGTGCAGCAGGTTGCCGAGGGTCAGTCCGGCGGGTCCGGCGCCCACGATCACGACGCGGGTGGTGGTCTCCTGTGGCATGTGCTCCTCGTCCTCCCCTTTCCGGCCACGCGGCGCGCGACTGGATCAGTGGTTCTACCTCTGATGGCTAGGGCGGCGGACCGGCCGCCGCCCGGGATGGTCAGTCGGCGGCCCCGGGAGCGGACGGTGTGCCCTCCGCCTCCTCCGAGTCCCGGGCCAGGGCCAGGTCCGCGGCGACGTCCCCCAGGTGGTCGCGCATGACCCGGGTCGCCCGCTCGGGATCACGGGCGACGATCGCGTCGAACAGCGCCCGGTGCCCGGAGACGAGCCGGTCGTGCGGGTGGTAGCTGGAGCGGCCGAGCCGGCTGCGCAGGCCGTGCAGCAGTTCGTAGACGCCGCTGTGCACGGAGATGACCGCGGGGTTGCCGGTGGCCCTGGCGACGGCGAGGTGGAAGTCCGCGTCCACCGTCTCGACCGGGCCGCCGTCGGTGACCGCGCGCTCGAACGCCTCCAGCGCCTCGCGCAGTTGCGCCTCTCCCGCCTCGGTGAGGTTGGTCGCCGCCAGCGCGGCGACGCCCGGTTCCAGCACCATGCGGAACTCCATCACCGAGTCGACCGCGGGCGTGGACAGCTCGATCACCGCCCGGAACGGCGCCATCAACTGGGACGGAGTCGGCACCCGGACGAACGTGCCCTCGCCGTGCCTGCTCTCGACCAGCCCCAGCAGGTCCAGCTCGCGCAGCGCCTCCCGTACGGAGTTGCGGCTGACGCTGAACTGCTCGGCCAGCTCCCGCTCCGACGGCAGCCGGTCGCCCTGGCTGAGCACGCCGTCCCGCATCATCTGCTGGAACTGCTGCACCACCTGACGCGAGATCCGCGCGGAACTCACCTGCTGGAAGCTCGGGCTCATCGCGGCCCGGTTGCTCGACATCACGTGCACATCCTCCCCCGGCGAGGTCCGGCAGGCGCCGCCCTCGGAAGTTGAGCCAACGGCATGACTGTTACCAGAGTGCATCATGTCGTAACTCGTGGGTAAAAAGGTTCTACCTCTAGACCGAGCTTTGACGCAAGACCCGCCTCAAGAGGTGCGGCCGGCGGCGCGACCTCGGCGACCTCGCCGCCGAAGAACACCCGGCCGGCGTAGGTGCTCCAGGAGCACGCGGGAGTTGACCACGCGGGTGACCGCGATCGATGGCTTGATCATGCGGTCAGGGTGCCGGTTAATGTCCACATGAAGTCAACCGAGGAACTGGCCATCGGCGAACTGGCGCAACGGTTCGGGCTGGCCACCCACGTGCTGCGGCACTGGGAGAGCATGGACCTGCTGGAACCCGCCCGGCGCTCGGGCGGACAGCGCTGCTACGGGCAGGCCGACCTGGAACGCGTGGCGCTGATCCTGATGGGCAAGGAAGCCGGGTTCACGCTGGGGGAGTTGCGGGTGCTGCTGTCCGGCGCCGGCCCGATGGCCCACCGCGACCTGTTGCGCGGCCACCTCGACGAGTTGGAGCGGCGCATCTCGAAGGCGCGGGCGGCCAAGGACATGATCGAGCACGCGCTCGCCTGCCCGCACGACTTCGCCGAGTGCCGCCATGCCCGCGACCAGATCGCGGCCTGGATCCCGTCCGCGCCCGGCCAGGCCGCACCCGGCGAAGCCGACGGCGCGTGCGCCCGGATCCGATCCTGATGACGTGCCGGGAGAGCCGTCACGTCATCAGGCCGCGCAGGGCGGAGCCGGGGTCGTCGGCGTAGCAGCGGATCGTGGTGACCTGCGCGCGACGGCCGAGGGACCTGGTCACGGTGACCCGGACCAGCCGCTTGTCCGACAGATCCCATACCGCAGGGTTGAAATCGAGATCCTGCCGGAACTGTCGTATCAGGCCGCCGCAGACGGTAGCAGCGCTCGTTGCGGTTGGTGTGGTGCGGAGAACGGCTCGCGAGGCCGATGCGGCGCTGCGGGCGGGTCGCTTCGTCGCGCCGGTCTCGTTCACCGGCGACCGGATGGTCAGCCTCACGGACCTCACCACAGAGGTCCGCAAGGCCGCCGTCGGACGGGTGTCAGTCGTCCGGCCGGTCCAGGTCGAACGCCACGCCGGCCAGGCGGATCGTGCGCACCCTCGGGTCCTTGAGCAGTTCCCGCAGGTCCCCGACCGAGTTGAGCTGGTCCACGAAGCCATGGGCTAGCCCGGCAGCGGCCGCCTTGCGCAGCCGGTCCAGGGACAGGTCGAAGGAGCGCAGGTTGGCGTCGTCGTGGTCACGCAGCAGGCCGACCCACTCGCGGAACTGCGGCAGGCGGCCGCCGCACACCCGATCGGTCGCATCGCCGCCCTTGCCGGGCTCCAGCGCGTCGGTCCAATAGTCGTCGCCCCAGGTGATCGGGAGGGAGCCGGGTCTGCGCTCGTACACGACCCGTTCGGCGCAGGTGCGGTACCGCTTCACGAACGCCTTCAGGTCGGCCTCGCCGAGCGGCTGCTCGAACTCCACCACCGCCAGTGCGCTGAGGTCGGCGGGCAGCCGGGCCAGCACCGCGCGCACCTCGTCCTTGGCCGCCAGCGTGGTGCCGACGTCGAACAGGGACTGGGACAGCCTGGTGTTGGCGGTGTGGCCCAGCGGCAGGCGTCCCACGCGGCCGAAGAAGTCCTGGCTGATCGTGTACGACTCGCTCCCGGCCGGCCACGCCCCGACAGGCCCGATGGGACGCGCGGCCATGTCGAACGACATCGACACCGGCGTGGTCCGGCAGCAGGTGTCGATCGTCACCGTGTAGGCCGGGTTGTAGATCTTGACGGCGGTGCCGAGTACGGCCTGCATGCGATGTTCCCGGTCACCGCGGGTCTGCACCAGGGACGAGCCCTCGGTCGCGGCCACCGCGAGCAACGCCAGTACGGCCAGGACGATGGCGACCGTCCTGAACAGCCCCCGCCGGACCGCACGCCGGGTGCGCTTGTCGTCGAAGTCGGGCAGGTCTGGAATATCGGGCATGTTCATTTCTGCTCCCCGTAAAGGTCGGCGAAGGCGGCCCTCGCGCGCCACACCGCGGTCTTGATCGAGTTGTGTGACCTGCCGGTCATCGCGGCCACCTCCACCATCGAGAAACCCTCGAAGTAGACCAGCGTGAGCAGCCGGCGCTGCGGTTCGGGCAGCCGCTCCAGCGTGTCGCGCACGTCCAGCGACTCCACGTGCAGCGGCGGGACGCCCAACTCGTCGGGGTTCGGGAGGGCCGGCTCGTGGCGGCTCCTGCGTACGTGGTCCACCAGGACGTTGCGCGCGATCGTGAGCAGCCACGCCGCCGCGTTCTCGCCGCGCCAGCCGAGCAGCGCCCTGGTCGCCTTGACGAACGTCTCCTGCGCCAGGTCCTCGGCGAGGTGCGGATCGCGGGTCCTGCGCAGCAGGAACCCGCACACGAGCGGCCAGTGCTCGCGGTACAGCTCCTCGATGATGTCGCCCCCCGACCGGTTTCGGATGTCATGTCACATGCAGACGACACCGGGACGGCAATGGTCACACGACCTGTCCCAGAAGGCTGTGTGACCATTGCCGTCCCGTGAGGACGATCAGCGGCGACGGTCCACCGGAGCGCCCGCCGTCACCGGGTTTTCGGGTCGCGGAGGGAGCGCATGGCGTCCACCAGGGACTCGTGGATGTAGTCGAGTTCTGGCGTGGCGAAGCTCGTCCAGTCGCCGGCGTCCGGTGACGATTCGGCGGCCCAGTCCTGACCCGCCTCGGGATCGTGGCGGTACACCCACCAGAGGTTCCCCGAGCGGTCCTGGAACCGCGCGAGGGTGTCGCCGAAGAAGTCGGTCGGACGGGTGACGATCCGCGCCCCGCGGGCCTGCGCGCGGGCGAGGGTCGCCTCCATGTCGTCCACGTAGACGCGGGTGAGCGCGGGGGTGAACGGCCAGCCGGGCTTGCGGTCGGCGAGGGTGAGCAGCGAGTCGCCGAGCCGGAGTTCGGCGTGCAGGATGAGCCCGTCCTCGTCGAGCGTGCGGGCCTCCGGCACGTCGGTCGCGCCGAACACGTCGATGAGCAGGTCGATCACCTCGGCGGCCGCGTCGGTGACGATGAACGGGTTCACCGTGTTCGAGCCGGCCGGGACGTGGGGTCGTGCGGTCATGGTGTTCCTTCCCTGATGAGCGGTGCACGCATGCTCGCAGCAGATGAGGTCACCTCCCGTCCGCATGTCGCGGGACGGCCCCGGCCCGTGCGTCCGGCGCTGTCTCCAGGGCGCGCAGCATCCGTTCGAGCACCTCGCGCAGCTCGGAGCGCGCGGGCTCCGGCAGGTCGGCGGTGTAGGCGACGCCGGCCGGGAGCCACGACAGCGCGTACATCGTCTCGCGGAAGCCGGCGCCGCCGACCTGCCAGACGGTGGTGCCGGGGCCCGCGGGCGCGGCGCCCTGCGCCCACTCGCCGAAGAGCTGCCGCAGCCGGCCGATCGGCATCCGGATCGTCGCGCTCGCCTCGGCCGGCTGCCCGGCCCACGACGCCGCGACGGCCACGAACTCCTCGACCTGCCGGGGCGAGAGCGGCTGCGGCTCGAAGAACACCCCGGTGGGCCGTACGTCGGTGATCCGGTCGATGCGGAACGTGCGCCAGGCGTCGCGGTCGAGATCCCGGCACAGCAGATACCAGTGCCGCTCCGACGGCGCGAGGTGGTGCGGCTCGACCTGGCGGGACGACGGCCCCGAGCGCGAGGCGTGGGTGAAGCGGACCCGCTCGTGATCCCGGCAGGCCAGCGCCAGTTCGGTCAGCACGGACGGGGACACGCCGGCCCCGGGCCTGGCCAGGGCCGGACGCACCGCGGCGGCGAGCGCGTTGACCCGTTCGCGCAGCGGGGCGGGCAGGACGCGTTCGAGCTTGGTGAGCGCCCGGATCGTCGTGTCCGTGCCGTCGGTGAGACGCCGCGTCGCCGCCAGCCGCAGCCCCGCGGCCATGGCGACGGCCTCGTCGTCGGTGAGCAGCAACGGGGGCACCACACCGCCGGGTTCGAGACGGTAACCGCCCGCGAGCCCCGGAGCCGACCCGATCCGGTAGCCGAGGTCACGCAGGCGTTCGACGTCGCGGCGCAACGTGCGCCGCGAGACGCCGAGCCGCTCCGCCAGTTCCTGGCCCGTCCAGTGCCGATGCGTCTGCAGCAGGTTGAGGAGGGCGAGCGCGCGTGCGGTGGTGTCCGACATGCCGCCAGCCTGCCTCCCCATGCGGACGGATGGTGTCCGCATCTGTCGCGGCGGCGGCCCCCGTCATGCTTCCAGGTAGGGCTGGAAGACGCCTTCGGGATCCCACCGCGCTCGCACCGCCCGCAGGCGCTCCCACGTCTCGGGCGTGAACGACCGCCGGCTCCGGGACGCGGCGGCCGGCAGGTCGGCCTCCGCGATGTAGTGCCCGGCCGACTGCGGCGCGGCCCTGTCCATCGTCGCGCGCAACCAGCGGGTGTTGGCCTGGTCGTGCGCGGGGTCCTGCCAGATCGCGTAACCGACGACGTAGCTGCGGCCCAGCATCGAGAAGGCCAGGTCCGCGGCGCCGCCGGGCGGCGCGGGCGCGATGTTCGCCAGCACGAGTGACTTGCCGGACGGAGCCGCGGCGACGTCGTCCGCGAGCGGCGGCAGCAGCGCGCCGAGGTCCCGCGTCGACCAGAGGGTGTCGGCCGCGACGCGGTGGTGCTCCGGCCAGAGCGCGTCGGAGCCGTCGAACAGGGTGCCGAAGGTGGCCGGTCGCCCGTCCGAGCGGGTCAGGGCGCGCCCGGCGAGGGGGCACGCGCGGAAGGCCGCGAGCGATCGGGCCGTCTCGTCCGCGGAGTCGGCGAAGCAGACGGCCGTGACGACGACCGCCTTCGTCCCTGGCTCCTGCGGGGCCGTGCCGAGCGTGAGGCTCAGCTCGACCGCCGGGGGGAGCGCCGCCGCGACCTCGACGGCCCAGGACGTCACGTCCGCCACGTCAGGGAGCGGGAAGGCGTAGGCGCTGGTGGTGATCGCCGCCGGGAGCCGGCTCAGGCGCAGCCGGAACCGGGTGACGATCGCGAAGAACCCGGGCCCGGCTCCGCGCGCCGCCCAGAAGAGGTCGGCGTTCTCGTCCTCATCGCACCGGACCACCTCGCCGGAGGCCGTCACGGCCTCGATCTCCGCGACGCTCAGGCAGGCCGGCCCCCACACTCCGGGGTTCCAGCCGAGCCCGCCGCTCAGCAGGTAGCCGCCGATCGCGACGGAGCCGCAGTGCCCGAAGGGGAAGGCCAGCCCGTGCCCGGCGAGCGCGGCGGCCAGTTCGCGGCCTCTGACGGCGGACTGCGCGCTCGCCGTGGCCGAGGTGGTGTCGACGGCGCACGCGTCGAGCCGGGACAGGTCGATGAGCAGGCCGCCGTCGCGTACCGAGGAGCCCACCCAGTTGTGGCCGCCCGACCGCACGGCGACCCGCAGGCCGGCCGAGCGGGCGAACCTGACGGCCGTCCGGACGTCCCGCTCGGAGGCGGCCTGGACGATCACGTCGGGGAACCGCTCCGGCTTGAGCCCGTTCCACACCATGGCCGCCCTGAGGGCCTCGTAACCGGCCTCGCCCCGCCTGACGAGCGGCCCCTGAAGGTCTCGGCCCAGCTCCATGTCGGACATCCTCCAGGCGGACGCTTAACGGGTGATCACGGCGAAGGCGGCGATGGACAGCGCGTAGCACAGCACGATCACCAGCGCCCCGGCGGCGGAGGCGCGGGACGAGCGGGGCACGTCGGTGCGCAGCCAGGCCGCGAAGACCCGATTGACCAGCGGCATCAGCACCCAGGTGAGCAGGGCGACGCTCAGCACGTTGCCGACGAACAGGACGAGGTAGCCGGGCAGGCCCGCGCCGCTCAGCGCCCGGCTCACCGTCAGGTTCAGCGCCATCACGGTCGGATAGAGGGCCAGCAGCACGCACATGGCCTGCTTCCAGTTGGGCGGAGCGCCCTCCTCGGTGGCCCCGCCGCCGAACCGGAACCAGCCGCCGAACGCCGACTTGACGGTGCGCACGTCGAAGTCGACGACGCAGTCGCGGCCTTCGTCCAGGAGCTTTCTGCGGGTGTCGGAGGCGAGCCAGTTGTCGAGGTGCTCGCGGGTGTCGAACCGGGTCATGACCACCCAGTGCGGCTGTACGCCGGGCACCGGCGCGAACGACTCGAACCCGAGGAAGCCGGGGAAGCGCTCCTCGGCCCGGTGGAGCCGGTCCTGCCAGTGCGCGTAGTCGTCCTCGCGGCCCGGCCGCACGCTGTGGGAGATCACCGCCGTGACCGCTTCCGCGCCGGCCGTCCGCCCCGCGAGGACCTCCAGCGCCGGCGGCTCGTCCAGCAGCGGCTGGACCTCTTCGAGCAGCGCCGTGCGCGACTCCGAATTCAGCCACCCGGTCAGCCTGGCGATATCCGAGAAACGAAAAACAGACACCCACGACGGTTGTTCACCGGGCACCGGCGGATAAGCCTCCGCCTCTTCGAAACCGGCGAATGAGCGCATGCTCTCATTTAGTTTCTGCTGCCAGCGGCGATAATCATCCGCACGGCCTTCGCGAACCTTTGACGAAATGACCACGGTCACGCCGCGATCCGAGGTCGCACGGTTCGAACTGGGCTCCACCTGGGCAAGTATAGTCCACGGCCGTCCGGAGAGGCATGGCGGCAATGGCTCGGACACGGCAGTCGATCATGACGAAATTTCAGCCGTAATTTACCTGCCGGAGGTTATGAGATGGGACCCGAGGAATTCATGGCCGAAGCCGTGCGACTCGCCACGGAGTCTGTTGTGAACGGCTGGGGCGGCCCGTTCGGCGCGGTCATCACCAAGGACGGGGAGATTCTCGCCCGCGGGCAGAATCGCGTCCTGCTCACCGGCGACCCGACCGCGCACGGCGAGATCGAGGCGATCCGCAAGGCCGTCCAGATCCTGAACCCGGAGGCGCCCAGCGTCGCGGAGGACCGCCAGAACACCTCGACGCTCGCACTCGTGCCGCGCCCGGAGGGATCGCCCGACCTCCTGCCCGAGCGGGCCCGGATGCTCATGGGCTACTCCCTCTACTCGAGCGGGGCTCCGTGCCCGATGTGCATGAGCGCCATCTACTGGTCGCGGATCGACTCGGTGCACTTCAGCTCCGACCTCGAGGCGACGCGGAAGATCGGTTTCGACGACGCCTTCCAGTACGAGGACTTCCAGCGGCCCCTCGACCAGCGCAAGATCCGGATCGAGCACATCCATCCCGAGCTCGGCGCCCAGGCGTACGCCGCCTGGGCGAACAAGCCGAACCACCACCCGTACTGAACCGGTCCTCAGGCGGGGACCCGCTCCGCCGGCCGGCCCGGCGTCACGAGGGCGGCAATGACGACGCCGGCCGCCGCCGCGATCGCGGCCACGGTGAACCCGCTGGTGAAGCCGCTCAGGGTGTCCCCCGCCAGGCTCGCGGCGGCGACGCTCGACACGGCCGCGGCGCCGAGGGAGGCGCCGAACTCGTGGAAGGTGCTCACGATGCCGGAGGCGATCCCGGCCTCGTGCGGCGCCACCTGGCCCAGCGCGGTCGCCGAGGCGACCACGAACAGCGCGCCGGTGCCCGCCGCCGCGACGGACACGCCGGCCACGATGCCGACGGGAGTCATCGACAGAGCCGAGACGGCCATGCCGAGGGCCGCGACCGTCAGGCCCGCGACGGCCAGGCCGCGCCCGCCCCACCGGCCGAGCAGGCGGCCGGTCAGGTTGGCCCCGAGCATCGTGGCCACCGCCACCGGCAGGAACAGCAGCCCGGTCTGCAGCGCGCCGTAGCCCTGGGCCTGCTGGAAGTAGAAGGTGCCCAGGAAGAACACCGCGATCATCAGGGCCGTCGCCATCAGGATGAGGAACGCGCCGGTCGCCACGGGCCGCCGGACGAGCAGGCGGACGTCCATCAGCGGTGAACGCGCTCGCCGCTGCCACACCACGAACAGCACGTAACCGAGCGCGCCGGCCAGCACCAGCGAGCCGGTGAACCAGGTGAGCCACCCGTCCTCGCCGGCGGCGATCAGGGCGTAGATGAGCGACGCGGAGGACGCCGTCACCAGGACGGCGCCGAGCACGTCGAGCCGGGGCCGGTCGGCGGCCCCGGGCCGCCCCTGCGGCAGGAGGGCGGCGAGCAGCACGGCGATCACCAGCCCGATGGGCACGTTGACGTAGAACACCCAGGACCATCCGGGCCCCGCGGTGAGCAGGCCGCCGAGCAGGACGCCGAGGGCGGCCCCGCCGCCGCCGAGCGCGGACCAGATGCCCAGGGCCCGGTTCCGCTCCTCCCCGTCGAACAGGCCCACCACCAGCGACAGGGCGGCGGGTGAGAGCAGGGCCGCGCCGACGCCCTGCGCGATGCGCCCGCCCACCAGCAGGGCCGCCGATCCCGCCAGGCCGGTGGCCAGCGAGGCGGCGGTGAAGACCAGGAGCCCGGTGAGCATGACCCACTTGGCGCCCACGAGGTCCGAGATCCGGCCGCCGAGCAGCATCAGCCCGCCGAAGGTGAGCGTGTAGGCGCTGACCGTCCAGGTCATCGCCTCGCGGCTGAGCCCGAGCTCCGTCTCGATGTGCGGCAGCGCGATGGCGACGACGGTGACGTCGAGGATCAGCATGAGCTGGGCCACGCCGAGCAGGCCGAGGACGCGCCACCGTGCCGGGTGCGCGTGTGACTGGTTCATCGATGACTCCGTTCCAATAACTCGTACGTCATGTACGAGCTTTGCCTCGACTATAACTCGTATATGCGTATACGCGTTAGAGTGGTGGCATGGTTGAGCCGTCCGTGCGTCCCAAGCGCCGCGCCGATGCCGAGCGCAGCATCGCCCGTATCGTGACCGCGGCCCGCAAGCTGCTGAGTTCCGACCCGAACGCGAAGACGGACGACATCGCCAAGGCCGCGGGCGTCGGCCGGATGACCCTCTACGGGCACTTCGGCACCCGGGCCGAGCTCATCGACGCCGCGCTGGTGGAGGCGCTGAAGGCCGGTGACGAGGTGCTCTCCTCGGTCGACCTGACCGGGAACGCCCGCGAGGCGATGGACCGGCTGCTGGCATCGAGCTGGCAGATCGTGGCCGAGTCCGCCGCGCTGCTGGCCGCGGCCGAGGAGGTCCTGCCCGCCGGACGGGTCCGCGAACTGCACGACAAGCCCGTGCGACGCATGACGGAACTCGTCCGCCGCGGCCGTGACCAGGGCGTCTTCCGTACCGACCTGCCGCTGGAGTGGCTGGTCAACCTCGTCCACTACGTCCTGCACGGGGCGGCGGCCGAGGTGCGCGCGGGGCGGCTGGCCCGGGAGGAGGCCGCGGACATCGTGACCAGGTCAGTGCGGTCCGTGCTGGCGGGCTAGACGGGGTCGGTGTCCCCCTGGAGTGGGTTCGTTCGTCGTCGGGGTGACAGCGAACACGCCAGAGGAGAACTTCATGGAAGCGCGACTCGACACCACCGCGAACCCGGTCACGAGCAAGCTCGGCAAGTACATCGTCTCCGCGAGCAAGGTCGTGCACGACTCGCCCCTGCCCGCGGCGACGCGGGAGCTGGTGGCGTTGCGGGTGAGCCAGATCAACGGGTGTGCCCCGTGCGTCGAGATGCACACCAAGGACGCGGCGCACGAGGGGGAGACGCCGGAGCGGCTCACCATGGTCGCGGTGTGGCGGGAGACGACGGTCTTCACCGAGGCCGAGCGGGCCGCACTGGAACTGGCCGAGCAGGGCACCCGCATCGCGGACGCGGCCGGCGGCGTCCCCGACGAGGTCTGGTCGAAGGCCGCCGCGCACTACGACGAGGCGCAACTCGGCGCCCTGGTGGCGCACATCGCCCTGATGAACACCTGGAACCGCCTGAACGTCATCTCCGGGCAGCCCGCCCCCGGCGACTACCGGCCGGGACAGTGGGGCTGACGGCTCCCGCGCCCCTTCACCTCGTGACCTCCTGAACTCGTGACCTCGTGAGGAGAGAGCATGGACACGTCTGACCATGGTGGCCGCCGGGCTCTGGTGGTCGGATTGGGCATCAGCGGCATCGCCACGGCGGTGCGGCTGCGGCAGATCGGGTGGACGCCCGTCATCGTCGAGCGAAGTCCCGCCCGGCGCTCCGGCGGCTACTTCGTCGCGCTGTTCGGCGCCGGACGGGCCGCCGCCGGACGCCTGGGCATCCTCGACGGCCTGTCCGACCGGGATTCGGACGGCGCCAGCTACGACATCGACCGCACCGGCAGGCGGCGGCCCGGATGGAGCTTCAAGGACTTTCCCGGCCGGCCGTGGCTGATGACACGGGGCGATGTGGAGAAGGCCGGGTTCGCCGCGTTGCCGTCCGACGTCGAGATCCGCTACGCCACCGTGCCGACCAGGATCGAGCAGGACGCCGAGGGGGCCGACGTGACGCTGGCCACCGCCGGCGGACGGCCGGTCACCGAGCGGTTCGACCTGGTCGTCGGCGCGGACGGACTGCGCTCCACGGTGCGGCGGCTGGTGTTCGGGCCCGACGAGAGGTACCTGCGGCCGACGAACTGCATGGCGGTGGCCTGCCAGTTGCCCGGTGCGCTGCCCGGTCACAAGCAGAGCGACGGCGTCGTCCTCATGGAGCCAGGACGGTCGATGTGGACCTTCCCGTTCGAGGACCGGCCGCCCACCTTGCTGCTGAGCTACCGCACCGACGACGTCGCGGCCGAGTTCACCCGGCCGATGGCGGCAAGGGTACGGGAGGTGTTCGGTCCCGAGCCGACGGGGCGGGCGCTGGGCGCGGCGCTGGACGCGGTGGAGTCGGCCGACGACGTCCTGTTCGACTCCGTCGAGCAGGTGCGCATGGACCGCTGGCAGCGCGGCCGGGTGGTGCTCGTGGGCGACGCGGCCTGGTGCGTGACCCTGTACGCGGGGATGGGCGTCTCGGCCGGGCTGGCCGGCGCCGATCTGCTGGGCACCATGCTGGCCCGCCACCCCCGCGACGTGCCCGGGGCGCTGGAGCGGTGGGAGCGGCGGCTGCGCCCGGCCATCGACGACCTCCAGGACAACGGGATGCGGATGCGCAGCCTGTTCATCCCGATCAGCCGGGTGGAACTCCTGTGGCGCAGGGCGCTGATGCGGCTGCTCAAGCTGCCGGTGATCTCCTGGTTGTTCGTGCCGTGGCAGCGCAGGCTGGCGTCGCTGCGGGAGAGGGACTTCGCCCATCCCGACTTCGCCCACCCCGCTCCCGCACGGCCGGCTCCCGCGCACGCCTGACAGGCGCCGCACGGAGCCGGGGGCGGGAAAGTCGTTACATTGGCAGCGGACGGCGGTGTCCCCCGCGCGGCCGCTCGTTCGTCGTGCTGGTGAGAGCCCACTGCCCTGGAGGTTGGGATGCAGTACGCCCTGCTGATCTACGCCGAGCCCGGCTACCTGGAGACGTCGTCGGACGAGGAGCGTGAGGCGTCGTACGCCGAGTACGTCGCGATGGCCGGCGACGAGCGCTACGTCGGCGCCGCGCAGTTGCAGCCCGCGGAGATGGCGACCTGTGTGCGCCTGTCCGGCGGCCGGACGCTGATGACCGACGGCCCGTTCGCCGACACCAAGGAGGTGCTGGGCGGCTTCTGCCTGATCGAGGCCGCCGACCTGGACGAGGCGCTCGAACTGGCGGCGCGCGTCCCGGCCCTGCGCTTCGGCGGCACCGTGGAGGTCAGGCCGGTGGTGCGGCTCTGAGCGTGCTGGAGGAGGTGTTCCGCGACCAGTGGGGCCGGGTGCTGGCCTCGCTGGTCGGGTTCCTCGGTGACTTCGACCGGGCCGAGGAGGCGGCGCAGGAGGCGTTCGCCATCGCGGCGGAGCGCTGGCCGGCCTCGGGTGCGCCGGACACTCCGGGCGCCTGGCTGGTGACGACGGCCCGCAACCGGGCGATCGACCGGATCCGCCGGGAACGCACCCTGGCCCAGAAGATCCACCTGCTGCCGGCGCCGGAGGCCATCGTGGACGAGTTCGACGACACCCTGATCAAGGACGAGCGGCTTGAGCTGATCTTCACCTGCTGCCATCCGGCGCTGCCGCTGGAGGGGCAGGTGGCGCTCACGCTGCGGGCCCTCGGCGGCCTCCAGACGGCGGAGATCGCCCGCGCGTTCGTGGTCTCGGAGGAGACCATGAAGCGGCGCCTGACCCGCGCGAAGGCCAAGATCAAGGCGACCGGGATCCCGTTCGCGGTCCCGGGCGCGCATCGCCTGCCCGAACGGCTCGACGCGGTGCTGGCGGTCGTCTACCTCATCTACAACGAGGGCTACAGCGGCCGGGTCGACCTGGGCGCCGAGGCCATCCGGCTGGGGCGGGTGCTGGCCGGGCTGATGCCGCGCGAGCCGGAGGCACACGGGCTGCTGGCGCTGATGATGATCCACCACGCGCGGCGGCGGGCCCGCTTCTCCGGTGATGATCTCGTCCTGCTCGACGATCAGGACCGCTCGTTGTGGGACCAGCGGCAGATCGCGGACGGGCGGGCGGTGCTGGACCGGGCGATGGAGCTGGGCGGGCGCGGCGCGTACGTCGTGCAGGCCGCCATCGCCTCGCTCCAGGCGCGTGAGCGGATCGACTGGCCGCAGGTCGCCGAGTTGTACCGGCGGCTGGTCGGCCTCACCGGTTCGGCGGTGGTCGAGCTGAACCGGGCCGTGGCGGTCGCCCAGGCCGGCGATCCCGCCGCCGCGTTGCGTGCCGTCGACGGCCTCGAGCTCGACGGCTACCTGTACTTCCACTCGACGCGCGGGGAACTGCTGCGGCGGCTGGGCCGCGCCGCCGAGGCCCGGACGGCCTACCGGCGCGCCCTCGAACTGGCCGCCTCGACCCCCGAGCGGCGCTTCCTGACCCGGCGGCTCGAACAGCTCTGAGCCGGCTGTCCCCCCGGCGGAGGCCCGTTCGTCACCTGGACATGAACGACAAACCTCCCGGCCTTCCGCCCGAGCGGCGACGGGACGCCCCGAACCTCGACGCGACAGGTGAGACGCCTCCATGAACGTGTTCCTGTGGATCGTCCAGGCGATCCTCGCCGCCATGTTCGCCATGTCCGGCCTGGAGAAGATCCGTCAGCCCATGGACGCACTGGCCGGCAAGTATCTGTGGACGCACATGTTCTCCGGCACGGCCGTCCGGTCCATCGGCGTGCTGGAACTGCTGGGCGCGATCGGGCTGATCGTGCCGGCCGCCACCGGGGTCGCGCCCGTCCTGACGCCGATCGCCGCGACCGGGCTGGCGATCATGATGCTGCTGGCCGGGGCCCTGCACCTGCGCAGGAAGGAATTGTCCGGGCTGGCGGCGCCCGGCGTCCTGCTCGTGCTCTGCGCGCTCGTCGCCTGGGGGCGGTTCGGCCCCTACGGCTGGTGACCGGACGCCGGGCCGGCACTGCGACGTACGACTCGATTTTCGATCTGAGGAGCGATCACATGACCACCACCGAAGTCGCGACCAACAAGGCGGCGCTGCGGCGCTTCCACGACGCCGTCAGCACCGGCGACGCGGACGTCATCTCCAGGACGATCGACGAGATCATCCACCCGGACGTGCTGATCCACACGCCGTTGCCCCTCGCCACGACGGGCAGGCAGTCGATGAAGGAGGTGCTGGCGGCGCTCGACCGCGCCTTCCCCGACCTCGACGTGCACATCGAGGACGTGATCGCGGAGGGGGACAAGGTGGTCACCAGGAACACGGTCACCGGGACCCAGCAGGGCGAGTACATGGGCATCGCGCCGACCGGCAAGACGGTCACGTACCAGGAGACCCTGATCGTCCGCTTCGCCGACGGGCAGGTCGCCGAGACCTGGGCGGTCGTCGACGTTCTGTCCGTGCTGCGGCAGCTCGGTGCCTTCCCGGCCCCGTAGGGCCTGACCGTTCGGCGTGCCTCGGTGGTCGCCTGCGGGTCGCGGATCCAGGGCTTCGCGGTGTGGAGGTTCGTCGGTCTCGGGGGCGTGTCAAGACACGGAGAGTGTTACCGAATTGCCCCTTTGTAGGCTCTTCGGGGTTCTTGTCACGCTCCAATGGCGGGCGATTGGATCAAGGAGTTGATCTTTGTGGTGCGTCTCCGGCCGGGGCCGGGGGCGCACCGCCGGCTCGCTCCCAGGAGGCCATGCCCATGTCCGATGCCCCTCTGCTGCGCTACAGCACCAGCACCGCGCCGCTCCAGGCGGGCACCCCCGACAAACCGGGTGCCAACGCGATCGACATCACCGTCTCCAGCCCGGCCGGTCAGAACGTCTACTGCGACAAGCTCGACGTCGCCGTGCCGGTCAGCGCGCCCGACGACGGCGGCGCGTACTTCACCGAGAACCCGCGGTCCTCGATCAGCGGGAAATGGAGCATCGCGTCCGCCCAGGTGAAGACCGGACGGGAACTGGGCCTCGCCCCGGCGACGAACTACTACCACGTCGTCTTCCAGGCCCCGCCCATTCCCGGGTTCGACCTCATCGACACCCCGCTGACCATCAGCATCAGCGGCGATCTCGCCGCCACCCCCGGCAGCATCCTCACCTGCCCGGCCACCGAGACCTCCGGCACCACCAGCGGGAAATACGCCAGAAAGACACCGCAGGACCTGACCTGGGACACCGCGGAACCCGCCTTCTACCTGCACAACTTCCTGTCCGGCGCGCCGGACAAGCCGACCGTTCCCCGGACGAAGTTCAGGACCGGGGCGGAAATCCTGCTCACCTGGGAGAGCAACGGCAGCGAATTCCAGCTCTACGACGGCTTCGGCACGACCCTCTACGAAGGCACCGCCACGTCCTGCACGCTGGCGGGCAGCACGATCGTCAACGACACCACCCTGACGCTCAGGGCGTCCGTGACCACCGGTTTCGAGACGAGCTACCGGTGCGCCACCCTCACCGTCACCATCACCGACCCCACCCTCGATGACCTGAAGGTGGCGAACAAGCTCACGACCGTCGGCTCCAACGGATTGATCGTCAACGGCGACCTGACCGCGCGGTCCGCACTCGACGTCTCCGGCAGCACGACCGCGCGCGGCGACCTCTATGCCCGAAGCAACCTCCAGGTCGACCATGATGCGACGGTTTTCGGAAAGGCCAACCTGTCGGCCTTGTTCGAGGAGGCCGTGCGGCTGGAACCCGAGTTCAGCGGCGGTGGCACGGATTACGTCCATGTAGATCATGACGGGATCCTGGTTGTCGAGAACACCTATCAAGGAAGCTACGGCAGCAGCGAGCCGTACATCTTCGTGATGAGAGAGGAATGGAGTCAAGGGTCGACCATCGCGGTGAACATCAAGGGGAGTCCGTCCTGTTACACGATTCCCGTGCGTAAGGGGGAGAAATGGTGGCTCGCCAACCTCAACTCCGACGCTGCCGACGGCTTCCGGTTCTACTGGGTCGGCTTCTGCTGACGGGGTGACCGGCGGCGCACCCGCTCGCCGGGGTCGCGATCACGAGCAGGGGGATGTCGGACCCCGGGTTTAGGGTTCCGTCACATGATCGCAGCCACCACGACGTACACCTACCGCGCCCCGTCCGCCCTGGACGCCGCCGTGCACGTCCTCGCCCTGCAGACCTGCGGGGGACGCACCCCGGCCGGGGCCGCCGCGAACCCCCGCTTCTTCGACGGGGCCCTCACCGAGCCCGAGGTGTCCGCCGCGGCGCTGCTCGCCGTCGCCGACGTGGCGTCCGCCCGCTACCACGACCCCCGGCTGAGCGGGAGCGCCAGCCTCGATCCCGTGGTCACGGCCGGGGGCGGCCGGCTGCGGTTCGAGTCGTTCTCCGGCTGCTGCGGCGTGCACGCCCGGCTGGACGTGCCCCCGGACGGGCTGGACGGCGGGCAGGTCGGCCGGGGCACCACGAACGTCGACGTCAACCTCCCGCTGCGGGACGCCCTCGGACGGCTGACCGCCCGTGAGCCGCTCGGCCTCACCGTCGGGCCCGACGAGCTCGCCGTCCGGACCGGCGGCGAGCGCATCGTCGAGAAGAAGGTCCCGCTGCCCGACCGCTGGATCCGGGGCTTCGCCGAGACCTCGGTCATCACCTCCCGGTTCGGCCTGCGCGCCGAGCTGTCCGCCGCCGAGGCGCTGCGCTTCCTGCGCACCCTCCCGAGGGCCGGGTCCGGCAACGCCTCGCGCGGCGCGGAGTGGGTCGTCGCCGGCCACGGGCGGCTGCGCGGCACGTCCAGGCCCGTGCCGGGGGCCGTGTGCCTGCCCGGGCCGCAGCGCCTCACCGCGCTGCGCCGGGTGCTGCGCCACGCCCGCGGCCTGCGCCTCTACGGGCCGCCGGTGACCGCCCGCAGCCCTGCGCAGGCCGCGGCGTGGGAGCTGTCCCTCCCGGGTGGTCTCCGGCTGACGCTCACGCTGTCGCCCGAGACGGGCCGCGGGTTCTCGGGGGAGGGAGCGGTGCTGGACGATCTCGCCGGGCCCGACGTCGAGGCCGATGCCGAGCTGCTGTCCGTCCTGCTCGCCTGGGACGCCCGGATCGACACCGCCGGGCTGGCCGCCGAGGCGGGGCTGACGGTCGAGCGCACCCGCGCCGCGCTCACCCGCCTCGGGGCGGACGGCCGGGTGGGCCACGACCTCGCCGCGGACGCGTTCTTCCACCGCGAGCTGCCGTTCGTCCCCGGCCGGGCCGAGCACCACAACCCGCGGCTGCGGGCCGCCCGCGCGATCGTCGCCGCGGGCGGCGTGCGCGGCCTCGGTCCGGGCCTCGCGCAGGTCACGACGGCCGAAGGGCGCACGCACCGGGTGCGGGGCGAGGCCGGAACCACGCGGGGGGTGCCGGCGTGCACGTGCCAGTGGTGGGCCGAGCACGAGGGCCGCCGCGGGCCCTGCAGCCACGCCCTCGCCGTACGCATCGCGGGCGCCACGGAGACCGGGCCGACCACCCCCGGCGACACCGGAACGACCCAGAACCGCTGACCGAGCATCCCGCCCGCTCGGCCAGCCTGTCCGGCCCGCCTCGCGCGTACCGCATCGCCTCGATCCAGCACCACCCACCGACCCGAACCACCGCACAGGAGAGCGCGCCCACCATGTCCGACCACCCGCTGTTCACCCTCATCGACGACGGCGACTACCGCGCCGTCCCCGACGCCCTGGCCGCCATGACCGAGGACGAGCGCCGCGCCGCCGTTCCCGCGCTGAAGGCCGCCCGCGCCGCCCTCAGCAGGATCACCCTGTGGACCTACGACGACCCGCGCCGCATCGCGGTGCAGCTCGCCGGCGCGGGGTGCCTGGCCACTGCCCCGGCCGTCGCCGAGTGGCTGCTCACGGGTAAGACCCGGGTCACCAGCATCCCGGGCTGGCGGCCCGACGCGTCCCTGATCGCCTGCCTGTTCGCCGACGGGCCCGATACCCGCGACGCCGCCTTCCAGGCCGAGCTCGTCCGCCGGCTCGCCGCCGCCCGCCTCGACGAGGGCGAACTGCCCTACTACCACCTGGTCGTCGAGCTGATCCGGCGCTCGGGCTGCGCCGTCCCGACCACGGACGCGTTCGTCCTCACGTGGGCCAGGGAGACGGCCGGCCGGTACAACATCGACACCACCCCGCCGACCTGGGACGATCGCCCGCTCGCCGTCGTCCTGGCGGATGACCCGTTCCTGCGGCCCCTCGTCCACCGCCTGTTCGAGATCGACGGGTCGCAGGGCTACACGGAGCTGCGGCCGTACTCCGGCGACGACCCGGACGACTCCTGGCCGGCCGCGCTCGCGGCCCTCGCCACCGACGGCACCCTCGACGCCGCCCGCCTCCACGACGCCGTGCTCGCCGCGCTGGTCCGCGGCACCGGAGCGACCGCGGACGTCCGGTTCCGGCTGTGGACGCTGGAGCGGCTCGCGCCCCCGGTGCAGGAGTGCGCGAAGTACGCGGACGACTACGTCCGGCTGCTGCTGGACGGCCCGTCCACCGTCGCCGCCCACGCGCAGCGGGTGCTCGGCGAGGTGCTGACGCCCGCCCGCGTCGTCGAGGTGTCGCGCGACGTGCTGCTGCGCCCGGAGAAGAAGCTCGTCCGGGCCCAACTGAGCTGGCTGGACCGGGTCGTCCGGCAGGAGCCCGAGACGGCGGGCGCCGCGGTCCCGGTGCTGGCGGAGGCACGGGACACGCTGGAGGACGCGGCGCTGCGGGAGCGGGTCGAGCGGCTGATCGCCCGCCATCTGCCGCGCAGCGCCGAGGCTCCCGAGCCGTCCGCGCTCCCGGAGCGCGAGCCCGACCTCGCCCCGCCCCCGCCGCCGACGGCGGCGCGGCTGGAACTCCCGCAGGACGACACCCCCGAGGACGCCGCCGCGGCCCTGCGCGTCTGGTGGCGCCGCCACCAGGACGACGGCCCGTTCGAGGACGCCCTGCTGGACCGCCTGATCCGGCACGCCCACCAGGACCGCGAGAGGCTCGCGACCGCGCTGCGGGCGGGGATCGCCGATCACCTCGAGTGGTTCTCGCAGGCCGGGCACGAACCGTGGAACCTCCTGGGGGTGGCGGCGGTTGTGTGCGGGGTGCCGTGTCCGAGCAGGGGGTCGATCTTCAATACCATGGTCGAGGTCCGGGGCCGGGAACTGATCGGCCGGCTCCAGGAGGGCGTCACGACGCCGTTCCCGCTGGCCACCGCCACACACGACGACGGCACGGTGGCGGCGGCCGAACTCGTCGCGCGCATCGCCGCGTACGAGCGGCTGGCGGCCGAGCCCGGCCCGGTGGACCTGGCGCAGGCGCTGCTGCGGGTCGTGCCCCAGGACGATCCCGACGTGCGGGCGGCGGCCGGCGCGCTGACCTCGCCCGCGGGACGCCGCCTCGCCGACCGCCTCCGCACCGGCGGACGGGACGCGGATCCGGCCGCCTACCCCGAACCGTTCGCCACCCTGCTGGCCGGACCCGCCGCCACCGAGGGGCGCAGCCCCGTCCACGCCCGCTCGGTGTTCGCCTGCCGCCCGGAGGACCTCCCGTGCGACCCGGACGTCCAGGCCGAATGGGCGTGGTACGTGGCACGCCGCTCCGGCGCGCGCATGGACTGCCGGACCCTGGAACGGCTCGCGTCGCTCCCCGGCCGCAAGGGCGAGGCGACGCACCGCGCGCTGGCCGGGGGACTGAACGAGAACGGCCGCGAGCACCGGGCGGCCGCGGTGGACGCGCTGGTCGTCATGGTCTCGCGCGGGGAACTTGACCCGGCGCGGCTGGCCGCGGCCCTCGGGGAGCTGACGGTGCCGGTGGCCTCCCGCCTGGCGTCCGCGCTGCGGGACGCCTCGGTGACGGTGGGGGCGCGGGCGGTGTGGCCGGTGCTGGCGGAGCTGCTGCCGCGGCTGCTGCCGTCCGGCGCGCGCGTCCACGGGCTGAGCGATCTGCTGGCGCTGGCGACGGACCTCGCCACCCGCGCCGGGGCGCGCGGCGAGATCCCCGGCCTGGCGGAGGTGGCGTCCCGGCCGCCGAAGTCCCGCCTGGTGAAGGAGGCGGGCCGGCTGCGCGGCGCGCTGGCCGGGTGACGGGTGCCGCGCCGACGGCCGACACGGTCGCCGCCGCCCTCGCGCACCAGGGCTGAGGCGGCGTCCGGGCTCAGCGGTGCTGGTCGCCGGGGGTCACCAGCCCCGCCTCGTAGGCGACGATGACCGCCTGGGCCCGGTCGCGCAGGCCCAGCTTGGCGAACAGGTCGCTCACCCGGTTCTTCACCGTCGAGACCGCGAGCCCGGTCTCACCGGCGATCTCCTGGTTGGACAGCCCGCGCGCGATGAGTTCGAGCACCTGCCGCTCCCGCTCGCTGAGCCCGTCCAGTTCCGGCGGGAGCGCCACCCGGCCCGGTCGCGCGGGCCGGACGAACCTGCCGATCAGCCCGGCCAGCAGCCGGGGTGCCACCGTCGCCTCGCCCCGGTGCACGATCCTGATGCCGTCGATCAGCTCCTCCGGCGAGACGTCCTTGGGCAGGAAGCCCGACGCTCCCGCCCGCAGCGCCGCCACCACGTGCTCCTCCAGGTCGAACGTGCTCAACGCCAGCACCTTCGTGTCCCGCAGTTCGGTGACGATGCGTTCCGTGGCCGCCACGCCGTCCATGCCGGGCAGGTGCAGGTCCATCAGCACCACGTCGGGCCGGAGCGCGTGCGACTGCCGTACCGCCTCCAGCCCGTCGGCGGCCTCGCCCACGGTGGTCAGGCCGGGCCCGGTGTCGAGCAGCAGGCGCAGCCCGGCCCGGACCACGGCGTGGTCGTCCACGATCAGTACGTTGATCACAGTTGCTCCGTCAGCGGGACGCGGCCGGGCGGGATCTTCCCTGCCACCCGACAAATGCACCACAACCGCCGCTGTCCCGCAAACGCCGCATCAGGTGGTGCGCGCCCCCGCCGAGGGGAGCCAGCCCAGCGCGGGCGCGACCTCGGTCGCCAGCAACTCGATGGAGCGCAGGACGAGCGGGTGCGGCGGGTCCACCGAGTGCACCTGGAAGACGACGTCGGTCGCCCGCTCCAGCGTGGGGTCGGCCAGCAGGCTCTCGATGACGTCCTGCGGCGTGCCGAGATGCACGTCGAAGGCGGTGATCCGGCTGTCGAGGTCGCTGCTGGGCAGTTCGAACGGCAGGCGGCGGCGGCCGAGGCCGAGTTCGGCGTAGTGCAGCGCCTCGGCGCGGCTGTCGGCCACGAACGCGGTCCGCGAGGCCATGACGCGCGGCGCGACGCCGGCCGGCAGGCTCTCCTCGTACGCCTCGACGATCGGGATCTGCAGGTCGGCCAGCGTGGCCTGCGGCTGCTCGGCGGGCCTGGGCTGGGTGCGCGACAACATCAGCCCGTGGCCGGCCCGCCCCGCCCTGGCCCCGCCCGGCACCGAGAACGTGGCCTCCCACACGGCGTCGAGCAGCCGGGACGCGGACGGGTACAGCCGGTTGCCGCCGCCGAGGTCCTCGCCCGCCCAGGCGCGGCGCAGCACCCACAGGTGCTCGGCGTACAGGGCGGCGCGCTCGGCGCTGTCGTGCCCGAACGCCGCGAACGACGACGGCGTGCCCCCGCCGCCCACGCCCACCTCCAGCCGCCCGCCGGTCAGCAGGTCGAGCACGGCGGTGTCCTCGGCCACCCGCACCGGGTGCTCCAGCGGCAGCGTGATGATGCCGGTGCCGAGCCTGATGCGCTCGGTACGGGCCGCGACCTGGGACAGGAACACCAGCGGCGCGGGCAGCCCGCCCTCCTCGCCGTCGAAGTGGTGCTGCGCGACCCACGCGCTGTCGAACCCGTACGCCTCGGCGTGCCGGATCTGCTCGGTGGCCAGCCGGTAACGCTCGGCGGGCGGCGCGTCGTCGAGCACCCGGGTGAAGAAGCCGAGCCTCATCGCACCCGCTCCGTGGCCTGAGCCGGCGACCGGCGGGCGTCGTCGGGCCCGGGGCCGGTGCGGGGCCGCGGGCTGGTTCCGGTTTGCACGATGCGTCCTTTGCTCATGATGACGAGGGTGTGCGAGGTGAACAGGTCGGCCCCGCGGGTGATGATGTCACCGTTCCCGGAGCGCGCAGGGCGAACCGCGGCGGCAAAACCAGCATAACCTACCGAATTAGTGATAAACCGACCGAGGGCATTCTGGAGCGATGGTGAACGCGCTCGCCGCGACGAGCGGGCCGGGTTCCGCCGCCGCCGTCGCGCCGCTCACCGCCGTGGCCGCGCTCCTGCTGCTGCTCGGGTACGCCCGGCGCCGGACGCGATGATGCAAACGGTTGCGGTGCTGTTCCTGGGGTGATGTCTCGTTTCCCTCTAGATCACTGCAATGGGTCGGCATATCATCCGGGATGTTCCGAGCGGGTAGGGAGATCCGTCCATGCTGAGCCGCCGCGACGCCATGCTGGCCATGGCAGCCTCCGCCTTCGCCGTCCCGGTCCTCGGGTCGGGGACCGCGGGGGCGTCCGCCGATCCGTGGGCCGCCGCCAACCGCGTCGTGGCCAAGGTGCGCGGGCCGAGGTTCCCGCACCGCCGCTTCGACATCAGGAAATTCGGCGCCGTCGGGGACGGGAGCACGGACTGCACGGCGGCCTTACGCGCCGCCATCGAGGCGTGTCACGCGGCCGGCGGCGGCCACGTGGACGTGCCCGAGGGACGCTACCTGACCGGCGCGATCCACCTGCTGAGCAACGTGGACCTGCACGTGACCACGGGCGCCACGCTGCTGTTCAGCACCGACCCGAAGGCGTACCTGCCGGCGGTGCTGACCAGGTTCGAGGGCGTCGAGCTGTACAACTACTCGCCGCTGATCTACGCCCACGGCCAGCACGACATCGCGGTCACCGGCTCCGGCGTGCTCGACGGGCAGGCGGACGACGAGCACTGGTGGCCGTGGAAGGGCTCGGGCGACCACGGCTGGGAGCCGGGCGAGCCGCGCCAGGCCGAGGCCAGGGCCGCGCTGTTCGCCCAGGCCGAGCAGGGGACGCCGGTCGAGCAGCGGGTGTACGGCGAGGGCGGCTACCTGCGCCCGTCCTTCATCCAGCCCTACCGGTGCCGCAACGTGCTGATCGAGGGCGTCACGATCGTCAACTCGCCGATGTGGGAGATCCACCCCACGCTGTCGGAGCGGGTGCTCGTCCGCGACGTCACGGTCCGCTCGCACGGCCCGAACAACGACGGCTGCAACCCCGAGTCCAGCCGGATGGTGGTGATCCAGGGCTGCACGTTCGACACCGGCGACGACTGCGTCGCCATCAAGTCGGGACGCAACGCCGACGGCCGCCGGGTGAACGTGCCCAGCGAGTACATCGTCGTCGAGGGCTGCACCTTCCGCGACGGGCACGGCGGCATGACGATCGGCAGCGAGATGTCCGGCGGCGTGCGCGAGGTCTTCATCAGGGACTGCACCATGTCCAGCCCCAACCTGGACATCGCGCTGCGGTTCAAGACGAACTCCGTGCGCGGCGGGTTCATCGACGGCTTCCACGCCCGCGACCTGCAGATCGGCCAGGTCGGCGGGTCGGTCATCGACGTCAACTTCAACTACGAGGAGGGGCCGGGCCACGGCTTCAACCCCGTGGTGGGCGGGATCGACGTGCGCGACGTGACCGTGCGCACCGCCAACCGGGCGCTCAACCTGCGCGGGTACGCCGACGCGCCCATCCGTGGCGTCACGCTGGCCGACGTCGACTTCGGCACGATCGCGACGCCGAGCGTGGTGGAGCACGTGGAGGGCCTGGTGCTCAGGAACGTCCGCGCCAACGGCGAACCGCTGATCATCCCGTCCGGCTCCTGACACTGTTGACAAGGCCGGGGTAAGAGTCAACACTCTCGACACGCAACCCGTAATACGCCGAACCATCGGGGGATTCGCCGCGACAGAATGTTAGCGCTAACAGAGGTGATCGATCGTGAACGTGAAACGGTTGTGCTCGGCCGCCGCCGTGCTCCTCGCCGCAGCCGCCCTGACCCTGCCCGGCACCACCCCGGCGCTCGCCGCCACCACCGACTTCCGGGGCGTCAACTGGGCCGACGAGCGCGACAACTTCGTGGACGGCGTGCTCGTCCTCGGCGGCCTGAGCACCTCCGACAGCTACGCGACGACGCAGGCCAAGGCCGACCGCGTCCTGTCCGGCTTCCAGGCCAACCTCGGCGCGAACACCGTCCGCCTCCCCGTCAACCACGCCACCGTCACGGGCGCGTACTGGAACTCCTACACCGGCGTCATCGACACGGCCGTCGCCAAGGGCATGAAAGTCATCCTGAGCTACTGGGAGAGCGCGAGCTCCCGCAACGGCGCCGTGGACGACCTCAACCAGTTCTGGGCGATGTGGCAGACCATCGTCACCAAGTACGGCAGCACCGCCCTCGTCCATTTCGAGCCGATGAACGAGCCGTACGCCTACAGCGACGCCGACTGGAAGAACCTGGCCGCCCAATGGCTGGGCAATTATCCGGGCGTCCCCCGCGGCCGGGTCATCATCAGCGGCGCGGGCTACAACCAGCGGCTCACCACGATCGGCTCGGACAGCCGGTTCGACGGCACCCTGATCTCGCGGCACATCTACCAGTTCTTCGACAGCAGCCGCACCACCGAGGACTCCTGGCGGGAGGCCCTGCGCACCAGCGTCGGCGGCTACGCGGCCCGCGTCGTCGTCACCGAATGGGGCGCGCCCATGACCGACGGCCGCGACTACGACGTGCCCGGCGCGGGGGACAGCTTCGTCGCGTTCGTCCGCGGGGTCGCGGCCGAGGCCCGTGCCCTGCAACTGGGCACCGTCTACTGGCCGGGCGTGCGGCCCAACGACCCGTACCGGCTGCAGACCGTCAACGGCTCCGGCACCGCCCTGTCGTTGTCCACGACCAACGCCTCCGGCCGCGACCAGTTGCGCTACTCCTGGGGCCTGGACGCCACGGTCCCGTACTACCGGATCACCGCCCGCCACAGCGGCAAGGTCATGGACGTCGTCAGCGCGTCCACGGCGGACAACGCGGAGGTGAAGCAGTACCCGTGGAACGGCGGCGGCAACCAGAAATGGCTCTTCCAGGACGCCGGCGGCGGCTACTACCGCCTGATCAGCCAGAACAGCGGCAGGTGCCTCGACGTGGCCGGCGCCTCCACGGCCGACGGCGCGAACGTCGTCCAGTACGCCTGCGGCACCGGCGCCAACCAGCAGTGGCAGTGGACCGCCACCGGCTCCTACTTCCAGCTCCGCGCCCGCCACAGCGGCAAGTGCCTCGACGTGACCGGCGCCTCCACCGCCGACGGCGCCGACATCCAGCAGTACACCTGCGGCACCGGCACGAACCAGCAATGGACGCGCACCGCCTCCTGATACATCCGCCGGAGTACGCCCGGCCGCGCTCCGACGTGGTGCGGGCCGTCCCCTAGGGAGGGTTCCCGAGGCCCGCGGGCGTACGCGCGGGCCCCGGCGTACCCGCGAAGACGTATCCCAGGTGCCTCCTCCGGCCCGATGTTCCCCGCCGCCGATTTCGCGAGGCTGAAGCAGCACGAGACGACATCGACAGGGGAGCACGACATGACCGCCACCATCGAATCCATGATCTCCAAGCTGGCCGGCTGGCTGGCCCGCAACAGCATCGACATCCTCCGGGTCAGCCTCGGGCTGGTCTTCGTGGCCTTCGGCACGCTCAAGTTCTTCCCGGGCGTCAGCCCCGCGGAGGCGCTCTCGGTGGCCACGCTGGAGCGGCTGTCCCTGGGCCTGCTGTCGGGCTACGCCGCCCAGGCCGTGATCGCGGCGATGGAGGTCTTCATCGGCCTCACGCTGGTGACCGGCAAGCTGCTGAAGACCGGGCTGGTGGTGATGACGGGCGCGCTGGCCGGGTTCTTCGCACCGTACGCGCTGTTCTTCACCAACCTGTTCCCCGGCGCGCCCACGCTGGAGGCGCAGTACATCTTCAAGGACATCGTCCTGGCCGCCGCGGCCATGGTGATCGGCGCCCGCGCGCTCGGCGCCCGCCTGGTCAACGTCCGTGAGCGCGCGGTGTGAGCGGCGGGGGCACGGACGGCCGCCCGCCCCGGGCGGCCGTCCGGCGGTCACGCGTCGCCGGCCCGCTCGTACACGAGGCGGACGTCGCCACCACCCATGATCACGACGTCGCCGCCGGTCGCGGCGGCACGGGCCTGCTCGATCGCGGACACCAGAGCGCCGGCGAACGTGAAACGCAGCCCCAGCTCCCGCGCCAGTCGCACCTCGCGCGGCGGCTCGTGGGTGACCACGAAGAACGGCGGCGCCGAAGCCCATCTTCTCGTTCCACCCGAGGGGCCCGTCGACGACGTCGAACAGCCGCCGGCCCGTTGAGAACTCATCGCTCTTCCAGCCGTTCGAAGACGAGCTGGGTGCGCCGCACGGCGCGCACGCCGTACACCTCGGAGATCAGCTCGGGGGTGAGGACCTGCCCGGGCGGGCCGCCGGCGAGCACGCGGCCGGCGCTCATGACGTACAGGCGGTCGCAGAACGCCGCGGCCTGGTTGAGATCGTGCAGGACGGCCAGCGTGGCCACGCCCAGCTCCCTGACCAGGTGCAGGATCTCCAACTGGTGGCGGACGTCCAGGTGGGAGGTGGGTTCGTCGAGCAGCAGCAGGCGGGTCTCCTGCACCAGGGCGCGGGCGATGAGGGCGCGCTGCTTCTCGCCGCCGGACAGGGTCGCGTAGACCCGGTCCGCACCGTCCGTCAGGCCGACGCGCTCCAGCGCCCGCGCGCACCGCTCCGCGTCCGCCTGACCCTCCAGCCGGTACGGCGTGCGGCCCATGAGCACGACCTCGCCCACGGTGAAGTCCAGCTCGGCGGGCGTCTCCTGGGCCACCACGGCGGTGCGCCGGGCGGACTCCCGCCAGGACAGGCCGTGCACGTCGTCGCCGTCCACGGTGATGAGGCCGGCCGAGGGGCGCAGCGCGCGGTAGATCGTCCGCATCAGGGTGGACTTGCCGCAGCCGTTCGGGCCGACCAGGGCCACGAACTCGCCGTCGTCCACCCGCAGCCCGGCCTCGTGCACGATCGGACGGTCGTCGAGGCGCACCGAGACGCCGCTCAGGTCGAGCCTCATGCGACGGTCACCGCCCGATCGACCGAGCGGCGGCGCAGCAGCCACAGGAAGAACGGCACACCGAACAGCGCGGTGACGATGCTGAGCGCCAGCTCCTGCGGCGCGTTGACGGTGCGGGCCGCGATGTCCACGAGCTGCAGGAAGGCCGCGCCGAGCAGCGCCGTGACCGGCAGCACCCGGCGATGGTCGGCCCCCACGAGCAGGCGGGCCGCGTGCGGCACGATCAGCCCCACGAACGCGATCGCGCCACTGGTGGCCACCAGGACGCCGACCAGCAGCGAGGTGAGCACGAAGAGCGTGAGCCGCAGCCGGTGCACGTTCACGCCGAGGGAGACGGCGGTCTCCTCGCCGGCGCTGAGCGCGTTGAGCCGCCGGTGCTGCAGCAGCAGGTACGCCAGCCCCCCGGCCAGCGCGACGGCCGGCAGCGGCAACATCTCCCACCGGGCCCCGCCCAGGCTGCCCATCAGCCAGAACAGCACCTGCTGGGCCGCCCGGCCGCTCTGCGCCTGCTGCAGCACGAAGCTGTAGAGGGCCTGGAAGAGGTAGGCCAGCGCCACACCGGCCAGCACCAGCCGCGACGGCGTGATCCGTCCCGAACGCTGGGCCAGCGCGTACACCAGGCCCAGCGCCAGCAGGGAGCCGGCGAAGGCGGCGGCCGACAGCGGCAGCCCGCCCAGCGTCGAGATGCCGAGGATCAGCACGAGAACCGCCCCGAACGACGCGCCGGAGGAGATGCCGAGCAGGAACGGATCGGCCAGCGGGTTGCGCACCAGGGCCTGCAGCACCGCGCCGACCACCGCCAGCCCGGCCCCGACCAGCAGCGCCAGCAGCGCGCGCGGCAGCCGGAAGTCCCACACGATCTGCTCCTGCACCGGCGTCCAGGTGCGCGGCACCAGGCCGGGCACGAGCCGGTCGGCGACGATGCCCCAGGTCTGCGGCAGCGCGACGGGGATCGCGCCGATGCTCACCGCGAGCCACGTCGAGGCGACCACGGCCACGGCCAGCGCGCCGACGAGCAGCCCGAACCGGCGCTCCGTTCCCGCCCGGCCCTTGAAGATGGACGTGGCCTGCGCGGGGGCGCGCCGGGTGTCGCCGGTCATCGGGCGAACGCGTCGGGGTGCAGGAAGCGGGCGATGTCCGCGATGGCCAGGAGGTTGCGGTAGCCCGGGTGCTGGGCCGACACCGGCAGCGGCAGCACCCGCTCGTCCTCGGCGGCCGGGCTGTTCCTGGCGATGGACAGGGCGTCGGCGGTCTTGGCCGCGACGGTGGGCATCGTCTCGCCGCGCAGGGTGGCGTACTCGCTGACCAGGATCGCCTCGGGCTGCGAGGCGCTGACCTGCTCCACGCTGACCTCGGTGTAATCGCCCTTGACGGCGGCCAGCACGTTCGTGCCGCCGGCGGCGTTGATCATCTGGTCGGTGATGCCCGAGCCGCCGTAGGCGTTGACCGGGCCCCTGCCGCCGTCGGTGGCCAGCACCTTGACCGGCGGGCGGCCGGCGACGCGCGTGCGCACGTCGTCCAGCCTGCCGCGCAGGTCGGCGGCCAGCTTCTCGGCGCGGTCGGGGACGCCGAAGATCTTGCCGAGGTTGCTCAGGTCGGTGAAGGTGTCGTCGAGGGTGAACTCGAGCGTCTCCTCGGGACTGCACCAGCCGCCCAGGATGTACACCGGGGAGCCGGCCGCGTCCAGCTCCTCCACGGTGGCGTAGCCGCCGCCCGCGTCGAAGCTGGCCATCGCGTTGTCCAGGACGAAGTCCGCGCCCTGGGCGAGCATGACCTCCTTCTGCGGCAGCATGATCGTCGACGAGATCTCGGGAATCCGGTCGTAGACCTCCTGCTGGCCGGGCAGGAAGGTGCTCTCGGAGAAGTTCGTGCGCCCGGCGATCCGGTCGCCGAGGCCGAGCGCGGTCAGCGTCTCCAGGGCCGGGTGGTAGCCGGTCACGACCTTGGCGGGCGGCCGGTCGAAGGTGAGCGTACGCCCGCAGTTGGTGACCGTGACGGGGAACCCGGCCGGCGGCGCCGCCGCGGGTCCGGCCTCCCGCACTGCTGGCGCCTGCCCGCAGGCGGCCAGCGCGAGAGCCGCCACCAGGACGAGCGACCTTCTGAACAGGGCGAGACGGGGCGGGCGGCTCATGCGGTGAGTCTCCGGTGGTGATCGGGTACGAGAATCACCCCATTATGCACATACCCCGCAATTGCCACCTTATTGCAGTAGGCACCAAGCCAACTTCCCCAGCTCCACACCCTGTACGGGAACCGCCACGAACACAGCGGAGCAACTCTCACCCACCACGCAGCGTCTCCAGCCGAAGCGCCCCGCGCAGCAGTGGCCGGGCCGCCAGAGCGACCAGCACCGCGGTCAGCACCCCGACACCCGTCATGACCAGCGCCCGGCCCGCCGCCCACCCGAGCCAGCCCACCTGGTAGATATCGATCGCACTGGCGACCACCACCGCGACACCCGATACGGCCGCCACCGCGCAGACCGGCAGCGAGGTGATGACTGCCTGCCGGACCAGCACCCCACCCAGCGACCGCTCCGGTACCCCGGCGGCGGCCAGCGCGGCGAACGAGCGGCGCAGGTCGATCAGTTCCTCCGCTTGGTGCACGACCAGCGCGGCGGCCGCGGCCACCAGGGCCAAAAGGAGTGCGACGTCCACGAGGGCGTGCGCCTGCCAGTAGCCGGTGGCCGCCTGCTGGGCCCCGGACGCCGCGCCGAAGAAGACCGCCAGGCCCACCACGGACAACGCCCTGGCCCACGCCCTCGGGTTCGCCTCGACCAGCCGCGCTGCCAGCAGCGCCTCGGGGGAGCGAGCCCGCGCTCCGGCCCGAACGGCGTACGCCCTGATCAACCAGGTCGCGGCCATCGTCACACCGACCAGCAGCAGCACCATTCCCACGGTCATGACCAGCGCCATTCCGTACGGCCCCGCGATCGGAAAGCCGGCCCGCACGACGGCCCCCCAGGCAATGAGCGCGGCCCCCGACACGGCGACGACCAGATCCCGCACGCGCGGCCCCGGTACGCGCGCACGCCGAACCACCCCCAGCGGTGAGGCGATGACCTGCCGTCCGGCACGGAGCCCCGACACAGCCCCGGCGGCCGTCATCAGCAGCAGCACGACAGGCACCTGGGGCAGTGGTCCGGACAGGTGGGTGAGCACGTAGCCGGCGGCGCCCGCCAGCGACCCGGCCAGCGCCAGCCCGCCGCCTTCCAGCGCGCCCAGCCGCCGCACGTCACCCGGCGTCGCCCCGGCCAGCCGCAACGCGGCCAGCCGCCGCTCCCTGGTGGCCGAGGCCAGCCGGTTGGCCTGGTGGACCAGCCCGGCGACCGGCAGCGCCAGCAGCGCCAGCCCCAGCCCGGTCAGCGAGGCGCCGTCGTCGCGGACGTCCACCAGGCTGACGGCCGTGCAGAGCAGGAACGTCGCCACCCCGGCACCCGCCATGACCAGCCAGGCACGCACCCGCTCCGGGCGCGAGCGTCCCCTGTTCAGCATTCGCAGCACGTCGATCATCGCGGCGCCCCCGCCGGCACCGCGCCGTCACGCAGGACGATCTCCCTGTCGGCGTACGCGGCCACCCGGTTGTCGTGGGTGACCATGACGACGGCGGTGCGGTCGGCGCGGGCCGTGTCGAGCAGGGCCCGCAGCACCTGCTCGCCGCCGGTCGAGTCCAGAGATCCGGTGGGTTCGTCGGCGAAGACCACCCGGGGCCCCGTCACCAGGGCGCGCGCGACGGCCACCCGCTGCCGCTGCCCGCCCGACAGTTCCCCGATCCGCTGATCGGCGCAGTCGGAGACGTTCAGCCTGGCCAGCCACTCCGCCGCCGTGGCCATCGCCTCCCGGCGGTCCCGCCGGTTGAACAGCAGCGGCAGCGCGACGTTCTCGGCCGCGGTGAGCTCGGGCACGAGCTCGCCGAACTGGAAGACGATGCCGAAGCTCTCCCGCCGTAACGCGGTCAGCTCCGCCTCCACCAGCGTGTCGATCCGCCTGCCGTCGAGGACGACCTCGCCGGACTCTGGCCGGACAACCCCGGCCAGGCAGTGCATCAGCGTCGATTTGCCGGCGCCACTCGGACCCGTGACGGCGACGATCTCGCCCTCGGCGATCTCCAGGGAGACCTCGGCCAGCGCCTTCGTCCGGCCGTAGGTCTTGCTGACGTTCCTGGCCTCAAGCAAGGTCGTCCTCCTTCATCCGCGCGAGCGCGGTCTCGATCCAGCGCAGGTCGGCGTCGAGGTGCTGCAGCGCGTAGTCGGCGGCCAGCACCTGGGCGGGTACGTCGGACGCCTTCTGCGCGGTCAGCTCCCGCATACGGGCCAGGTGCGCTTCCCGCTGCCGCATGAGGAAGCCGTCGGCGGCCGTGCCCGCGACGGCGACGCGGGAGAACAGGGGGCTCGTGACATACGGGGCCGGTGGCTCGACGGTGTTGAGCCACCGTTCGAGTTCGGTCCGGCCGCCGTCGGTGATCGAGTACACGGTGCGTTCGGGGCCGCCCTCCTGCCGGGTTCCGGACACCTCGGCGAACCCGTCGCGTTCGAGGCGTTGCAGCGTGGCGTAGACCTGCCCGTACGGCAGCGGCTTGGCGCCGGCGAGACGGTGGTCGTGCTCCTTCTTGAGCTCATATCCGTGTTTCGGGCGCTCGACGAGCAGGCCCAGCAACACGTGACCGGTTGACATGATCGGGACTATACATTCAATGAATAGTCGGTGGGAGGCCGTCGGTGGGTCAGGTTCGGAGGCGGGTCATGGAGGCGTCGAGGTGGGTGCGCATGGCCGCGGCGGCGCCCAGCGGGTCGGCGGCGGCGATCGCGTCGCGGATCCTGCGGTGTTCGCCGACCACCTGGTCCAGGTGGCCCGGGTCGTGCTCGGTCCCCGCGTACGGCCGGGTGATCGCGCCCGCGCCGAAGGTGTCGAGCAGATCGAGGTAGAAACGGTTGGCGGTGGCCGCGGCCACGGCGCGGTGGAAGGCGAAGTCGGCCTCGACCGCGTCGCTGGCGCTGCCCCGTACCGCGGCCATCCGGCGCAGCGCGGCGTCGATCGCGGCCAGCGCGGACGGGGTGCGGCGGGCGGCGGCCAGCGCGGCGGCCTCCACCTCGATGCCGCGGCGCAGCTCCAGGAGCTGCCGCCGGTCGAGCGGGCTGCGCACGGTGCCGAGGGAGTGCGCGAAGTCCTGCGCCGCCGGTCGGGCCAGCACGAACGAGCCGCGCCCGCGTCGCGTCTCCACCAGCCCCGCCGCCCGCAGCCGCGAGATGGCCTCGCGCACGACGGTCCGGCTGACGTCGAAGCGGACGGCGAGCTCGCCCTCGGACGGCAGCAGCTCGCCCGGCCGCCAGTCGCCCAGCCCCATGCCCCGCCGCAACTCACCCTCCACCCGGTCGGCGAGGCTCGCCCCATGCCCGGCTCCGACCAGGTCGGCAGGGCTCGTGACGGGTGCGTGCGACGCCCGGCCGGTGGGGTCCGGCTCGTGTTGTGTGGTCACTGTCCGCCTCCTGGCAGGTCGTCGTTCAGGCCGAGGATCTCGCCGCTGCTCCGGACGAGGTCGCGCAGCAGCTCCGGACGTCCCGACAGCGCGCCCCCGTACCCGGGGACGAGGTCGCGCAGCGCGGGCTCCCAGGCGGGCAGGTGGCCGGGGAAGGCGCGTCCGAGCACGTCCAGCATGATCGCCACGGACGCGGACGCGCCGGGGGACGCCCCGAGCAGCGCGGCCAGGCCACCGTGCGCCGATGTCACGACCTCGGTGCCGAACCCGGCGATCGACCCCCGCCCGTTCACCCGTTTGACCACCTGCACCCGCTGCCCGGCGCTGACGAGCTCCCAGTCGCCCGCCCGCGCGTCCGGGACGAACCCGCGCAGCGCCCGCAGCCGCCCGCTCCGGGTCTGCGCGAGCTGCCCGACGAGGTAGCGCAGCAGGTCGCGGTGGTCGCGGGCGGCGCCCAGCAGTGTGCCGGCGTTGCGCGGGGTCACCGAGCGCGGCAGGTCGCCGAGACGTCCGTGCTTGAGGAAACGCGGGGAGAACGCGGCGAAGGGGCCGAACATGAGGTACGAGCGCCCGTCCACGACCCGGGTGTCGAGATGCGGCACCGACAGCGGCGGCGCGCCCGGCGCGGCGTGGCTGTACACCTTGGCGTGGTGACGGGCGACCAGGCCGGGATCGGCGGTACGCAGGAAGCGCCCGCTGATCGGGAAGCCGCCGTACCCGCGCGTCTCCGTCACCCCGGCGCTCCGGAGCAGCGGCAGCGTGCCGCCGCCCGCGCCGAGGAACACGAACGGGGTGCGTACCCGCTGGTCGCGGGCCCCGTGCAGGTCGCGTACCCGCAGCAGCCAGGACCGGCCGGCGCGGCGCAGGGCGCGCACCTCGTGGCCGGTCCGCACGTCGGCCCCGTCACGCTCCAGGGACGCGAGCAGCCGCCGCGTGAGCACCCCGTAGTCGACGTCGGTGCCGCCACGGGTGCGGCACACGGCCAGCCGCCCGCCGCCGGGGCGGCCGGCGAACATCAGCGGGAGCCAGCGCGCCATCACGTCCCGGTCGGTGGTGAACTCCATGCCCTCGAACAGCGGGTGCCCGCGCAGCGCCGCGTGCCGCAGCCGCAGGTGCGCCACCCCGTCCGCGCCGCGGGCGAAGCCGTAGTGGGGGACCGTGCGGATGAACCCGGCGGGGTCGCCGAGCGTGCCCCGCTCGACCAGCCGCGCCCACAGGTGCCGGGAGAGCTGGAACTGCTCGCCGACGCCGACGGCCCCGCTCACGTCGATCGAGCCGTCACCGCGCAGCGGCGTGTAGTTGAACTCGCAGAGCCCGGCGTGGCCGGTGCCCGCGTTGTTCCAGGCCGAGGAGCTTTCCAGGCCGAGGCCGTCCAGCCGTTCGAGCACGAGGATCGACCAGTCCGGCCGGACGTGGCGCAGCAGCGCGCCGAGGGTGGCGCTCATGATCCCGCCGCCCACCAGCACGACGTCGTAGTCGGCCACCTGATGTCCTCCTCGCGGTGAAACACAACCTGTCGTACAGGTTTATCACCTGTACGACAGGTTGGGACGCACGGGGGTCAGCCCGTGCGGCAGGAGACCGAGGGCCAGTTCCAGTTGCCGTTGTGCTGGACGGTGAAGCCGAAGGTGTTGCCGCTGCCGTTCGGGCGCATGGTCATCACGTTGCCGCCGGAGTCCCACGACGGGGTGCCGTTCCAGGTCGCGATGACCCGCTGCGGCGGCGTCATGGTCACCGTGACGATCCACGCGCTGCTGCCCGAGACCGTCACCGACAGGTTGAACCGGTCGCTCCACTGCTGGCCCTGCGCGATCGTGGCCGTGCAGGAGCCGCCGCCGGGCGGCGGGGTCGTCGGCGGCGTCGTGCCGCCGTCGGGGGCGACGGCCCGGCCGGTGGCGGGGGAGATCATCCCGGCGCACAGGTTGCGGCTGCGCAGGTTCGCGGCGATCTGCGGGACGGCGGCCACCGTCGTCGCGTACTGGTCGTGCATGAGGATGACCTGGCCGTTCTGCAGCCGTCCCGCGGCCTGGACGATCTGGGCCGTGCCGGCTCCGTTCCAGTCCTGCGAGTCGACGTCCCAGATGACCTCCGTGAGGCCGAGTTGCTGCTCCACCGAGCGCAGGGTCGCGTTCGTCTCCCCGTACGGCGGGCGGAACAGCCGCGGCGCGGTGCCCGTCGCCTGCTGGACGGCCTGCTGCGTGCTCTGCAACTCCGACGACATCTGGGAGCTGCTGAGCTGGGTCAGGTGCGGGTGCGACCAACTGTGGTTGCCGATCCACATGCCCGCGTCCCGCTGCGCGCGCACCAGGGCCTGGTTGTTCTGGGCGTTCTGGCCGGTGTTGAACATCGTGGCGCGCAGGCCGTTCGAGGTCAGCGCGTTGAGCAGGGTGGCGGTGTTGCCGGGGTTGGGCCCGTCGTCGTACGTCAGCCCGACGTAGCCGGCGCTGCAGTCCGCGGCGGCGGCGCGGACGCGTTCGGCGGCCATGGCGGAGGTGGCGGTGACGGCCAGGCAGATGGCGAGGAGCGCGCCCAACAGCCCGGCGGCGAGACCCGGCCCGCGTTTGCGATCGATCATCGCTGAGTCCTTGATCGTGGGGGGTGGCTTGCGGTCATTGTGGATACGCCCCCGAAACATGTCAACGTCGGCTAGAAATATTTCGGTAACCCACGCTGTGAACGGGTCGATACCAGCATCTCGACAAGCGCTTATGTCCGCCGAAACTTTTCAGGAGCGGGATGAAAGAAAACCACTCCTTTCACCAGGCCCCCGCGATCTACGATGAGGACGCATGAGTGGACGACTGCGACAGGTCGCGGCCGACAACGAGCGCATCGCCGCCGAGGGCCGCTACCAGGCCCCCGACGGCACGATCGTGGACGTGGCCCCCGCGCTGCGCGCCGCCCTCGCCGGTACGGTCAGCCATCCGCCCGACGGCCCGATCGTCCGGGCGGGCTCCGGCGCGTACCCGACGGCGTTCGAGGTCACCGGCGAGGGCAGCCTCGGGGCGGCCCGGCGGCTGCACCTCGACGGCGCCGCCGGCCTTTCGGTGCTGAACTTCGCCTCCGCCCGCAACCCCGGCGGCGGTTACCTCGGCGGCGCGAAGGCGCAGGAGGAGGACCTGTGCCGGCACGCCCTGCTGTACCCGTGCCTGCTGCGCGCCCCCGACTACTACGCCGCGCACCGCGCCTCGCCCGACCTGCTCTACAGCCACCGGGTCATCTGGTCGCCCGGCGTGCCGGTGCACCGCGGCGAGGACGGGCGGTTGCTGGCGGAGCCGTACCTCGTCTCGTTCCTCACCTGCCCGGCCCCCAACGCCGGTCAGGTGCTGCGCCGCGACCCGGACGCGGGCCAGCGGATCCGGCGGGCGCTGGACGAGCGGGCCGGACGCGTGCTGGCCGTGGCCGCGCACCACGGGGCCCGCGCGCTGGTGCTCGGGGCGTGGGGGTGCGGCGTGTTCCGCAACGATCCGCGCCAGGTCGCCGGAGCCTTCCACGCCCACCTGACCGGGGCGTTCGCGGGGGTGTTCGAGCGCATGGTGTTCGCCGTGCGGGACCGCGCCCCGCGCTCGGCGAACCGGGACGCGTTCACCGAGCGCTTCGCGTGATGCCCCCGGCCGTCGCCGGGGAAGGGGGCCGATCGGCCGCGCGCCCGCGTGGGAGGGGTGGCCGGGCGCACGCTCAGAGCAGGTCGTCGTCGCTGGTGTAGAACCGGTGCAGGAACGCGGCGAAGGCGTCGGCGCGCACCCGGCCGGCCCCGCCGCCGTCGAGGTCGTCGAAGAGCTTCGTCGTGTACGCCAGCGGGAAGCCCCCCGCGCTGTGCAGGCCGATGAAGTGATCGCGCTCGATGAGGCCGTCGTCGTCGAGGTCGCAGATCGCGGAGACCGCCGCCGCGTACGCCTCGCCGTGCTTGGCGAACCACGAGCGGTCGTGCGAGAACGCCTCGTACTCGCCGAAGGTGATCTGCCCGTCGTGGTCGTGGTCGGCGGACAGGGCCAGCCCTTCCCAGAAGCGCTGGCACCCCTCGACCAGGGCGTGGGCCTTGGGTGCGTCGATGGGCACGCCCAGCACGCAGCAGACGCGCGCGGCGAACAGCGCGAAGTCGGCGGACGTGAGCGTGTCGCTGCCGTCGATGTCGAGGAGTTGGAAGCGCATCCGCAGGCGTTCCGCAGAGGACACGGTCATGGGGGATTCTCCGTTCTGGGGGCTGCCGACGGAGTGGTCGGCAACCACAGCATTACCCGTCGCGACTTTGCGATAACCCTGGGTAGCCGAACGACGCGCCCTCCCCTGTGACCGTGGAAATTGACGAGTGCTCGAGGCGTGTGGGATAGTGAACTCGGCAGAAGGAGTTGACACTCACAATATGAGTGGTCTTCCGTTTGCCTTTTGCGTTATGCTGCCCTCTCACGCCTCCGTACCATCCGGAAGGACAACCGTTGGCAGCCTCGCGCAACGCCTCCGCCGTACCCGCTGGTCCCCGCCGGGTTTCTTTCGCGCGTATCCAGGAGCCTCTCGAAGTTCCTGACCTCCTCGCCCTGCAGACCGAGTCGTTCGACTGGTTGCTCGGCAACGAGAAGTGGAAGGCC
>NZ_SSXE01000608.1 GCF_021699195.1 Nonomuraea sp. MG754425 | reverse complement strand
CCGGGCTGGGTGAAGTTCCAGGTGATGGCCTGGGTCTCGCCTGAGGTGGTTGCGGTGGTCTTGGTGACCGTCCGGTTCACCATCGCGTCGACCTTGAAGAAGGAGGCGATGCTGAACCCGCTGGAGATCTGGGTTGTGTTGCCGATCGCGACCGTGATCACGGTCTGGGTGGCCAGGGTGACTACCTGCTGTCCGGTCGTGCCTGCCGTGACGAAGTAGGACTTGAAGTGCGTGACCGTGGGCTC
>NZ_SSXE01000607.1 GCF_021699195.1 Nonomuraea sp. MG754425 | reverse complement strand
GGGGCACGGCGGCATGACGTCGGCGATGCTCGGCTCCGTCACCCACGGCGTGCTGCACCACGCGCACTGCCCGGTCGCCGTGGTCCGCGACGACGGGTGACGCGCCCTCGGCGGCACCGGGCCCCGCCACGCACGCGTGGCGGGGCCCGGTGCCGCCGGAGGCGTCAGGAGAACTCGAACCTGACGGACTTGGCCGAATTCAGGATGCCGTCCCAGCTCTCGCCGGGTACGAGCGTCTTCTGCACGG
>NZ_SSXE01000606.1 GCF_021699195.1 Nonomuraea sp. MG754425 | reverse complement strand
GGCAACGGCGTGGCCGTGGCGGCATGGACGGTCCGGGCGAGGGCGGCGAGGTCTCGGTCCCCGAGGGGGACGGGCTGGAAGTACCACCACAGGCCCAGGGCGTCGGCGGCGTGCGGCAGGTCGATGTCCCTGCCGTTGACCACCAGGTACAGGGTCTCGACGCCGAGCCGCCGCCGTGCGGCCAGACCGGCGGCGGCGGCCAGCGCCGCGCGCAGGTCCGTCCCGTGCCGGTCGGCCCAGACCTGGGC
>NZ_SSXE01000605.1 GCF_021699195.1 Nonomuraea sp. MG754425 | reverse complement strand
GCTCAAGCCGATGGGCTCACTCGACCCGCCCGTGCTGCTCGCCCTGCGCGACCTGCTGTCCGGCAAGGACGCCGAACTGTCCGGCCGGCTGACCGGCGTGTCCCCGCAGGACGCCGGAGCCCGCGGACGGTAACGCACCGTCCGCGGGCTCCGGCGTCGTCCGGGAGAACTCAGACCGGGGTCACCGTCATCGGCAGCCCCCCGCGCACCCGCAGCGAGAGCATGGCCTCCGGGACCGCCCGGCGGCCC
>NZ_SSXE01000604.1 GCF_021699195.1 Nonomuraea sp. MG754425 | reverse complement strand
GGCCTACCAGGCGGGCCACACGATCTCGACCTTCGCCAACGTCGGAGCCGGGCTGCTGGAGGCGGAACGGAGCGACCTGACCGCCTTCCTGGCCGCGCCACGCCCGGTCCGCGCCCTGGTGGCGCAGGCGGTGCGGGCGAGCGTCCGGGCGGGCGCGGCCAGGAAGGCGGTCAGGTCGCTCCGTTCCGCCTCCAGCAGCCCGGCTCCGACGTTGGCGAAGGTCGAGATCGTGTGGCCCGCCTGGTAGGCC
>NZ_SSXE01000603.1 GCF_021699195.1 Nonomuraea sp. MG754425 | reverse complement strand
GGTTCAATATGGGCGCATTGAAGCGGGTACGGGAATATCAACCCGTTATCCATCGACTACGCCTGTCGGCCTCGCCTTAGGCCCCGACTTACCCTGGGCGGATTAGCCTGCCCCAGGAACCCTTGGTCATCCGGCGCGAGGGTTTCTCACCCTCGATTCGCTACTCATGCCTGCATTCTCACTCGCACAGCCTCCACAACTAGATCACTCTGCTGCTTCACCGGCTGCACGACGCTCCCCTACCCACCAAC
>NZ_SSXE01000602.1 GCF_021699195.1 Nonomuraea sp. MG754425 | reverse complement strand
CTGCCCGCGGAGCAGAACCCGGCCCTGGGCGTGCGCGGCCTGCGGGTGGACCGGCTGCTGCCGGACGTCCTGGACACCCAGCTCGGCGCGATCGCCGCGGCGGCGCGCCGGACCGGCGCCCGGCCGTGGGTGATGGCGCCCATGGTGACCACGGTCGCCGAGGCCGCGGGGTTCGCCCGCCGGGCGCGGGCGAAGGGCGTCGAGCGGGTGGGCGTGATGGTCGAGGTCCCGGCGGCGGCCCTGCGCGCGGCG
>NZ_SSXE01000601.1 GCF_021699195.1 Nonomuraea sp. MG754425 | reverse complement strand
TCTTTCGCGCGTATCCAGGAGCCTCTCGAAGTTCCTGACCTCCTCGCCCTGCAGACCGAGTCGTTCGACTGGTTGCTCGGCAACGAGAAGTGGAAGGCCCGGGTTGAGGCGGCTCGCCAGGCCGGGCGCAGGGACGTCCCGACCCAGTCGGGTCTTGAGGAGATCTTCGAAGAGATCAGTCCGATCGAGGACTTCTCGGGGACGATGTCCTTGTCGTTCCGCGACCACCGGTTCGAGCCGCCGAAGTACTCCGT
>NZ_SSXE01000600.1 GCF_021699195.1 Nonomuraea sp. MG754425 | reverse complement strand
GCCCATGAGCGCGCGGTTGGCGTCGTCGTGCTCCAGGAAGGGGATCATCGCGGTGGCCACCGACACCATCTGGCGCGGCGACACGTCGATGTAGTCGACCTCCTCGGCACGGGCGAGTTCGGTCTCGCCGCCCTTGGTGCGGACCAGGACGCGCGCCTCGGCGAACGAGCCGTCGGCGTTGAGCACCGTGTTGGCCTGCGCCTTGACGTAGCGGTCTTCCTCGTCGGCGGTGAGGTAGTCGATCCGCTCGGTCACC
>NZ_SSXE01000599.1 GCF_021699195.1 Nonomuraea sp. MG754425 | reverse complement strand
GTCGACATCATCCTCAACCCGCTGGGCGTGCCCGGCCGGATGAACGTCGGTCAGGTGCTGGAGACCCACCTCGGCTGGATCGCGGCCAGGGGCTGGGACATCTCGGGCGTCCAGGAGGCGTGGGCGGGCCGGTTGCGCGACAAGGGCTTCGACAAGGTCGCCCCGCGCACCAACATGGCCACCCCGGTCTTCGACGGGGCCCACGAGGAGGAGATCGTCGGCCTGCTCGGCAACACGGTCGCCAACCGCGACGGCG
>NZ_SSXE01000061.1 GCF_021699195.1 Nonomuraea sp. MG754425 | reverse complement strand
CCCCCTCCCCGAAGAGCACCCCCTCGCCGCGCCCCAAGCGCCCGGGGGAGCCGTGCACCCAGCAGGACCTCGTCCTCAGCCTCCAGGGCGGCAAGGCGCAGATCTACGCGGGCGGCTCCCATCCCACGTTCCTGGTCACGCTGGTGAACACGGGTTCGGTGATGTGCACGGCCGACGTGGGGCCGCGGGCCATGGAGATCCGGATCACGTCGGGCGCCGACCGCATCTGGTCCACGGCCGACTGCGTGAGCGGCGAGGGGACGGACGTCAGGCAACTGCAGCGAGGGGTGCCGTACGTGCGGTCGCTGGAGTGGGACCGGCGGCGTTCCAGCTCCGACTGCCGCTCCACCCGTACGGCGGCGCTGCCCGGGACGTACGTGGTCGCGGCGCGCATGGGGAAGATGCGCACCGACAAGGGCGTCTTCCACCTGCGTTAGAGGCTCGGGGTCAGACGTAACGTTCGAGGATGGACGATTCGGCGAGGCGGGACAGGCCCTCGCGGACGCTGCGGGCGCGGGACTCGCCGACCCCGCCCACCGCCTGCAGGTCGTCGATGCTGGCCGCCAGGAGTTTCTGCAGGCCGCCGAAGTGGTTGACGAGCCGGTCGACGACCGTGGCGGGCAGGCGGGGCACCTTGGCCAGCAGGCGGAAACCCCGCGGGCTGACCGGGATGTCGAGCTGGTCGGCGCCGTTGTGGCCCAGGACATGGGCCACCGCCGCCAGGTCGAGGAGTTGGTTGCCCGAGAGTTCGTCCAGCTCGTGCAGGGCCTCCAGGAGGCGTCGCTGGCGGCGGCCGGCCGGGGCCGGGAGGTAGTCGCGGATGACGAGTTCGCGCTCGGAGTCGACGCCGGCGACCAGTTCGTCCAGTTGCAGGGACAGCAGGCGGCCGTCGGTGCCGAGTTCGACGACGTAGCCCTTGATCTCGTCGGAGATGCGGCGGACCATTTCCAGGCGCTGCGCGACGGCGGCGACATCCCTGACCGTGACGAGGTCTTCGATCTCCAGCGCCGACAGGGTGCCGGACACCTCGTCGAGGCGGTGCTTGTAGCGCTCGAGGGTGGCCAGCGCCTGGTTGGCCTTGGACAGGATGGCCGCCGACTCCTCCATGACGTAGCGGATGCCGTCGAGGTAGAGGGCGATGATGCGCATCGACTTGCTGATGGCGATGATCGGCAGGCCGGTCTGCCTGGCCACGCGCTGGGCGGTGCGGTGGCGGGTGCCGGACTCGTCGGTGGGGATGGCGGGGTCGGGGACGAGGTGCACGGCGGCGCGGACGATCTTGTGGTCGCCGCTCAGCACGATGGCGCCGTCCATCTTGGCCAGTTCGCGCAGGCGGGTGGCCGAGAAGTCGACGTCGAGCGTGAAGCCGCCGCTGCAGACCTCTTCGACGACCTTGTTGTAGCCGAGCACGATGAGCCCGCCGGTCTGCCCGCGCAGGATCCGCTCCAGGCCGTCGCGCAGAGGTGTGCCCGGCGCCACAGCGGCCAGGGCTTCGCGACGGCGGTCGTCAAGACTCCTATCCACCTGACCCCCGTGTCGATCGGTCACCTCAGCTTAGCCGCGCTATGTTACGTGTGTGAGAGCGTCCCAGACGTTCTCCGCCTGCAGCACCTCGAAGCCGGGTGCGAACGCCACCGGCCCCACCGGCACCAGGGCGCGCTGGCCGCCGCGTCTGCGGCCGGGCTCCTCGAGCGATCCGGCGGGCACGAGGGCGCGCTTGAAGCCCAGCCTGGCCGCCTCGGTGAGCCGCCGGCGCACGTCTTTCACCGGCCGCAACTCGCCCGCCAGGCCCACTTCGCCCAGCGCCACCAGCCCCGGGGGCAGCGGTTTGTCGCCGGCGGCGCTGGCGACGGCGAGCATGACGGAAAGATCGACGGCCGGATCGGCCAGCTTGATGCCGCCGACGGTGGCGGTGAACACGTCGCAGCCGCCGAGGCGGGCGTTGAGCCGGCGCTCCAGGACCGCGAGGACCATCTGCACGCGGTAGGTGTCGAGGCCGGAGGAGGTGCGCCGGGGCTGCTGCGCGTCGGTGCGGGCGACCAGGGCCTGCACCTCGGCGGGCAGCGGCCGGGTGCCCTCGACGGTGACGGTGACGCAGGTGCCGGGCACCGGCTCGCTGCGCCGGGAGACGAACAGCCCGCTCGGGTCGGTGATGCCCTCGATGCCGCGCTCGTGCAGGTCGAAGCAGCCGATCTCGTCGGTGGGGCCGAACCGGTTCTTGATCGCGCGGACCATCCGGAGCCTGGAGTGGCGGTCGCCCTCGAAGCTGAGCACGACGTCGACCAGGTGCTCCAGCGTGCGGGGGCCGGCGATGGAGCCTTCCTTGGTGACGTGACCGACGAGGACGGTGGCCATGTTGCGCTCCTTGGCCAGGCGCACGAGGTTGGCCGCCACCTCGCGCACCTGAGTGACCCCGCCGGGCACGCCGGTGGCCTGCGCCGAGCCGATCGTCTGGACGGAGTCGACGACGAGCAGCCGCGGCTGGACCTTCTCCACGTGGCCCACCAGGGCCGACAGCTCGGTCTCCGCCGCGAGGTAGAGCTGGTCCTGGATCGCGCCGATGCGGTCGGCCCGCAGGCGCACCTGGGCCGCCGACTCCTCGCCGGTGACGTAGAGGACGGTCGCGCGCTCGGCGATGCGCGCCGCGGCCTCCAGCAACAGCGTGGACTTGCCGATGCCCGGCTCGCCCGCGAGCAGCACCACCGCGCCCGGCACCAGGCCGCCGCCGAGCACCCGGTCGAGCTCGGAGACCCCCGTGGTGCGGGCGGTCGCCACCTCGGCCTTGACCTGGCCGATGGGCAGGGCCGGCGCGGTGGTGGCCCCCGCCTGCACGACGTTGACGCCCGCGCGGGCGCCCTCTTCGTCGACCGTGCCCCACGTCTGGCACTCTCCGCACCTGCCGACCCATTTGGTGGTGCGCCATCCGCATTCGGTGCAGCGGTATCCAGGCTTCTGGGCAGTCTTGGCCATGCGGAGCAGGCTAGCGTCCGGGGCCGACAATCCTCGAGACGCGGCGGTCGCACCGCGCGGGGAATCCGGACGGCGGGACCTACTCCAGGCCGAGCGCCGAGACCAGCAGCCGCTTCGGCTTGGCGCCCACGACCTGCTTGACCGGCTCGCCGTTCTCGAACAGCAGCAGCGTCGGGATCCCCATCACCCCGTAGCGGGCCATGATCTCGGGGTTCTCGTCGGTGTTCAGCTTGCCGATCGTCAGGTCGTACTCGGACTCGATCTGTTCCAGCACGGGGGCCACCATCCGGCACGGCCCGCACCACTCGGCCCAGAAGTCGACCAGGATCGGCTTGTCGCTCTTGAGCACCTGCTCCTCGAAGTTGCCGGTCGTCAACGTGATCATGATCATCCCTTCACAAAGCAGCCTGGGCACGCCTGGGCGAGCTGGGCGGCGACCTCGGCGCGGCGGGCGAGCAGCGTGCGGATCTCCCGGTCGATCTCGCCGAGCTTGCGCTCGTAGACCTCGACCGACTCGGCGCAGGAGCCGCCCGTGCTGTGCCCCCGGCGCAGGCAGTCGACGAACGGGCGGGTCTCCTCCAGCGTGAAGCCGATCTGGAGCAGGGCCCGGATCTCGGAGACCAGCCTGACGTCGTCCTCGCCGTAGGTGCGGTAGCCGTTGGAGGCGCGGCCGGCCCGTAGCAACCCGTGCTGTTCGTAGTACCGGAGCGAGCGGGTGCTCACTCCGGTGCGTTCCGCCAGCTCACCGATGCGCATGCGTCCAAGGTAAACGTTGACGCCCATGTCAAGGTCAAGCGCGGGCTCAGAAGTGCCGCCAGCGCAGCACGTTCGGGTACGGCAGCTCCAGGCCGGGCGTCTCGGCGATGGCCCGCTCGGCGACCTCGGGCGTGAACTCGATGCGCAGCACCGCCTCCAGGTCGGCCCGCTGCCGGAAGGTCATGCGCAGGTCAAGCTCCTTGCGCTGCCACCCGTGCCGGTCCCAGAACGCCTCCACCTCGCGGGCCGAGTACGTCGGCACGGTGTGCGAGAACCACCGGCCGAACGAGCCCCGCGTGGCGTCGAGGTCCACGACGAAGGCCGCGCCGCCGCGCCGTACGACCCGTGACAGCTCGCGCAGGCCGGGCTCGCAGCCGGGCCCGAAGAAGTACGCCCAGCGCGCCATGGCGACGTCCACCGCGGCGTCGGGAAGCGGCAGGTCCTGGGCCGCGGCGGCGTGCACGGTCACGTTGGGCAGCCCCGCGCAGCGGCGGCGGGCCAGGCCGGCCAGGTCGCCGTGCGGTTCCACGCCGATCACGCGGGACGCCTCGGCGGCCAGGACCGGCAGGTGGTAGCCGGTGCCGCAGCCGATGTCGAGCACGGTGGCGCCGTCCCAGGGGCGCAGGGCGCGCATCGCCGCGTCGGCCGCGCCGTCGGGGTCGACGGCGCGGTTCTCCAGCTCGTAGATCTGGGGCGTGTTCCAGATGTTCGGGCTTGGGATGGCACCTTTCGCTATCCGTGTCATGTCCCAACGCTAGGGGCTGACGCGCCATATCGGCTTCCCCGGCTTAGGCTGGCAGCGTGGCTGATGTCATCCGCGTGCCCAATGCGAAGATCGCATTGTCCACCGCCTCGGTATATCCGGAACGCACTCCTGACGCGTTCGAGCTGGCCGCGCGCCTGGGTTACGACGGCGTCGAGATCATGGTCGGCGCCGACCCGGTGAGCCAGGACATCGACGTGATCGAGCGTCTGTCCGGCCACTACCAGGTGCCGGTGCTGGCCATCCACGCGCCCTGCCTGCTGGTCACCCAGCGGGTTTGGGGCCGCGACCCGTGGGCAAAGCTGGTCAAGGCCCAGAAGGCGGCCGAACGCCTGGGCGCGTCCACGGTCGTGGTCCATCCGCCGTTCCGCTGGCAGCGTGACTACGCCCGTGACTTCGAGAACGGACTTGCCAGGATGCGGGATGAGACCGATGTCACGTTCGCGGTGGAGAACATGTTCCCGCTGCGGGCCAGGGGCAACGACGTGGTGCCCTACTCACCTGACTGGAACCCGGTCGACCACGCCTTCCCGCAGGTGACGCTGGACCTGTCGCACACCGCCGTGTCGGGCTCCGACGCCATGGAGATGGCCGTCAAGCTCGGCGACCGGCTCGCGCACCTGCACCTGGCCGACGGTCTGGGCGTGTCCAACAAGGACGAGCATCTGGTGCCGGGCCGGGGCAACCAGCCGTGCGCGCCGATACTGGAACGCCTGGCCGGCACCGGCTACTCCGGGCTGGTGGTGCTGGAGGTCAACACCCGCAAGGCGGCCAGCAGGACCGAGCGCATCGACGATCTGGCGGAGGGGCTGGCCTTCGCCCGGCTGCACCTGGCGGCGTCCACATGAGCACCGGACCCATCAAGGACCTGGGCAGGGGCTTCGACCGCGTCGCCGACGCCTACGACGCGGCCCGGCCCAGCTATCCCGACGACGTGTACCGCGCGCTGACCGAGGTGTCCGGCATCGACCTCGACGGCGCGACCACGGTGGACGTCGGCGCGGGCACCGGCATCCTGACCCACGCGCTGCGGGCGCGCGGCTCCCACGTCATCGCGGTGGACCCGGGGGAGGCGATGCTGGCCCGCCTGGTCGCCAAGACCACGGGCCCCGGCGGCCCGCGCCTCGGGGCCGTGCTGGCCGACGGCAACGCGCTGCCGCTGGCCGACGGGGTGGCCGACCTGGTGACCTACGCCCAGTCGTGGCACTGGCTCGACCCGGCGTCCTCGATCGGTGAGGCCCGGCGGGTGCTGCGGCCGGGGGGCGTCATCGCGGGCTGCTGGAACCTCAACCACGCGGCGCAGGCCGACTGGCTGGCCGCCCACGAGGCCCGGCTGGCGGCGGAGGTGCCCGGCTACTGGGGCCCGGCCGTGGAGCAGTGGTCGGTGCCGCCGATCGCCGCGGCCTTCGAGGTGATCGAGGAGCGCTGGATCCCCTGGACGCGCTTGATCGGCATCGAGGACTTCCTGCTCGACCTGCGCTCCCACTCGTACATGGCGGCGCTGTCGCCGGAGCGTGCGGACGAGGTGGTGCGGGCGCGGCGGGCCGAGTTGCGCGCGGCGTTTCCCGAGGGGCTGCTGTCGGTGCCGCTGCGGGTCTACCTGGCGGTGGGTAGGTGACGGTGAAGAGACGGCCTGGGCGCAGGCCGGGCTCGGCCGACACGCGTGGTGAGATCCTCACGGCGGCGCGGCGGGAGTTCGCGGAGAAGGGGTTCGACAAGGCGACCGTGCGCGGCATCGCGCGGGAGGCGCAGGTCGATCCGGCTCTGGTGCACCACTACTTCGACACCAAGGAGGGCATGTTCGTCGCGGCCATGGAGCTGCCGTTGGGGCCGCGGGATATCGTCCCGCTGCTGGTCGACGGGCCGCGCGAGGAGATCGGCGAGCGGCTGGTGCGGCTGATCCTGCGGGTCACGGCCTCGGCGGAGACCCGCGAGCCGCTGGTGGCGCTGATCCGCTCGGCCATGACCAACGACCAGGTGGTCGGGATGTTCCGGGAGTTCCTCACCAACGCGCTGCTCTACCAGGTGGCCGACCGGCTCGAGGTGCCGTATCTGCGGATCGAGGCGGCCTTCGCGCAGATGTTCGGCGTGGTCATGGCACGTTACGTGCTGAAGCTGGAGCCGCTGGCCAGCGCGAGCCCCGAGGAGTTGGTGGAGCTGCTGGCGCCCACGGTCCAGAGGTACTTCACGGGATAGAGCATTGTTCTGGAGATGGCGATGACCATAGGGTATGTCGCGTAACCCAGTAAAGTTACTCGTGGGTAGGATTGTCTTGCATGCCTGCGCAACGGGTGACCGTACGCTGACAGCAACGTCGTCTGTGGGAGGACCCCGTGCTCTGGGTAGCCGTCATCGGGCTCGTCATGACCGTCGCCGCGGTGGCCGTGGCCGGCCGCAGGGCCATGTTCCTGTACAAGCTCGCCACCGTCGGCCCGCCCGCGCCCGAGCGGACCGAATATGCCAGAACTCACGCCGGAGACGAGATCAAGGCACAGCTCGTCGAGGTGCTCGGGCAGAAGAAGCTGCTCAAGTGGACGCCGTCGGGCATCGCGCACTTCTTCGTCATGTGGGCGTTCTTCATCCTGCTGACCGTCTACATCGAGGCGTACGGCGCGATCGTCCAGGGGGCGATCACCGGCACGCCCGACTTCCACATCCCGATCGTCGGCACCTGGGCCGTGCTCGGCTTCCTCCAGGACTTCATCGCGGTGGCGTGCCTGCTCGGCCTGGTCGCCTTCGCCGTCATCCGCGTCAAGAACTCGCCCAAGTCGCTGGGCCGCGACTCGCGCTTCTCCGGCTCGCACCTCGGCGGCGCGTGGCTCGTCCTGTTCATGATCTTCAACATCATCTGGACGTTGTTCCTGGCCAGGGGCGCGGCGGCGGCCAACGGCAACTTCCCGTACTCCTCGGGCGCGTTCGTCTCGCTGGCGATCGGCGACGTGCTGCCGCACAGCACGGTGCTGGAGGAGATCGCGCTGCTCCTGCACATCGGCTTCATGCTGGTGTTCCTGGTCATCGTGGTGAACTCCAAGCACCTGCACATCTTCACCGCCCCGCTCAACGTGCTCTTCTCGCGCCGCCCCGACGGCCTGGGGGCCGCGTCCGAGATGCGGGTGGACGGCAAGACGGTCGACTTCGAGGACGAGGACCTCGACCCCGAGCGGCTCGGCCGCGGCAAGATCGCCGACACCACCTGGAAGGGCTTCCTCGACTTCTACTCCTGCACCGAGTGCGGACGCTGCCAGTCGCAGTGCCCGGCCTGGAACACCGACAAGCCGCTGTCGCCGAAGATGCTCATCCTCGACCAGCGCGACCACGCCTTCAAGGTGGCCCCGTACCTGCTGGCGGCGCAGGCGGGCGTCGAGCACAAGGACACCGACGTGCTCGCGCTCCTGGACAAGCCGCTGGTCGGCGAGGACGGCGTGATCCACCCCGACGTGCTGTGGTCGTGCACCAACTGCGGCGCCTGCGTCGAGCAGTGCCCGGTGGACATCGAGCACATCGACCACATCCTCGACATGCGCCGCTACCAGGTCATGGTGGAGTCGTCGTTCCCGTCCGAGGCGGGGGTGATGGTGAAGAACCTGGAGAACAAGGGCAACCCGTGGGGCGTGTCCGAGATGAAGCGGGCCGACTGGATCGAGGAGCTCGACTTCGAGGTCGAGCTCGTCGAGGACAAGATGCCCGAGGGCACCGAGTACCTGTTCTGGGTGGGCTGCGCGGGCGCGCTCGAAGACCGGGCCAAGCGCACCACGAAGGCCGTCGCGGAGCTGCTGCACATCGCGGGCGTGAAGTTCGCGGTGCTCGGCCCGATGGAGGCGTGCACCGGCGACCCGGCGCGCCGCCTGGGCATGGAGTACCTGTTCAACATGCTGGCCCAGCAGAACATCGAGACGCTCAACGAGGCCGGCGTCAAGAAGATCGTGGCCACCTGCCCCCACTGCTTCAACACGCTGGCGAACGAGTATCCGCAGCTCGGCGGCACGTACGAGGTCGTGCACCACACCCAGCTCCTGTCGAAGCTGGTGGACGAGGGCCTGCTCACCCCGATCACGCCGATCGAGGAGAAGATCACCTACCACGACCCGTGTTTCCTCGGCCGCCACAACAAGGTGTACTCCCAGCCGCGCGACATCATGTCGAAGGTCCCCGGCGTGCAGACGCAGGAGATGCACCGCCACAAGGACCGCGGCTTCTGCTGCGGCGCCGGCGGCGCGCGCATGTGGATGGAGGAGCGCATCGGCAAGCGCATCAACACCGAGCGCGTGGACGAGGCGCTGACCACCGATCCCGACACCGTCTCCACCGCCTGCCCGTTCTGCATGGTGATGCTGGGCGACGCCATCAACGAGAAGAAGAACAACGGCGAGGCCAAGGAGTCGCTCGAAGTCGTGGACGTGGCCCAGCTTCTGATCAAGTCCGTCAAGGGCGGGTCCTGACAGGAGATGTCGGACTCCTCCACACCCGTTGTGGAGGAGTTTCGCCTGTCAACGGGTGTGATCGGAAGAAATCCAGCATCCACATAACGGGAAAATCACGGTAACCTCAACGTCGCATGGCCTTATTCGACGGGGAGGGGGCTCGTGATGGGCGTCGTCGTCATGGACGCCGAAGTCACCCTGGCCGATGTGCTCTCCCTCCGACTCGCCATCGACGAAGCATTGGCGGACGGCACCGAACTCGTTCTCCGGCATCGCACCACGGGGGTGGAACGCGACGTGCTGCTAGGCAGTTCAGGCGTACGGGCCCGCGAAGCCACGCTGGCGGTCTCGCTCGCGCCGCTGGAGCTCAGCGCCGGCCGCTGGGACGCCTATCTGCGCCACGACGGCAAGCGCAGCCGGCTGCGCAGCGTCGATCCGGGGTTCTCGCTCGACCATCTCGACGCGTATGCATTGTGCCGGCGCACGCTGGCCTACCGCTCGTACCGCACCCGCAACGGCTTCCTCGCGCTGAAGATCTCCGACGCCGAGCCGGTGGCCGAGGTGCGCTCCATCTGGTTCAGGGAGGGCCGCTTCGAGGTGATGGGCCTGCTGGCCTACACCGGCCTCGACGACGACGACTCGCGCCACGAGGCCGCGCTGACCCTGGAGCGCCGGCAGACCGGAGCCCGCCTGCGGGCCACCGCCACCGTGCAGGGGGTGCGTTTCCACGCCGCCGTGTCGCTCGTGGACGTGCTCGCCGCCGACCCGGAGGGCGCCGGCACGTGGGAGCCCGCGCTGCGGGTGGAGGGCGTGGCCACGTCGCTGCGGCTGGGCTCGCGGCTCGACGACGTCGACGGCAAGCGACGCCGGCTGCACTATCCCTCGGCCCGGGTGGACGGCGTGCTGATCAAACCCTGCTACACCGCCGACGACGAGTTGCGGATCGAGGTCGGGGGATGAAGGTCAGCCTGGTCCTCGCCTCGGCGTACGCCATGCGGGGCGACGTGCGGGCCACGCTGAACCTGGCCACCGCGCTCGCCGAGCGGCACGACGTCGAGGTGATCAGCGTCAGGCGGCAGAAGGAGAAACCGTTCTTCCCCGTCGGCCCCAAGGTGAGCATGCGCAGCGTGGTCGACGCCCGGCCCGGGGTCAGGCACCTGCTGCCGCGCGGGCAGGTGCGCACCGAGGTGGCTCTGTGGCGGGTGCTGCGCAACCTCACCTCCGACGTCCTCATCACGACCAGGCCGGGGATCGGCGTCCAGGCGGCCAGGCACGCGCCGCGCGACACCATCAGGATCGCCCGCGAGTGGAGCCGGCCGATCGTGCCGGGGCCGGTCAAGCGCTTCTACCCGCGCCTGAGCGCCGTCGTGACGGCCACGGAGACGGCGCAGGAGGAGTGGAGCACCCTGCTCGGGGGCGCGCCCGTCGTGCACAGCGTGCTGGACGCGCTGCCGGGCGGCCCGTGGCCGCGCTCGCGGATGGACAACCGGATCGTGGCCGCCGGTGGCCGGTGGGTGCCGGTGAAGGCGTACGACCGGCTGATCAGGTCGTTCGCGATCGTGGCGGACAAGCGGCCCGACTGGCGGCTGCGCCTGTACGGCGGCGGCCCCGAGGAGCGCCGCCTGCGCTCGCTCGTGCGCGACCTCAACCTGCACAACCACGTCTACTTCATGGGCACCACGTCCGACCTGGCGGGGGAGTTCGCCAAGGCTTCGATCGTGGCCACCACCTCGCGCAGCGAGGACCTGGGCATGACGCTGCTGGAGGCCATGGGGTGCGGGGTGCCCGTGGTGGCCTCCGAGAGCGCCAAAGGGCCCAGGGACTTCGTGGCGACGGGCTACAACGGGGTGCTGGTGCCCGAGTCGGAGGGCGACCCGCACCTGTTCGCGGCGGCGCTGCTGGCGCTGATCGACGACGAGCGCAGGCGGCGCTCGCTGGCGGCCGGCGCGCTCGACACCGCGGTGCGGCACTCGGCCGACGAGGTGGCCGAGCAGTGGGAGAAGCTCATCGCCGATCTCCGCTAGCTTTCCGCCGTCCGTCGGCCGGGGCCGGTCATACTCCTTACGGGTACCGTAGAGCCATGCATGGGTACAGCGGAGACAAGCAGGCATATCTGACGCGCCTGCGGCGAATCGAGGGCCAGATCAGGGGTCTGCAGCGCATGGTCGACGACGATGCCTACTGCATCGACGTGCTCACCCAGGTCTCCGCGGCGACCCGGGCCCTCCAGGCGGTCGCGCTGGGCCTGCTGGAGGAGCACATCTCCCACTGCGTCGCCGACGCGATCAACACCGGCGGCCCCGAGGCCGAGGCGAAGGTGAAGGAGGCGTCGGCCGCGATCGCCCGCCTGGTGCGCTCCTGAGCCACGTGCGGGGCGGCCGGAGGCTAGCCCGCTTCTCGCGGCCCCTCATCCGTTGGTCGGATGATCCAGTCGCGGATTGACTAGTTATGTGAAACCCCGGGAACTAGGTCCCCGGGGTCTTGGTAATCGAGTCGGTTCTTCAGCGACTCGCCGAAGTCCGCAATCCGAGCGCGTCGTCGAGTTCGTCCAAGGTCAGCCGCCGCTCGCTGACTGCCACGGCGGTGAGCACCTCGGCGTAGAGCGCAATCTCGTCCAACGCGACACGGTCGTGGACCCGAGAGTCCAGGTCATCGTGCCCCACCGCGTCGTCCTTCCTTCCGCAGCCCACACCCTCTACGAGGTTACGGCGGAGGTCCATCCGGCGACATGGCCCATCGGAGTCATTCCTTTGCGCGCCTCGGGGGCCCCGCCGGGATCATTTCCCGAACCCGAGATCACAATTCAGCGAATTTACTGTTATCTAGAGCGTTGGAACGCTATAGGAGGGGTAAGAGGGAAATAGCGGTATTAGTGGTTTACGCGTGGCCTGTGTGGCGATCGTCGCGTTCATGAACGATCTTACGCACGAGTGCCGACTGCCCCGCGAGCCCCCGCTCCGGCATCCTGGCCCCCGTCAGCCGGCCCCACGCCAGCCCCGTCGCGTACGCGGCCCCGAGCACCGCCGCCGCGCTGCCCCGGTCCGGCGGCGCCACCTCCAGCGTCGGCAGGGCCTCGCTCGTCCGGACGGGGAAGCCCTCGGGCTGCGTCGTCTCGGCCGCGGACGTCCCCGTGAGCCCGGCGTGCCGCAACTCCTCGTACGCCATCCGCAGCCGGTGGTCCAGCCGCCCCGGCAGCGCCCCTCCGGAGTCGGACAGGTCGGCCAGGAACGAGGCCGCGGCCGCCCGCGGGTCCGGCATGAACGACAGGGCCTCCACGAGGTCGTAGAGGGTGTGGGTGAAGTGCCCCTCGGGGTCGTTCTCCACGAGCAGGGCCAGGCGCAGGCGGGCCGGGCAGCGCTCCAGCCACTCCTGGCGCATCGCCGCGTCCTCCACCCGCGGGTCCTCGAACGCGGAGCGGCGCAGCATGGGCTCCACCATCGTCAGCAGCGCCAGCGCGCGCGGCCTGAACCGGGTGTCGAGGAGCAGGATCTGCGCGGTGTCCGCCAGCACGGCGGCCAGCCTGAGCGCGGCCCGCGGCTGACCGGCCCGCAGCCGCTCGGCCACCAGCGTGACGAGGTCGAGCAGCGGCGGCGCGGGCAGCCAGCGCACCCACTCGTCGCCCGGCAGCGAGCGGCGCAGGTACTCGCCGAAGATGGTGATCAGCCGCTCGTTGCCGTCGAAGGCGGGCGCGTACGCGCACCACATGATCGTGCCCCAGACGGCCGCCACCGTGCTCGGCACGTCGGTGGCGAAGATCTCGCCGAAGGCCGTCAGCGGGTAGTCCAGCTCCGACTTGCGCCCGCCGGCGCGGACGAGCTGCCTGACCTGCTCGGTGAGGCGCTCGGGTACGTCGGGGCCGATGAACGACTGGGTGGAGCCCGGCTCGGCGTGGAAGTCGTGGCCGGGCGGCACGACGGCCTCCGGCAGGGCGGGCGCGGCGTGCGCGCCACGGCGGGCCCGCTCGGCCCGCGGCGGCGGCGCCGGCCGCCAGCGGCCGTCGGCGGGGTCGAGCAGGTGCCAGCGCGCGTGCCTGCCGTAGAGCCAGCGATCGCCATCTGGGGTCACCAGAATTCGGGCGGCCAGGACGTGGGCACGATCGGGCAGGGAAAGCCCGGCCCAGCGCGGGTCCGCGACCATCGCGCGGACCTCCGCCTCTGCGGCGGTGAACGCATCCCAGGGTGGCACGGCGGTCATCGTACTGGGCGTACTCGGATCATCCATCGCCATTTCACGGCAGAATATCCGCTATGAGGGCGAAGGCAGCAGGGACGTTGGTGGTCGTAAGCGTGCTCTCCGGTTGCGGTACGACACCCGTGGCGCAGCCGGTGCCCACTGGACCCGGCGTGCTCACGCTGCAGAACGCCACCCCGCCCGTGCCCGGCGGGGAGGTGGGCGAGGCGTCCACCGAGTTCGACGACGCGGCCGACCTGAAGATGTGGACCAAGCTCAGCCAGACCGAGAAGGACGTCGACCGGCTCAGCACGTTCGACGTGAACGACACCGTCAAGGGCTCGATGTACCTGGAGCCCAACGTATCGGCCTGGTTCGACGGCTTCCGCGGGCCCTTCGTGTACCAGGAGCTCGCGGGCGACATCGTCATGCACGCCCGGGTCAAGGTCGAGGGCAGGAGTGGGGGCCGGCCCAAGCGGAAGTTCTCGCTCGGCGGGCTGATGGCCCGCCAGCCCGGCTCGTACGCCAAGCCCAACTGGGTCTCGGTCACCACCGGCACGGCAGACAAGAGCGGCCAGGTGGAGGCGAAGTACACCCAGGACGGCAGCTCCAAGCCCAAGGAGATCACCGTCAAGAGCGGCTGGGTGGATCTCGCGCTGGCCCGGGTCGGCCGGGTGTTCGTGGCCATGTACAAGGAGGACAAGGGCACCTGGAAGGTGGGCCAGCGCTGGCCGTCCAACCTGCCCGACGTGCTCCAGTGGGGCGTGACCGCCTACACCGACTGGGACAGCTACAACACGCTCAAGAAGGACGCCACCAAGGGCAACGCCAAGCAGGTCAAGGGCACGCCCGACCTCAAGCTCACGGTCGACTTCGTCCGCTTCCTGAGGCCGGAGCTGCCCGAGTACGCCGACCCGCTCAACACGGCGTCGGTGTCGGACGAGGTCCTGATCAAAGCGATGACGCCTGCCGGTGCCTGAGCGCCTTGGCCATGTAGTTGTCCGGCGTGCGCGCGAAGGAGTCGCGGTCGTCGTCGGTCAGCTCGCGCACGATCTTGCCCGGCACGCCCGCGACCAGCACGCCCGCCGGGATCTTCTTGCCGGGGCCCACGAGGGCTCCGGCGGCCACCAGCGTGCCCGCGCCGACGCGGGCGCCGCCGAGCACGATCGCCCCGATGCCGATCAGCGCGCCGGACTCCACGTGGGCGCCGTGGACCATGGCCTTGTGGCCCAGGCTGACGCGGTCCTCCAGGATCGCGGGCTCGCCCGGGTCGGCGTGCAGGCACGACAGGTCCTGCACGTTGCACTCCGCGCCGATCTCGATCCGTTCGTCGTCACCGCGGAGCACGGAGCCGTACCAGATGCTGGACGCCCGGCCGATCCGCACGTCGCCGACCACGACGGCGCCAGGAGCTATGTACGCTTCGGGGTGTATGTCCGGGACCGCGCCGTTGTCCAACGCTGCTATGTACATTCGAGACATCGTAATTCCCGCTCGGGGTATGGCGTTCGGGTTGCGGACGTGGGCAGATGGCAGGAAAGTCGTTTCCTGACGTCCCGTTGCCAGACCCTCACCAACCGCAGTTTTCCCCCGCCTCACGCAAAGACCCCTAGGTAATCGCCATGATGAACCAGCACGAGAGCATTCCCGATCTGATGCAAGAGGACACCTTCGAGGTCGTGATGCGCGGCTACAACCGCCGCCAGGTTCACGACTACATCATCCGCACCCGTAACCAGACAAGGGACCTGGAAGAGCGGCTGGCACGGGCCATCGAGCAGGCAGAGCAGGGCCGCATCGAGCTGGCCGAGGCCAGGCGGCGCATGGTCGAGACGCCGCAGAGCTACGAAGACCTCAGCCCTCGGCTCGCGCAGATCCTCCGGCTCGGAGAGGAGGAGGCCGCGGCCAAGCGCGAGGACGCCGAGACCGAGGCCGCCGGTGTGCGCGAGAGCGCCAAGAACGAGTCCGAACGGCTCGTCACCTCAGCCCGCGAGACCGCCGACAAGATCCTCACCTCCTCCCAGGCCGAGGCCGAACGGCGGGTGGGCGAGGCCACGCAGGCCGCCGAGCGCATGCTGGCCCAGGCCGGCAGCGACTCCGAGGAGCAGCTCTCCTCCGCCCGCGCCGAGGCCGAGGAGACCGTCAGGGAGGCCAGGGCCGAGGCCGAGCGCATGGTCACCGGCGCCCGGACCGAGGCCGAGCAGTTGATGCAGTCCGCGAGCGTGCAGGCCGAGCAGGTGCTCGGCGGAGCGCACAACGAGGCCGAGACCATGCTGACCACCGCCCGCCAGCGCACCGCCGCGCTCGACGAGCAGGCGGGACGACGGGTCGAGTACCTCAGCAACACGCACACCGAGGTGGTGCGGCGGCTGACGGAGATCGGATCGGTGCTCGGCGACCTCATGCGGGCCGAGTCGAACGCCGGTCCGCTGGTCCCCGAGGCGATCGCACCGCCCCAGCAGGGCGGACCGGCCGCCCCCGCTGTTCCTGCCGAGCCTGCGGAAGCCCCGGAGCAGCCCGACCAGCCCGAAGCGGCGGCTCAGCCCGAGCCGGTGGCGCCGCAGGAGATCGAGGACCCCGAGCGGACCGTGCGCGTCATCGTCAAGGACGACGCGGCCGAGCCGGCGCCGAAGCGGGAGGGCGTCGTTTCGGACGACACGGATGTGAACATCGTCCGGCTCTCGGAGGCCCACAAGTAGTACTCGGCCGAGCCAGGCCGTTTCCGCACCTGCCGGGGTCCGCCGTCATGGCGGGCCCCGTCGTGTGTCCGGCCCGCCCGATGCGAGCGCCGTGACTCGCGCGGTACGCCAGAAGACGGCGCGACCGGCTGGCCGCGCCGCCCTGGCGTCCCCCTCCTGAACGTTTCCGGCCGAGGTCGGCGTCGTCGTGACCTCGGCCACCAGGGCGGAGCCGAGCGATGCCACCCGCCACGGGCCGGCCCCGTGGGGCGGCCGGGCGGGTGGGCGGAAGCCCCCGCCCCCGATAGGGTCGGAGGCTTCCGCGTTCGTGGCCCCTCCTGGATTTGGAGGCCCGGTGCCGGGGCCGCCGAGACGCTGGACCCGGCACCGGGCTGTCTGTGGACGCGGGATCGGGGAACGCTCCACGACCCCGCGTCAGGGTGGTGCGGGACCGGCTCGCCACGGGAACGGCTCGCCGGTCCGTCTTTCCTGGTCCCGGAGTCGGTCGCGCAGGCCGTCCGGGTCGTCCGCGTCGATGGTCATCGCACATCCGGCGTCGCACTGCGCCGCGCTCAGCGGATGGTGCCTCGTGGCCCACCAGCGGCCCGCGTCGCTCCGCCAGATGGTCCACAGGGGGTGCTCCCGGGCGATCTCGGCCAGATGCCGATCAAAGAACATCGCTGTCCGCCTCTCCCGGGCCCCCAGGCAAGGTTCCATCTCCTTAGACGATGCGGTACTTCTCTAGAGAACACAATGATCGCGATGGACAGGTCAACCTATCGCTTGACAGATCCACTTGAATCACGCGTCGAAGTCGTACTGGAGTACGTACGCCGCCGAGTCCAGCACCATCTCGTTGAGCTCGACCGGCAGCCCGCCCGACGTGTACGCGGTGCGTGCGATGACGATCACGGGCGTGCCGGCCGGCAGGTCGAGCAGCGCGCTCTCGCGCGGTTGCGGCATGCGGGCTCTCACCTCCTCGGTGAAGTGGGCCGGAGGCAGCCCCAGGTCGCCGAGCCTGGCGTAGACGCCACCAGGGCCGGTGTCGGGGACGGTGATCGCGCTCCCCTCGACGAGCCGGGCCGGGAAGTAGGAGGTGGCCAGTTGCACGGGCCTGGTGTCGACCGAGTAGCGACGCCGGCGTACCCAGACCTCGCCGCTCTCCAGCACGGCGGCCACGTCCTCGGCGGCCCGCTCCAGCGTCACCTCTAATGCGTCCACCGTGAAGGGACGGCCGCGCGTGTCGGCGTCCCAGATGGCCTGTCCCTGACCCCACTGTTCTCGTGACAGACGGCGTGAGCCGTGCCTGCGGATCGGTTTGAACAGCCGCACGTAAACCCCCGAGCCTCGTCTGGGCACCGCCAGCCCTTCGTTGATCAGTACGGCAAGCGCCTGCCTGGCGGTGGCTCGTGCGATTGCGTATTCGGCCATAAGCGCGTTCTCGCCCGGTAGTCGGTCCCCGTCGCGCAACTCGCCGGACTGAATCCGGGCGCGGAGACCGTCGGCGATGCGTCGATAGATAGGGGGCTCATGGGGTACCGGGGATTCAGACAACTTTGATCACCCTCTGTCACCAACCAGGTTGTGGCGTCTCCAGAGAACTTGCCCCGTCTTGTCCACGATCGCACAGAAGCAAGCCATGGTCGTGGGCAGATTTTGAGAGGATCGTGCCTGTGTGGTGAATTCCGCAGCGTTTTAGCGGGCCGTAACCGTGGAACGATCGTGGCCGCTACCGTTCCGGGCCCACCAGCGGCGAGTAACCAAAGCGAAGATCACCGCACCTGTCGTGTTGAGCAGGACGTCGTCCACGGACGAGAAACGGCCCAGGCGGAGTACGTGCTGCAGCACCTCGACCAGGACCGAAAATGCCGCCGAGAGCGCCGCAACGCGGCCGATCGAGGACATGGCCGGGCTGCGCACCGGCAGCAGCGCGCCCAGGGCGGCGAACACCAGCAAGTTGCCTCCGACCTGCACCAACACCGTTTCCCACGGCGCTCGCGCCAGGTCCGCGAGGTCGGCGAACGGGATCAGGTTCACGCCGGCCGGGCCGTCCGCCGGGGTGAGGATCATCCAGATCCACGGAGCGGTCCCGGCCACGATGCCGACGTCGGCGATGGAGGCGCGCAGGGGCGCCGGATAGCCGGCGCGAGCGCGGTGGCGAGTGAGGAGCAAGATTGCTAGCAAGGCCACCGGGGCTGCAAAAGTACCAGCAATAATGACGTTTCCCCACAATTCCCACGTCCGCGCCATCCGCTCATGATGGCGGTCGATCTAGGGGTACCGGAAGCTGTCCGATCGGACAGGTCTCACCGGGCGGGCAGGTGCTCGTCCAGGAACGCGGTGGCCACCTCCCAGGCCCGCCGCGCCGGCTCCGGCTGGTGGAACATCGGCGACTCACTGTTGTGGAAGGCGTGCCCGGCCTCCTCCTCGACGTACATGACCACGTTCGGCCGGTGCTCGGCGGCCTTCTCGACGACGGCCACCCGCTCGCGCGGGATGTACGGATCGCTCCCCCCGAACACCAGCAGCAGCGGCGCCTGGATGCGCTCCATCAGCCCCGTCGCGTCGGGCACCGCCGAGCCGTAGAACGACAGCACCGCGGCCAGTTCGAGCTGGGTGGCCAGCATGTAGGCCACCGAGCCGCCCAGGCAGAAGCCCAGCGCCCCGACCCGGCCCCCGCCCGCCGGACCGCTCACCTCGGGCAGCGCGCTCAGGTGGGCCACCGTGAGCGCGCAGTCGGCCACCCCGTGCGCGAGGTCGAAGTCCTCCGAAAACTCGAGCGCGGCCCGCGTGCCCTCCGGCGTGTGCTCGGCCACCCAGTTCGGACGCAGCCGCCAGAACAGGTCGGGCGCGGCCACCACATAGCCGCGGGAGGCCAGGTCGGCGGCGACCTTGTCCAGGTACGGGCCCACGCCGTAGATCTCCTGCACCAGCAGGACGCCGGGGCCGGAGCCGGAGTCGGGCAGCCATACGTGCACGTCGAAGGTGCCGTCGTGGGCGGTGATTCGGTCTGTACGGGTTCGCATGTCCACCAGCATCGCGCATGGCGCACGCCGCGATCGGGCGCGACGACGCGATCGGAGGTTCCGTGTCCCCGGAACACCCGATCGTCTCCGAGCGGCACAACGATCTGTACAGCGACCTGGTCGCGATCTATACCGGGAAGCGAGGCAGAGATGAGGAGACTGTGGTGTTGACCCATTTCATCGGTGGCCAGCCGGTGGCCGCGGGCAAGGTGTTCCCCGTCCACGATCCGGTCACGGGCGCGGTGGTCCAGCAGGTCCACGAGGCCGACCCGGAGGTGGTGGACCGGGCGGTGCGGGCGGCGCGGGAGGCGGCGCGCGACTGGGCGGCGCTGACGGTCGGTGAGCGCGCCGGGTGGATGCGACGCCTGGCCGAGGGCGTCGAGGCCCGCTTCGACGACCTGGTGGCGGCCGAGGTCGCCGACACGGGCAAGCCGCTCGACCTGACCCGCACCCTCGACATCCCCCGGGGCATCGCCAACTTCCGCGCCTTCGCCGAGATCGCCGCCCAGCGCCCCGAGGACGCCTTCCACCTGTCGGGCCTGCTCAGCTACACCGTGCGCAGGCCGCTCGGCGTGGTCGCGGCGATCGTCCCGTGGAACCTGCCGTTCCTGCTGATGACCTGGAAGCTGGCCCCCGCCCTCGTCTCGGGCAACACGGTCGTGGTCAAGCCGTCGGAGCAGACGCCCAGCTCGGCCGCCGTGTTCGCGGAGATCTGCGCCGAGGCCGGCCTTCCGCCCGGCGTGGTCAACATCATCTTCGGGTACGGGGCCTCCGGGCAGCTCCTGGTCGAGCACCCCGGTGTGGACGCCGTGACGTTCACCGGCTCCACCCAGACGGGCGCGGCGATCATGCGGACGGTGGCCGACCGGGTCAAGCCGATCTCGTTCGAGCTGGGCGGCAAGAACGCCGGCCTGGTCTTCGAGGACTGCCAGATCGACAAGGCGGTGGAGGGCACGGTCAAGTCGGCCTTCACCAACGGCGGCCAGGTGTGCCTGTGCACCGAGCGCCTGTACGTGCACCGCTCGATCTTCGAGGACTTCTGCGCCCGGCTGGCCGTCCGCGCGCAGGAGGTGGAGCCCCAGCCCATGATCTCGGCGGAGCATCGCGAGAGGGTGCTCTCGTACTTCGCCTTGGCCCGCTCGGAGGGGGCCAAGGTGCTCGCAGGCGGCGGTGTCCCCGTGTTCGGTGACCATCGCGATTCTGGATATTTCGTGGAACCGACAGTAGTGACAGGCTTGTCGGAATGGTCGAGGTTCAATAGAGAAGAGATTTTCGGTCCCGTGTGCCATGTCACGCCCTTCGACAGCGAGGCCGAGGCCCTCGACCTGGCCAACGGCAGCGACTACGGCCTGGCCGCCACGTTGTGGACCACGAACCTCGACCGCGCCCACCGGGTGGCGCAGCGGCTGGAGGCCGGGCTCGTCTGGGTCAACACGTGGTACCTGCGGGATCTGCGAACCCCGTTCGGCGGCATGAAACTGTCGGGGATCGGCAGGGAGGGCGGCGCCCGCTCGCTCGACTTCTACTCCGAGCCCACCACGATCACCATCAAACTGGAGCAACCCGATGTATGACGAATGGTCCCAGGCAGTGGACGCGCGTGCCCAGGCGGCCGACCGGCTGGCCACGGCGGCGCGTTCGGGCCGGCCCTGCGCGCCGATCAGGGACCTGGTGGGCACGGTCGCCGACGCGTACGCCGTGCAGGAGATCAACACGAGAGCGGCGATCGACGCCGGGCGGCGGCTCGCCGGCCGGAAGATCGGCCTGACCAACCCGGCGGTTCAGCGGCAACTCGGCGTCGACCAGCCGGACTTCGGCATGTTGTTCGCCGACGCCTGCCACGGCGACGGGCTGCCGATCCCGCTCGACCGGCTCCTCCAGCCGCGGGCCGAGGCCGAGATCGCGCTCGTGCTCGGCCACGACCTGGAGGGCGGGCCGTTCACGGTGGCCGACGTGATCAGGGCGGTGGAGTTCGCGCTGCCGGCCATCGAGATCGCCGACTCGCGGATCGCCGGCTGGGACATCACGCTGACCGACACGATCGCCGACAACGCCTCGGCCGGCGCGTACGTGCTCGGCGGCACCCCCGTGCCACTGGCCGGGCTCGACCTGCGGGCGGCGCGGATGACGATGACCCGCGGCGGGGAGGAGGTCTCGACCGGTTCGGGCGAGGCGTGCCTGGGCCACCCGCTCAACGCCGCCGTCTGGCTGGCCACCCGGCTGGGCCGCACACAGTACGCGCTGCGGGCCGGCGACGTGGTGCTGACCGGCGCGCTCGGCCCGGTGGTGCCCGTCGAGCCGGGTGACGAGTTCGAGGCGCGGATCGAGGGCCTCGGCTCGGTGCGGGCGGTGTTCGGGAAGTGAGGCCCAGGGCCATGCGCGTGCCCGGCAAGGCCGTACCGAGGGGGAGGTTCCCGCACGTCAAGCGGGCCGGTGACTTCCTGTACGTCTCGGGCACGAGTTGCCGCCGCACCGACGACACGTTCGTGGGCGTCGAGGTGGACCCGTACGGCGTGCCGAGCCTGGACATCCGCGCCCAGACCAGGGCGGTCATCGAGAACATCGGCGACATCCTCAAGGCCGCCGGCGGCTCGCTGGCCGATCTGGTGCAGATCACCGCTTACCTGGTGAGCATGAACGACTTCAAGGGCTACAACGAGGTCTACGCCGAGTTCTTCGACGAGGAGGGCCCCACCAGGGCCACGGTGGCGGTGCACCAGCTCCCGCACCCGCACCTCCTCATCGAGATGCAGGCCGTCGCCTACCATCCGCAGGAACGATCCTGATCCCCCCGGTGCGGGACCGGTATGCCCAGGGGTACGACAATGGCGTGAGCCATCCCTCCGTGAACGGGAGCCGACCTTGGATCGCGACCAGTGCGCAGCCCTCGACGCCGAGGACCCGCTGCGGGAGTTCAAGGACGAGTTCGAGCTGCCGGAGGGCGTGATCTACCTCGTCGGCAACTCGCTCGGCGCGCTGCCCCGCCGCACCGCCGAGCGGGTGCGCCGGACCGTCGAGGACGAGTGGGGCAGACAGCTCGTCGGCGGCTGGAACCACGCGGGCTGGTACGACCAGCCGCTCACCGCCGGCGACCGGATCGCCCCGCTGATCGGCGCGGGCCCCGGCCAGGTCGTGGTGGGCAACACCACCTCGATCGCGGTCTTCCAGGCTGTGGCCGCGGCGCTGCGGCTGCGGCCGGAGCGGCGCGTGATCGTCTCCGACACCCGCAACTTCCCCACCGACCACTACATGGTGCAGGGGCTGGCCGGGCTGCTCGGCGACTACGAACTGCGCGACCTGGCCGAGCGGCGCTTCGACGACGCGGCCGTGGTGCTGCTGTCGGAGGTGGACTACCGCACCGGAGCCCGCCAGGACGTGCCCGCCGTCACCGCCGCGGCGCACGCGGCGGGGGCGCTCATCGTGTGGGACGTGTGCCACAGCGTGGGGGCCATGGAGGTGGACGTCTCGGGGGCGGACTTCGCGGTCGGGTGCACGTACAAGTATCTGAACGCCGGGCCGGGGGCGCCCGCGTTCCTCTACGTCAACCCGCGCCACCAGGCCGCCGCCGCGAACGTGCTGCCCGGCTGGCACGGCCACGCCGAGCCGTTCGCATTCGAGACGGGTTACCGTCCGGCCGAAGGGGTGCGGCGCTTCGCGGTGGGCACCCCGCACGTGTTGTCGTTCGCGGCGCTGGAGGCCGCGCTCGACGTGTGGGAGCGGGTGCCGATGGCGCAGGTCAGGGCCAAGAGCATGGCGCTGGGCGAGCTGTTCGCGGAGCTGGTGGGCGACCGGCTGGAGCTGGCCTCGCCCGCCGACCCGGCGGCCCGTGGCAGCCAGCTCTCCCTGCGCCACCCCGACGGCTACCCCGTGATGCGGGCGCTGATCGACCGGGGCGTGCACGGGGACTTCCGCGCGCCCGACATCCTCAGGTTCGGCTTCGCGCCGCTCTACATCGGCTACACCGACGTGTACGACGCCGCGGCCACGCTGCTGGAGGTGCTGGACAAGGAGCTGTGGCGGGACGAGCGCTACACCACCCGCCTGGCCGTCACCTGAGCCGTCACCTGAGCCGTCACCTGAGCCGCCAGAACCGTCGGAGCCGTCAGGTGAGGTCGAGTTGGTTGATCGCTCGTTTCGGGGCGATGGCCCGGTAGCTCTCCTCGACCCAGTCGAGCAGCACCTCGGTCTCCGGCAGCTCCGACACCAGCGGCACGGTCACCCAGCCCGCCCGCCCCAGCCCGTGGCCGCTGGGCCGGGCGCCCTCGACGGTCAGCGCGTGGCCGTGCGCCTCCGACAGCAGCTTCACGCCGAACGTGGGATCCCACTTCTCGGTCGGCTCGTCGAGGCCGAGGAACAGGAAGACCTTCTTGCCGACCTTGATGACCGTCTCGCCCCAGGGGTGGTCCTGGTGGGTCTCGGGCAGGCCGAGCGCGAACGTGCGCAGCTCTTCCCTCACGTCGTGCCAGTCGCTCATGCCTCCGACCCTAACCCGGCCGGCGGAACTCTTCGAGCTTGCGTTCGATAGTGGCCTTGATGCGTTCGCGGGCCTCCATCCGCGGGACGCCGGACATGAGCAGGTTGTCGTAGTCGGTGTCGAGGTGCCGGATCGAGGCGATCACGGCGAGCGTGATGGCGTTCTCGTCGAGCGCCCTGGCCGCCGCCGTCCTGCCCACCCGGCCGCTGCCGCGCTGGCCGGCGTGCTCGGCGATCTCCCGCGCGCGCGGCTCGGGGCAGCCGGGGAACAGCCGGGCGATCTGCGCGGCCATCGCGGCCTGGTACTCGACGTCCTGCTCCGCCCGGCGTACGCGGTCGCGCTCGCGGCGCAACTCCCGCACGTCCTCGTCGGCCAGGCAGCGCTCCTCGGCCGCGGCCAGCGCGGCGTCCTCCACCAGCAGGCCCATCCGCTGGTAGACCTTGCGCCGCCGGTTGTACCGCACGACCACGGCAGCCAGCCCGCTCTCCTGCTTGGCCCGGCGGCTGAGCGCCGCGTTGCCCGACGGCAGGAACACCAGGTGGTCCAGGTCCGCGCAGGTCAGGCAGTGGGGCCGGTCGTCCTCCATGATCAGGTACGGCCCGGTGTCGCCGCAGGACGCGCACGTCCACGCGTCCAGCGGGGCCACCGCCACCAGGTCGGGCGCCTTGCTCTGCGCCTCGGTGAGCCGGCGCACCCTGGCCTCGCTCAGGTCGGGCGACAACCAGTGCATCCGGAACGGCTCCTGCCCGTGCCCGGCCGTGAAACGCAGCTCGCGGCGGTCGCGGGTGCCGGCCACGTAGGGGGTGTCCACCGGCCGGAGCCCCTTGTCCCGCGCCCAGTCGCGCAGCAGGCCGGCCGCGGCGAGCAGGCGGTCCTCGTCCACGGCCGCCAGTTCGGACAGCGTGGCCGCCCGGCCCTGCCGCCAGGTGTCCACGTGCCGGGAGTGCAGCCAGCGCAGGCCGGTCACCACGTCGATGAAGGTCACGTACTTGCGGGTGGTCAGCGCGATCTCGGCCGCCTCCGCGACCCGACGCGCCAGGTTGGGCTTACTCACGGTCCCAAGTTTGTCGTGAGATGGCACGTCCGGACGCTTTCCTTTTGCCTCTTGTGGCAAGTAACACCTCTGGACATCGCCCTGGAGGACATCGTGCGTCTCTTCTGGCCTGCCCTGCTCCTGCTCACCGCCTCGTGCGGGGTGGCGGAGGAGGGCACGCAACCCGTCGTGACGGGAAGATTCGGCAGCAGGCCGACCGTCGCCATTCCCAACGGCCGGCCGGGGCACACACCGCGCATCACGGTGCTGTCGATGGGCAGCGGACGGCGTACGGTGCCCGGCGACGTGGTGCTCGCCGACGTGGACATCCGGCGCTGGTCGGGCAACCGGCCGTACCTGAGCACCTACGACGGCAACCAGCCCACGACGGTCGTCTTCGACGGGCGGCAGGTGTCGGAGACGTGGCGGCAGTCGCTCATCGGGCGGCCGGCCGGCACCCGCGTCATGCTGGTCAGCCCGGCCAGGGAGGCCACGGGGCCGAACGTGCCGCTGACCGGCCTGGCGCCCGCCGACACGCTGGTGCTCGTCTTCGACATCCTGGGCGGCTACCCGCCCGACGCCCGCCTCGTCGGCCGCACGCTGCCCGTCGTCCCGGCCGACCTCACCCCCGCCGGGCCCGCGCGCACCCTGATCGACGGGTCGGGCCCCGAGGTCGTCGCGGGGTCGAAGGTGGTCATCCAGTACGTGGCCGAGTCCTGGCCGGCGCGGACCGTCGTGGACTCCTCCTACCGGAGAGGCGGCCCCAGCGCGTTCACCCTCGAAGCGGGGTCGGTGCCGGCGGCCTGGGTCGTCGAGCTGGCCGGTCGGCGGGTCGGCAGCCGGGTGGCGGTGCCGTCGCCCGGCGAGCGGCCGACGTTGTACGTGATCGACATCCTCGACACGATCACGCCCGCGTAGGCCGGGTGGCCCGCGCGCCGTCCGGCACCCGGCCGGACGATCACGGCCGCGACACGATGCGGCGGACGAACCGCCGCAGCCGCGACACCTGGACGGGCGCGGCCCGCAGCATGTCGAGCGCCTCGGCCGCCGAGGGCCGCTTGGCGGGGGAGTGGTCGAGCATGTGCCGCACCACCTCCGGCACCTCGGGCCCCTGGGCGTCGCCGCTGGTCGGCAACTGCCCGGTCAGGAGCTGGTAGGAGATGACCCCGGCCGCGTACACGTCGGAGGCCGTCGTCATCTGGCCGGGGCGCTCGTGGCACTCGGGCGCCACGTACGCGGCGTCGAGCACGTTGCCCAGTTCGTGGGCCACCGTGTAGTTGCGCGGCCCCGGCTTGGCGTAGTCGAAGCCGGTCAGCACCGCGTGGCCGCCGTCGGTGACCAGCACGGCGGCCGGGGTGAGCGCCCGGTGCACCACGCCGTTGGCGTGCGCGTGCGCCAGCCCGCGCAGCAGGTCCTGGATCACGCCGAGCGGCGCGCCCTTGCCCAGCGCCAGGTGCAGCGCCTCGCCGTGCACGTCGTCGAGCACCAGCACGAACCGGCTCTCGTCGTCGATGGCGAAGAAGTCGCGCGAGCGCACCACGCACGGGTGCGGCGGGATGCGGGCCAGCGTCTGGTACGCGTTGGCGATGCGCTGCCGCTCGGCCGCCCGCGACTCGTGGTCGGCCAGCGGGTCGGCCTGGTAGACCCGCAGCAGCACGGTCTCGCTGCCCGGCAGCGTGGCGTTGAACGCGCGGTATTCGGTGACCTTGGAGTCGCCGCCGAGTTGCTCCTCGACCTCCCAGTTGCCGAACCTGGGCGGCGCGGTGCTGCGGCGCACGGCCTGGTTGAGCGCGTCGAGGATCGCGGTGAGGTACGGCCTGACGTCGGGGCTGCACCCGCGCCTGACCCGCGAGACGTCGCCCAGCGTGGCCAGCAGCCCCGGCAGGTCGGTGACGTGGGCCGCGTCGCGCCCCACCGGGTCGACCAGCGAGGCGTCGGGCGAGGTGAGCACGACCAGGCTGTCGACGTAGACGCGTTCGAGCTGGGTGGCCCTGGACACCAGCAGCCCCTTGAGCGCCTTCGCGGTGCCCCGCAGCTTGGTCACCGGCGACCCGAACGCCTCCCTGCGCGGCGGGAACCAGCGCGTGCCCGACACCTCGATGCGCCCCCGGGTGCCCTTCACGTCGACCACCACGAGCGCGTGGCCGGTGAGCACGATCAGGTCGACCTCGAAGATGTCGTTGCCGCGTGGCACCTCGACGTTGTGCAGCAGCAGCCAGTCGGCGGGCGCGTGGTCACGGAGATACGCGATCACGCGCCGTTCGGCGTCGTTGACCGGACGTCCCCCGCCGACGATCTCTGCCATGCCGTCTATCCTTCCATGACGGCCCGGTCCCGCCACCGGGCACCTGCGCACAACCCTGCCCGCCCGTCCCGCGGCGCCCCTTTTGATCCGGTGCCCGCCTGCGGCTCAGCGGGCGGTGGCCAGGATGAAGCCGGAGCCGTGGGCAGGCAGTACGGCCACCAGTCGCTCGTGGGTCAGCAGGGTGCGGCGTACCGCCTCCTGCCTGGCGGCGAACCCGGCGTCCCACTCCGTGCCAGGCGCGGGCACCATGTCGGCCGCCACCCGGTAATGCCGCAATGGCGGGTCGGGGCCGGCAGGACGCCGGTGGTCAATGCGAGGATCCCGCCCGCGAACACCAGGAGCGGCATCAGGCGATAGGCCGCGTGCGCCGGCGCCAGGTCCTTTGTCAGGGCCGCCACCGTATTCAGCACGACCGGCCCCCCCACCTCACCGAGCAGCGAGACCGGCACGATGACGTGGATAACCACGATCGTCTTGCGGATACGCGGTCGCATCCCGAGCACCTCCTTTCTCGGAACTCCGGCGGCCATCTCGCTGCTTTGTTCGGCCCGGACATCGGCCTCAGGACGGCCGTCCGGGCACGCCGGGAGGCGCACCGGCGATTCCCAAGTTTCGGGTGATCGTCCGCCAAACGGCGGTAGGCGATTACGCCGCCATTCTCGGGTTCTGGCCAAATGAATGTGGTCCGCCGGGCCGTCGGCCTGGTCCGTGCGTCGTGCGCCGTGCACGGGTGTTAAAACGCAGTGTCAAGAGACCGGGGTTCCTCATGGACCGCGAAGATGCCGTTCTGAGTTGCGGATTCCGCTGCCTGCCGCGATTGTTATTTGCGGCACCTCACAGCCCTGCACAAACGACTATGGCGCCGGTTTTCCGCGCCGATCCATGGAGGAAAGAAAACATGATCCGTCGCATTCTGGCCGGTGCAGCAATCGCGGCCGTCGCCTTCGGCTTCTCCGCCACCGGAGCCTCCGCCGACGTCGGCCCCAACCCGCACAACAGCGGGCAGAGCATCCTGAGCCAGCTCAGCGCCCTCGACGACCTGACCGCTCTGAACGACGTCCTCAACGACTCGGTCAAGTACATCGACATCATCACGCTGCTGCACCTGAACGACATCGACGCCCACGTCCTGAACAACGAGGAAGGCACGGGCGACAACAACTGACGACTCCTCGCGTGGCGTAGGCAGGAAAGACGATCGGCGGCTTCCGGGCAATGACGGGAGCCCGCCCGGCCAAGATCGCCCTTCCTGGTGCCTTGAGGTGAACCGCAACAACGACCGCGGAATTCGCGAATCCGCGGTTCGGGCTCAGTGCGCACCGAGCCCCAAGCGCCGCGCGGCCCAGGTCGATCACTGCAGGACGACCTGGGTCGCGTGGCGGCGTTCGTCCCCCGGGGCCGGCCCCCGGGAAGTTCATCCCCTGCCTGTCGCGCCCGTGGAATACGCGGGCGGATCGAGGTTGGCCGCGCTCTCGCTCGGCCGTACCGCCCCCATGAACGTCTGCCGGTCCAGCGGTTCCACGCGGACCGCCTGCCCCGTGTAAGGGGCGTTCACCATGTGCGTCGCGTCCACCGCGACACCCACGTGCTCCGGCCCCGGGCTGTTCCTGTCGTTGTCGTAGAAGACCAGGTCCCCGGGTGCTATCTGCTCCTTCTCGACGCGGATGCCCGCACGCCACTGCTCCTGGGTGGTGGTGCCGATGAGCACCCCGGCCCGCGCCCACGCGTACTCGCTCAGGCCGGAGCAGTCGAAGCCCCAGGTCTTGGCGCCTTTCCCGATCCCGTACCCGGGCCCGCGCACCCCGCCGCCGCCCCACGAGTACGGGACGCCGATCATCTCGACGGCCGCCCGCGCCGCGATGGCCCCGGCCGCCGATCGAGCCAGCATCGGCCGGCACATCTGCCCCGGGCAGGTTTTGACCGCTGTCGTCGCGGCGGAATGCGGTGTGCTCAGAATCGCGTGCGCGAGAGCTATTAGCAGCAGTGGCCGTAGTCCATTCATGGCATATTCAGCGCTCCCCGCACCTGTCCGCGCCGAGAACTCGCCGCGGCGCGCAACCCCGTCGTCCTGTGGCTTACATTCCTCCTTCTCTATGGGGATAAAACGCCCTTTGGCGATGCGGGATGTGCGTATGGCCATAAGCTGAGAATGTGCCGTCATGCCACTCCGGACAAATCCGGGCCATTCGGACGTATCCGGACCAGCGGTAATCGGTGACCAAGAAATTCGGGCGGGTATTTGACTTTGACTTAGCGCACTCGGGTTGCGGCCCGCCGACAGCCCACGACATTGTTATTCATGGAATCCCGCAGCTCTGTGCGAGTGATTCACGACGAGCGCATCCCGCGCTGATTCCGACGAAGGAGAAGTAGAAAAATGATCCGTCGCATTCTGGCCGGTGCAGCGATCGCGGGCTGCCTGTTCGGGTTCTCGGCCACGGCCGCCTCCGCCGACGTCGGCCCCAACGCCTTCAACAAGCACAGCCAGATCCTGAGCCAGTTCAGCCTCCTGGACGACGCCACGCTGCTGAACGACGCGCTCAACGACTCGGTGAAGTACATCGACGTCATCTCGGCCCTGCACCTGCAGGACATCGACCTCGGTCTCCTCAGCAACCTGGAGAACGTGGGCGACAACAACTGACCCGTCCGGCGCGGGACGACGCCCGCCCGCGTCCGGCCTGAGAGCGCCCCGGTAGCCACGACCCCTCGTGGCGGCACCTTGCCGGAGCACTCCCCAGGACGGACCTGAGCATCGCGCGTCCCGCCCGCGGCAGAACGCCTCTTCCGAACAGGCCGGCGCCGGTCAAGCCCGCAGCCGGCGCGGGTACGGCCGGCCTGTTCGGAAAGCGCTGCCCGCCATATTTTCCCCGCAATTCGGTCATTTCCCGACGAAAATTACAACACCATACATCCCTCGTGTAGCCTTGTTTTCGGGTCAATCGCCGCGGTGACCGGCCCTGACCGGCAAGACGACCCCCAGAGCGCGTGTGGGGGGTGCGAGGAGCATGAGCGTCCAGGAGCGGCTGCTCTACCAGGACGAGCAACTGACGATCACGATGGCGACGACGCCGGGGGTACCGGCCGTCACGCTCATCGGCGAGATCGACGCCTCCAACAGCCCCGCGCTGGCCAGCACGCTGGCGAGCTGCCGACAGGGCACCTACATCGTGGTCGACACCGGATCCCTCTCCTTCATCGACGTCTCCGGGCTGCGCGTGCTCGTCATGCCCACCCTGCCGCCCTCACAACGCTGGATCCGCCTGCACAACGTCACGCCGGACCAGCGGAGGCTGCTGCGCATGATGGGCTGGTTCTACCAGCCCCAGGTCCACCACGCGCCCCTGTAGCGCCGACGATCGCGGCCGAGGTGCCGAGCCCGCTCGGCCCGCCCAGCCGCCACCGAGCCGGGCGGTGGTGACGCAGCAGCGACGCCTCGTCGTAGCGGAAGCAGCCCCGATGCCAGTTCAGGGTCGCGGCCAGCCAGTCACGCAACCCCGCCACGAACGCGTCCACGTCGCGGCGCGCGTCGGAGTCGAGACCGAGGTCGTCGCAGACGATCGGCACCTCGTGCTCGACGATGTGCTCGAACTGCCGCACCCGCGAGGCGCACAGGTCGTTGACGATCTTCACCGCCGTCGGGTAGTCGCAGTCGAAGAAGCTGCGCACCACCAGGACGCCGTTGTGCACCTCGCCCGCGAACTCGACCTCCTTCTGGTAGGAGAACATGTCGTTGAGCAGCGTCCCGGCGTCGATCAGCGCGTTCCGCAGCGCCACCACCGGCCCGCTGTCGTAGAACGCGGCCGGGATGCTCTCGGGGCGGCGCAGCCGCGACAGGATCGTCGTCAGCGGGGCGCCGAAGCCCGTCCTGCGCATCTCCACGCAGTCGACCGGGTCGGGGATGTGGCGGGCGACCTCGGCGGCCAGCTTCCACAACCAGCCCTCCAGCATCTCCTCGACCGCCGTGCGCAGCCTGCGCCGGTCGCCGGGCGGCAGCGGGCCGATCGTGCGCGCCCACACGTCCCCCAGCCCGCGCTCGACCGCGTTGGCCGGCTGCGGTGCGGGCGTGCCGTCGAGCGGCATGAACTGCCCCAACCTGGCCACCGCCAGCGTGGCCGCCGCCAGGTTCCGCGACCGGGCGTAGACGGCGGAGAAGTAGTCGTCGCTGTAGGTCCCCCAGGCCAGCCAGAACGAGGTCACGTTCAGTTCCTCGGGCGTGGCGTCGGGGTGCTGCCCGGCCGCGCACAGCGGCAGGTCGTTGTCGATCAGCCTGGCCTCGTCCCACACCGCCGAGCCCACCACGCCGTGCTGCGGTTCGAGCATGCCCATCGCCGTGCACCAGGCCACGGTGTCGCGCCGGGCCGCGTCCAGGTGCGGCGAGAGCCTCAGGTCGAACGGCATGTACAGCTCGGGGACCCGCGACGGCCCCACCCGCTGGTACGGCACGTGCGCCAGGCCGCGCAGCCGCTTGGCCCCCGGCACCTCCACCGGCGCCGGCATGCCGAGCGGCCGGCCGGAGCGGGCCCGCTCGTTCATGTAGCGGCTGGAGCGCATGTGCCACTCGTGCCCGCCCGACTGCCAGTCCTGCAACCCCTTCACGTACGCCAGCACCCCGGCCGCGCTGACCGGGTCGATGGCGTGCGCCGCGAACAGCGGCCCCAGCTCGAAGACCGTCGTGTGCTCGAACTGCTGCAACCGCGAGGTCAGCAGGTCGTTGACCGCGTTCGCGGCCTCCTGCGTGCCGCACCCGAGGAAACGCTCCAGCACCAGCACCCCGTTGCTCAGCTCACCCTCGTCGCCGACCTCGCGCTGGTAGGAGAACAGGTCGTTACGCAGGTGCACGGCGTCGGAGAAGGAGTCGCGCAGCACCCGCATCGGCCGGGTACGCGCCAGCCTGGCCGGTACTTCGGCCCGCACCGCGTGCTCGACGAGCCCCGCCGACCAGGGCGCGCCGCCGACCTTGCGGCGCATCTCGATGTACTCGACCGGGTTGGCCACCCGGCCGCTGTTGATGTTGGCCAGCTCCCACATCGACTCGTTCAGCAGGTTGCGGGTGCTCTCCGCGAACCGGGCGCGCCAGTCAGGCGACATGCCGGGCACCGTACGCGGCCACAGGTCGGCCAGGCCCGCCTCGACCGGGTTCACCGGCTCGGGCACGGTCAGGTCGGAGTCCATGGGCATGAAGCCGGCCAGCCGGTCGAGGTACTCCTTACCGCCCCGCAGGTCGCCGGTGCGCTTGAAGACCTCCAGGAAGTGATCGTCGAAGAAGAACACCCACACGTACCAGTCGGTGATCAGGCTGAGCTCGGCGCCGTCGCAGTCGGGATGGGTGTAGGCGCACAGCAGCGCGTAGTCGTGGGCGTCGAGATCGGCCTCCGCCCAGACGCCGGAGCCTTCGAGCATGCCCATGTCGCGCGCCCACCGCTTGGAGTGCGCGCGGGCCTCTTCGAGATGCGGGTTGAGCCGGGCCGGATACGGCAGGTAGAAGTCCGGCAGTTCGAACGGCTGGGTCATCGTCACTCCTCCACAGGTACGGTCGCGCGGAACCCCCTCCCACAGCAGGGCCGGCACCGACGAACTCGCGGTGCCGGCCTGCGACAGGCAAGCGGACGGGTCAGCCGTTCCTGCCGAGCTCGACGTCCTCCAGCACGCCGAGCGCGTCGGGCACCAGGACGGCGGCCGAGTAGTAGGCGCTGACCAGGTAGGAGATGACGGCCTTCTCATTGATGTTCATGAAACGCACCGACAAGCCGGGCTGGTACTCGTCGGGGATGCCGGTCTGGTGCAGGCCGACCACACCCTGGTTCTCCTGCCCGGTCCGCATGAGCAGCATCGACGTCGTCCGCGTGCCGGACACCGGGATCTTGTTGCTCGGGAAGATCGGCACGCCTCGCCACGCCGGCACCTGATGCCCGCCGACCTCGATGGACTGCGGGTAGACGCCGCGCTTGCTGCACTCGCGGCCGAAGGCGGCGATGGCCTGCGGGTGCGCCAGGAAGAACGACGGGTCCTTCCACACCTTGGCCAGCAGGTCGTCGAGGTCGTCGGGGGTGGGCGGGCCGGAGCGGGTGCGGATGCGCTGGCCGAAGTCGGCGTTCGAGAGCAGGCCGAAGTCCTTGTTGTTGACCAGCTCGTCCTCCTGCCGCTCGCGCAGGGCCTCGATCGTGAGGCGGAGCTGCTGGTCGAGCTGGCTCATCGGCTGGTTGTACAGGTCGGAGACCCGGCTGTGCACGCGCAGCACCGTCTGGGCCACGCTCAGCTCGTACTCGCGCGGGCTCTGCTCGTAGTCCACGAACGTGCCGGGCAGCACGGCCTCGCCGACGTGGCCGGACGACAGGTTGATCGCCGCCTCGCCGTAGTCGTTCTGCTCGTGGTCGCCGCTGGTGCGCCAGTTCTCGATGTGCTCGCGCAGCGTCGGCGACTGCTCGGCGATGCGGTCGAAGTCCTGCTTGGACAGGGTGAGCACGGTCGTGGCGGTCCTGGCCCGCGCGCTGAAGTCGTGGGTGCCGCCCTGCGCCAGCGTCTGCTCGCCGAAGTAGTCGCCGTCGGCCAGCACGCCGAGGTTCTGGTCGTCGCCGTACGCGCCCTGCCCCACCTTGCCGACGCGGCCGTGCGCGATCAGCACGAGCTGGTTCACCTCGCCGCCCTCGGCGACGATCTCCTCGCCCGCCTCCAGCTCACGCTGGGTGAAGCGGCCGGCCAGCGCTTCGAGCACCTCCATGTCGTCGAACCCGCGCAACATGGGCAGCTCGGTCAGCTCGGCGGGGATGACCCGCACCTCGGAGCCGGTGGTGCTGAAGGTGATGCGGCCGTCGCCCAGCGTGTACGTCAGTCGCCGGTTCACCCGGAACACGCCGCCGGAGCACTGCACCCACGGCAGCAGCTTCAGCAGCCACCGGGTGGTGATCTCCTGCATCTGCGGCGGCGTCTTGGTGGTCGTCGCGAGCTGCTTGGCGGCATCGGTGCTGAGGCTGAGCTGCCCCTGCCCGTTACCGTTCTCGGGCGTCGCCGAGTGGGTCGTTTCGGTCATGCTGTTGCACCGCCATTCTCGGATGTGGGCTCTAGCCCGGGTTGCGGTCGGAACGGAGTTCCAGTGGGAGCGAGAAGGTGAGGGTCTCCTCGGTCAGGGTCACCGACTCCACGTCGGCGTAGCCGCGGGCGGAGAGCCAGTCCAGTAACTCGGAGACCAGCCCCTCCGGCACCGAGGCGCCGGAGCTCACCCCGACGGTCCGCACGCCGTCGAGCCACCGCTCGTCGGCGTGGGCCGCCCGGTCGACCAGGTGGGCCGCGCCCGCGCCCGCGTTCAGCGCGACCTCGACCAGCCGCTGGGAGTTGGAGGAGTTCGCCGAGCCGACGACGATCACCAGTTCGCAGTGCGGGGCGATCGCGGTGATGGCCTCCTGGCGGTTCTGGCTGGCGTAGCAGATGTCGTCGCTCGGCGGATCGACCAGGTCGGGGAAGCGCTTGCGCAGTTCGCCGACGGCCCGCATGGCCTCGTTCACGGACAGGGTGGTCTGCGACAGCCAGCTCACCCGCCCCGAGCCGCCGGCCGTCAGCTCCTCGGGCCTGGCCGGGTCCATGACGTGGATGTGCTCGGGGGCCTCGCCGAGCGTGCCCTCGACCTCCTCGTGCTCGGCGTGGCCGATGAGGACGATCTCGTAGCCCGCCTCGGCCATCCGCACGGCCTCTTTGTGCACCTTGGTGACCAGCGGGCAGGTGGCGTCGATCGTGCGCAGCCCGCGCTCCGACGCCGCCTGTTTCACCGCCGGCGCGACACCGTGGGCGGAGAAGACGACCAGCGCCCCGTCGGGGACCTCGTCGAGTTCCTCGACGAAGACCGCGCCGCGATGGCTCAGGTCGTCCACCACGAAGGTGTTGTGCACGATCTGTTTACGCACGTACACCGGTGCTCCGAAGCGCTTGAGCGCCTCTTCCACGGTGAGGATCGCGCGCTCGACGCCCGCGCAGTAGCCGCGCGGGGCCGCGAGTAGTACCCGGCCCATGGTGGGATGCCCCTTACTTGGTGCGGTGCGCGAGCTGGTCGGCCATCTGCGCCAGCACGCCTGCGGCCTCCGGCTTGATCTGGGCCTCGCCCAGCGCCGTCATGGCCTCGCGCACGCGGGTTTCGATCATTGCCTCGACGCGGGCCAGCGCGCCGGTGTCGATCAGGATCTGCCGCACCTCGGCCGCGCGCTCCTCGGTCAGCGCGGGGTTGCCGTGCCAGGACCTGAGGTGGCCGAGCTGGGCGGGGGAGGCGCTCTGCACGGCGTAGGCGTACATCACGGTCTGCTTGCCCTCGCGCAGGTCGTCGAGCGCCGACTTGCCGGTCTCCGACGACGAGCCGAACGTGCCGAGCACGTCGTCGCGGAGCTGGAACGCCTCGCCCAGCGGCACCCCGAACCCGGAGTACGAGTCCAGCAGGTCCATCGGGGCGCCGGCCAGCGCGCCGCCGATCTGCAGCGGCCGTTCGACGGTGTACTTGGCGCTCTTGTAGCGGATCACCATCAGCGCCTCGGACTCCGTGGCGCCCGCGCGGAGCTGGGCCAGGACGTCGAGGTACTGGCCGCTGATGACCTCGGTGCGCATGGCGTCGAACAGGTGGTGGGCGGCCCGCAGCCGGGGCGCCAGCACACCGCACGACGACAGCAGCGCGTCGGACCAGGCCAGCGCGAGCGTGCCGAGCAGGATGCCGCCCGCCCGCCCGAACGCCTCCGCGCCCGGACCCTGGTGCAGGTCCGTCAGGCTCCTGTGCACGGTGGCCTGGCCGCGGCGCAGGTTGCTGCCGTCCATGATGTCGTCGTGGATCAGCAGGCCCGCGTGGCACAGCTCCAGGGACGCGGCGGCGCTGATGATCTCCTCGCAGTCGTCGCCGCCCGCGCCGCGCCAGCCCCAGTAACAGAGCTGCGGACGTACGCGCTTGCCGCCGCCGAGGATGAACTCGGCCAGCAACCCGAAGGCGGCCTCGACGCCCGGATCGGATACGGGGTTACGCCAGGAGTCGAGGAACCCGCTCAGCCTCCGGTCGATCCGTGAACCGAGGGAGTGCTGGGTGAAGCCAACCGGCATACGCGCGGCTCCTTCTGTCAGTCCGTCACTACCCCTAGTTACTCACTGAATACACACAGTGTAAAGTGTCTTTTGCCGCTCAAGCTTTCTTTTGCCACAGCAGTCCCACTGTCTGGGGATGTCATGAAGACCCTGCTGACCCACCTCGCCACCCCCGATGACCTGCGCGCACTCCCCGCCGAGCTGCTTGCGGGGCTGGCCCGTGAGATCCGAGAATTCCTCATCGACAAGGTGAGCGCCCGAGGCGGTCACCTCGGCTCCAACCTCGGCATCGTGGAGATCACGATCGCGCTGCACCGGGTCTTCGACTCGCCCGGCGACGCGATCGTGTTCGACACCGGCCACCAGGCGTACGTCCACAAGATCCTCACCGGCCGCCGCGACGCCTTCGACCGGTTGCGCCTCCGGGGCGGCCTGAGCGGCTACCCCAGCCGCGAGGAGTCCGTCCACGACCACATGGACAGCTCCCACGCCTCCACCGCGCTCGCCTACGCCGACGGCATGGCCAAGGCGCGCGGCATCGCCGGCGGCGACGCCAGGGCGGTGGTCGCGGTGATCGGCGACGGCGCGCTCACCGGCGGGGTCGCCTGGGAGGCGCTCAACAACCTCGGCGCGGCCCGGCACCGGCCGGTCATCGTCGTGCTCAACGACAACGGCCGCTCGTACGCGCCGACGGTCGGGGGCTGCGCCGACCATCTCGGCCGGCTGCGCACCTCCTCAGGTGTCACCGTCTTCGACAACCTCGGCCTGCGTTACCTCGGCCCGGTCGACGGGCACGACATCGAGGCCCTGGAACGTGCCATGCGGGCGGCCCGCGAGCTGCGCGCGCCCGTGGTGATCCACTGCCTGACCCGCAAGGGGTTCGGCTACGAGCCCGCCGAGCGGGACCTCGACGAGCACCTGCACGCGATCCCGGTCACCGACCCGGAGACCGGCCGGCCGCTGGCCGTGCCCAGGGACACCTGGACGCACGCCTTCGCCCGCCACCTGTGCGCGCTGGGCGAGCGCCGCCACGACCTGGTCGCCGTCACCGCTGCGATGCCGGGCCCGACCGGGCTGGCCGAGTTCGGCCGGCGCTTCCCCGAGCGCATGTTCGACGTCGGCATCGCCGAGCAGCACGCCATGGCCTCGGCCGCGGGCCTGGCCATGAGCGGCCTGCATCCGGTGGTCGCCGTCTACGCCACGTTCCTCAACCGCGCGGTCGACCAGGTGCTGATGGACATCGCCCTGCACCGCCTGCCCGTCACGCTGGTGCTCGACCGGGCCGGGATCACCGGTCCCGACGGGCCCAGCCACCACGGCATGTGGGACCTCGCGGCGCTGTCCGTCGTGCCCGGCATGCGGGTGGCCGCACCGCGCGACGCGGTCCGCCTGTCCGAGCTGCTGGAGGAGGCCGTGGAGCACCACGGCCCCACGGCGCTGCGCTTCCCCAAGGCCGCGGCCGGGCCGGAGATCCCGCCCGCGGGCAACATCGGCCAGGTGGACGTGCTCTCCGCCACCGGCCAGGACGTGCTGGTCGTGGCCGTCGGGCCGATGGCCGGGCCGTGCCTGAGCGCCGCCGAGACGTTGTCGGCCGCGGGCCTCGGCGTGACCGTGGTCGATCCGCGCTGGGTCATCCCGGTCTCCGCCGACCTGCGCCGCGCGGTCTGCGGCAGCCGCCTGGTCGTGACGGTCGAGGACGGCATCGCCGCCTCCGGGGCCGGCGCCCTGGTCCGGCAGGTCTGCGCGCCGGGTCAGCACGTGCTCAACCTGGGCCTGCCGTGCGAGTTCATCCCCCAGGGCAGCCGCTCGGAGCTGCTCGCCGAGGCCGGGCTGACCGGCCAGGGCATCGCGTACGCCGTCAGAAAGGAACTGAACCGATGGCCGCTGTAGAGCTCGGTCTTCCCGCCGCCCGCCGTTCGAGGCGCGCCTGCCGGCAGGTCATGGTGGGGGACGTGCCGGTCGGCGGCGACGCCCCGGTCTCCGTGCAGTCGATGACCACCACCGTCACGGCCGACGTCGACGCCACGCTGCGGCAGATCGCCGAGCTGACCGCGGCCGGATGCCAGATCGTCCGGGTGGCGGTGCCGTCGCAGGACGACGCCGACGCGCTCGCCGACATCGCGCGCAAGTCGCAGATCCCGGTCATCGCCGACATCCATTTCCAGCCGAAGTACGTCTTCGCCGCGATCGACGCCGGCTGCGCGGCGGTGCGGGTCAACCCCGGCAACATCAAGAAGTTCGACGACCGGGTGGGTGAGATCGCGCGGGCGGCGGCCGGCAGCGGCGTGTCCGTCCGGATCGGGGTCAACGCCGGCTCGCTCGACCCGCGGCTGCTGGCCAGGCACGGCAGGGCCACGCCGCAGGCGCTGGTGGAGTCGGCGCTGTGGGAGTGCTCGCTGTTCGAGGAGCACGGCTTCCGCGACATCAAGATCTCGGTCAAGCACCACGACCCGCAGGTGATGATCGCCGCCTACCGGCTGCTGGCCGCGCGCTGCGACTACCCGCTGCACCTGGGCGTGACCGAGGCCGGGCCGCTCATGCAGGGCACGGTCAAGTCGGCGGTGGCCTTCGGGGTGCTGCTCGACGAGGGGATCGGCGACACGATCAGGGTGTCGCTGTCGGCGCCTCCGGTGGAGGAGGTCAAGGTCGGCATCGGGATCCTGGAGTCGCTCGGGCTGCGGGAGCGGCGGCTGGAGATCGTCTCCTGCCCGTCGTGCGGGCGGGCCCAGGTCGACGTCTACACGCTCACCGACCGGGTGAGCGCGGCGCTCGACGGGTTCCCGTACCCGCTGCGGGTGGCGGTGATGGGCTGCGTGGTCAACGGGCCGGGCGAGGCCAGGGAGGCCGATCTGGGCGTGGCCTCGGGCAACGGCAAGGGCCAGATCTTCGTCAAGGGCGAGGTGGTCAAGACGGTTCCCGAGTCGCAGATCGTGGAGACGCTGGTCGAGGAGGCCATGCGCATCGCCGAGGAACACGAGCGCGGGTGATTCCCGGGCCGGGGAGAGGGCTCCCCGGCCCGGATCCCGTCAGACGCGCTGCCAGAGCGCCGGCACGTTCGGCGGCTCCCAGCCCGCCTGCGCGGTGTGGCCCTGCAGGCACCGGTACGTCGCCCCGCCGTAGGTGACGGTGGCGCCCGCCGCGTACGCGGTGCCGGCGGCCCACGTGCCGCCCGGGACGGTCGGCGAGCCGGTCGGCTCACCGCCGCCCTGTGTGGCCAGGGTCAGCCCGTAGGTGGACAGGATCTCGTTGACCGGCTGGAAGTACGTCGTGCCGCCCGAACTGCAGTTGCCCGAGCCGCCGGACGTCACGCCCTGGGCCTGGTCGCCGGAGATGAACGAGCCGCCCGAGTCGCCGGGCTCGGCGCACACGCTGGTCCTGGTGACCCCGCTGACCGTGCCCTGCGGGTAGGTGACGCTGGTGTTGAGCTGCTGCACCGAGCCGCAGTGCCACTGGGTGGTCGAGCCCGAGCGGCAGACCGACGAGCCCGGCTGGGTCACGGTCGAGCCGCGCACCGGCAGCAGGCCGGCGGAGTAGCCGTTCACCACGCCGGTGGGCGTCCACTGCGTGTTGACCTCGACCCAGGCGTAGTCGTTGCCCGGGAAGGAGGAGCCGCGGAAGGTGCCCTGCGCCACCTGGTTGGCGCCGGACGTGGTGGCACCCGTGGTGCCGCAGTGGCCCGCGGTGACGAAGCCGCCCTGGGAGCCGGCCCTGGTCACCGGGAAGCCGACCGAGCAGCGCGAGCCGGTGCCGATGTAGTAGGCGTCGCCGCCGCGTACGTCGTAGTAGGGGAGCGGACGCTCGTCCGAGCGCAGCACGCGCACGGCGGAGGGGTCGGCGCCGGCGGCCCGTGCCCAGGCGGCGGCCTTGGCGGGGGTGGAGGTCAGGACGACCACGGTGTTGTCGACGACGTCCACGTACCAGACGGGCGCGGTGGCCGGGGCCTTGGCCGCGGCACGGTCGAGGGCGGCCTTGGCCTGGTCGAGCCGGTCGAGCGAGCGGGTGACCACGCGGGCCTCGACGCCGGCGGCCGTGAGGGCGGCCGACTTCGACGGGTCGGTGGTGGCGGCGACCGGGGTGGAGGTGGGGCCGGTGACCCAGGTGCCCGCGTACGACGGGCCGAGCAGCGACCTGAGCGCGGGCTCGATGCCGGCCGCGGCGGCCTCGTTCGCCAGGCGTTCGGTGGCCTGCTCGGCGGTGACGCCCAGGTCGCGGGCGAGCGCGCCGACGAGGCCGGGCGGGGGGTCGGCGGTGATGGACGCGCTCGCCCTGGCCGCGGCGAACAGGGTGCCGTCAGGGCCGCCTCCGGCGGCCAGCGCGACGGCGGGGACGGTGATCAGGGCGACGGCGGCCAGCGTGATGCCCGCCGTCAGGGTCTTTCTGGGGAGCATTGACGACTCTCCTCGTACTGGGGGGTGTCGTCACCGTACGAGACCCGATACGAGGAGTGGTCGTGTCAAAAACCACCTATCACGGTGTTATGGCGGATCGCTCCTGGTCAGGCAGTTGCTCGTCGGGGAGCTCGAACGTCATGCCGTGGCTGCTGGTCACGGTGATCACGCGCCGCCGCAACAGGGCGCTCACGTGGGTGGCGACGTCCTGGAAGTCGCGCTGGCCACCGGGGGTGTCGACGGCGGCCAGGCGCACCGAGCCCTTCTCGAGCAGTTCCCTGGCCAGCCATTCGCTCATGGTGACGAGGAAGCGCGCCTTTTCGTCGGGGGTGAGCGGCGTGGGCTCTCTGCGTTCCATGCAGCGCAGTCTAGGACGGGCACCACGCCCCGACCTGTTTGTTGCGCTATGTGGGGGTATGCGGCATTTATGAAGGCAGTCACCTGGCACGGCAAGCGGGACGTCCGGGTCGAGGAGGTCCCCGACCCGGCAGTCAAGGAGCCCAACGACGCGATCATCAGGGTGACCAGCACCGGGATCTGCGGCTCCGACCTGCACCTGTACGAGGTGCTCGGACCGTTCATGGCCGAGGGCGACATCCTCGGCCACGAGCCCATGGGCGTCGTCGAGGAGGTCGGGGCCGGTGTCGGCGACCTCAAACCCGGCGACCGCGTGGTCATTCCGTTCACCATCTCGTGTGGCCACTGCCACATGTGCGGGATGCAGCTCTACGCGCAGTGCGAGACCACCCAGGTACGCGAGCAGGGCATGGGCGCCGCCCTGTTCGGCTACACCAAGCTCTACGGCCGGGTGCCCGGCGGGCAGGCCGAGTACCTGCGGGTGCCCGAGGCCCAGTTCGGCCCGATCAAGGTGCCCGAGGGGCCGCCCGACGAGCGCTTCCTCTACCTGTCCGACGTGCTGCCGACCGCCTGGCAGGCCGTCGCGTACGCGGAGATCCCCGAGGGCGGCAGCGTCGCCGTCTTCGGCCTCGGGCCCATCGGCCAGATGAGCGCCCGCATCGCCCACCACCTCGGCTACCGCGTGATCGGCGTGGACGGCGTCACCGCCCGCCTGGAGATGGCCCGCCGCCACGGCATCGAGGTCATCGACGCCAGCGAGGTCCACGACGTGCCCGAGGAGATCAGGCAGCGCACCTCGGGGCGCGGCACCGACTCCGTCATCGACGCCGTCGGCATGGAGGCCCACGGCTCGCCCGCCGCCAAGATCGCCCAGACGCTCACCGGGCTGCTGCCCGACGCGATGGCCGCGCCGCTCATGTCGAACGCCGGGATCGACCGGCTGGCGGCGCTCAACCAGGCCATCGACTCCGTCCGGCGCGGTGGCGTCATCTCGATCATCGGCGTGTACGGCGGCATGACCGACCCGATGCCGATGCTGCGCCTGTTCGACAAGGGCGTCTCGCTGCGCATGGGGCAGGCCCACGTCAAACGGTGGATCCCGGCGCTGATGCCGCTGGTGACCGACGACTCCGACCCGCTCGGGGTCATGGACCTCACCACGCACCGGCTGTCGCTGGACCAGGCGCCCCAGGCGTACGAGATGTTCCAGAAGAAGCGGGACGGGGCCGTGAAGATCCTGCTCCGGCCCTGAGATCCGCGGGGTTTCACCACCGGCGGCCAGGGCAGCGGAGCAGCCATGAGAGTCGTGGTGGTGGGGGCAACCGGCAATGTCGGCACCAGCCTGGTACGCGCGCTGGCCGCCGACAGCGGAGTGACCTCGATCGTCGGGGTCGCCCGCCGGTTGCCCGGCTGGCGGATCGACCGCACCGACTGGCGGCAGGCCGACGTCGCCACCGCCGACCTGACCCGCATCTTCGACGGCGCCGACGCCGTGGTGCACCTGGCCTGGCTGTTCCAGCCGACCAGGGACCCCGCGGTCACCTGGCGGGCGAACGTGCTCGGCAGCATGCGCGTCTTCCGCGCCGCCGCCGAGGCCGGGGTGCCCGCCCTGGTGCACGCCTCCTCCGTGGGGGCGTACTCGCCGGGGCCCAGGGACCGGCCCGTGGACGAGAGCTGGCCCACGCACGGCTGGCCCGGGGCCGCGTACGGGCGGGAGAAGGCGTACGTCGAACGGGTGCTCGACGTCTTCGAGCACGATCACCCCGCCGTCCGGGTCGTCCGCATGCGGCCCGGGTTCGTCTTCCAGCGGGCCGCGGCCAGCGAGCAGCGCAGGCTGTTCGCCGGGCCGCTGGTGCCGCGGCGGCTGTTCAGGACGGGCCGCATCCCGTTCGTGCCCGACGTTCCCGGGCTGCGGTTGCAGGTGGTGCACGCCGACGACGCGGCGCAGGCGTACCGGCTGGCCGTCACCGAGCCCGTGCGGGGCGCGTTCAACATCGCCGCCGAGCCCGTGCTCGACGCGAACGACCTGGCCAGGATGGTGGGCGCGCGGACGGTCAGGGTCCCGCGCGGCCTGGCCACCGCCGCCATGGCCGCCGGCTGGCACCTGCGGCTCGTGCCCGCCGCGCCGGGACTGCTGGAACTCGCCCTGCGCATCCCGGTCATGAAGACCGAACGGGCCAGGGAGGTGCTCGGCTGGCGTCCGCGGCACTCCTCCGAGGAGGCCGTCAGAGAGCTGCTGGACGGGCTGCGCGAGGGCGCGGGCATGGAGACCGCGCCGCTGGCTCCGGAGAGAGCTGGCCCGGTCGCCCGCGTACGGGAACTGGCCGCGGGCATCGGCGGACGTCCGTAATGAGTTGACTGCGTGTAAGGTCCTGTCGCTCGGGGAACAGGATGACCACGCGAGGTCCAGAAGCGCGGCCTGCGTGTCGAGGAGACGACACGGAGGAAGCGCATGCCCACCTTGATCGCCCAGATGTTCACCCTCCAGGACGTGACCCCGCTGCGCCACGTGGTGGCCGAGCAGGCGGCCGACTGCGGGCTGCGCGGGCCCCGGCTCGACGACTTCGTGCTCGCCGTGCACGAGAGCGTGGTCAACGCCGTCGAGCACGCGGGCGGGTGGGGGCGGTTCAAGCTGTGGACGATCGACGGCGTCATCCGCTCCGAGACGAGCGACCGGGGGTCGGGCATCCCCGAGAGCTACGTCAACGGCGACGAGCGGCCGTCCGACTCGTCGTACACGGGGCGGGGGATCTACCTGATCCGCCGGCTGTGCGACGTGGCCGACTTCCGCACCGGGCCCGGCGGCACCACCGTCCTGCTCACCATGCGGTTACCGCGCCGGCCGGGCACGCAGACCCCCGACAGCCTGCGGCGCATCCGGGTGACCGCCCCAGGTGGCCGCCCGTTCGGTCACTTCACCGCCTGACCAGGGCCGCCGGGTAGGCTCCAGGTGTGAGCGGCGAACAGCTTCCCCCTCAGATCATCTCGCCCGTCCGGCGCATCGGGCGGCGGGAGTTCGACTTCGGGCGCCAGGTCGCCATCATGGCCATCGTCAACAGGACGCCCAACTCCTTCCACGACCAGGGCCGTACGTTCGAGCTCGACAGCGCCGTCGCCGCGGCGACGCGGGCCGTGGCCGCGGGCGCCGACTGGGTCGACATCGGCGGCTTCGCCTTCAGCGCCGCCCAGTCGCGGATCGAGGCGGCCGAGGAGATCGACCGGGTGGTCCCGGTCATCGCCAGGGTCAGAGCCGCCACCGACGCCGTGATCTCCGTCGACACCCACCGGCCCGAGGTGGCCGCGGCGGCCGTCGGGGCGGGCGCCGACGTCATCAACGACACCAACGGGCTGCGCGAGCCGGGCATGGCCGAGTTCGCGGCCGAGGCCGGCGTGTCCGTCGTGGTCACCCACAGCCTGGGCGGCCCCGGCCGGCGCGTCTTCCGGCCCAGCTACGCCGACGTGGTCTCGGAGGTGGCCGACTTCCTGCGCGAGCGCGTGTCCGCCGCGCTGAAGGCCGGCATCGCCCCCGACAAGATCATCATCGATCCCGGGCACGACCTCAACAAGAACACCTTCCACTCGCTGGAGCTGACGCGGCGGCTGGAGGAGATCACCGCCATCGGCTATCCGACCCTGGTGGCGCTGTCCAACAAGGACTTCATCGGCGAGACGCTCGACCGGCCCCAGGGGGAGCGCACGGAGGGGACGATCGCGGCCAACGTGATCTCCGTCCTCAAGGGGGCCCGCATCCTGCGCGTGCACGACGTGGCGGCCACGGTGGCGTCCGTCCGCATGGTGGAGGCCGTGCTGGGGTGGCGCGAGCCCGCGGCGCCCCGCCACAACCTGGCGTGAGGAGGATCCTTGACCGACCGTAAGCCCATCGGGATGCCCTTCGAGAGCTGGATCGACCGGCAGATCCGGGAGGCGGAGGAGCGCGGCGAGTTCGACGACCTGCCGGGCAAGGGCAAGCCGCTGTCGGGCGAGGGCCGGCCGCTCGACGAGATGTGGTGGCTCAGGCAGAAGATCGAGAGCGAGGGGCTGTCGATGCCCCTGCCGCCCACCCTCGCCCTGCGCAGGGACGCCGAGGCAGCCCTGGCCGAGGCGCGCGGGGCGCGTTCCGAGACCGAGGCCCGGCGCATCGTCGAGGAGATCAACCACCGGATTCGCGAGGCGATCCGCACGGGGCTGCCGGGGCCGCCGCTCAACCTGATGCCGTTCGACGCCGACGAGGTGGTCTCGCAGTGGCGGCGCGACCGCCGCTAATGGACCCGCCACCCGGCCGGGAACGCGGAGGAGGGAGCCCGGGCACGCGGCCCGGACCCCCTCCCGGTAGCCGAGAGGCCCGGGTCAGGCGGGCCTCTCCTGGCCGGCCGGGGGCCCGGGTCAGGCGGGTCCCCGGACGGCCGGGTCCAATCAGTTGACGGGCGGGTAGGCGTTGGCGAGAAGCTGACGGAACTGGGCGGAGAACCACTGGCCGGACAGCGGCGAGTCGGCCTTGGCCCCCGACATGTTGTTGCCGTTCAGGCTGTTGCCGGTGTATGTCGGGTCGCACATCCGGTCGAACTTCTTGCCCTCGTCGTTCGGGATGTCCCGGCTGGCGCCGTCGGACTCGCCCGGAGGCTTGATCCAGACGTAGGCGTCGAAGCCGGCGGCCGGGCTCGCGGTCGGGCGGGTGCCCAGGCCGGCGCCGTCCTGGTTGCACCAGTTGCCGGCGTGGATACGGCGGTCGACGCGCGACTGGTTGACGAAGTCGTCCATGACGGTCGAGGTGCTCGGCCCGCTCGGACGGGCGCTGCCGCCCCAGCCGTTGCGCGAGGTGTCGATCAGCATGCCGAGCCCCGACCGGAAGCCCTTGGCGACCAGCGCGTTGCGCAGGGCCGTGGCGAAGGTCTGCTCGTCGACGTAGTAGTTCCAGTCCACCCACTTCGACTGCCGGACCGACTGGCCGTTCACCGTGCTGTTGATGGTGAAGTACGGCTCGGTGGTGGCCGAGTAGTTGGCGGTGTTGACGATGAAGCCGTCCACGCTGTCCACGCCGGCGGTGGTGCCGGCGACGGTCTCGTAGAAGAGGTTCACGGACGGGGCGAAGTTCGAGTCCCAGCCCAGCCACGCGTGGTGGGCGGCGTCCACGTAGGTGTAGACGTTCGGGATGGCGTGCAGCGCGTTGAGCGCGTAGCGCACACCGTCGCGGTAGCCGCCGGCGCCGTTGGCCTCACGGCACTTGTCGAAGCTGTTGAGGTTGGTGACGAGGTTCGGCAGCGAGTCGGGCTCGATGATCGTGACGATGCGCAGGTTCGCGTACGCGGACTCGCGCATCATGGCCGCGATCGGGTCGATGTACTCGGCCTTGTAGCGGTTGAAGCCGTCCTGCGAGATGAGCAGCTCGCCGTTGGAGGCCAGCGCCGAGCAGTCCCGGTTGGGCAGGTTGTAGATGACGATCTGGATGGACAGCGGCGCGGAGCCGTTGGCGGCGTCCTGCCTGACGGCCTCGTCCAGGTGGGCGCGCAGGCCCATGGCGGAGGAGGAGCCGGCGATGGCGGCGATGCGGTCCATCCACACGGCGGTGGAGGTGTTGGCGACCGCCGAGCCGCCGGGCTCGGCCGCGGCCTTGGCGCTCCAGTTCGGGTTCACGTAGCCGGTGGCGCCGGCGTACGGGTTCTCGACGTGGGTGGGCGTGCTGCCGCCGTCGTCGTCGGCCTCGGTGGCGGTGACCGTGCGCGAGGTCAGGCCGGTGGCGGCCACGGTGATGGTGCGGCTGCCGTTCGTCGTGTCGGAGTCCTGCGCGGCGGCCAGGGTGACCGTCTGCGGGGTGTTCCAGTTCGCCGAGGTGAAGGTGAGGCTGGCGCCGGAGGAGACCGTGATGCTGGTGTCGCCGCTGCCCGCCGTCGAGGTGACGGTCACGTTGGAGCTGGGCTGGGCGGCCAGGCGCACGGTGTACGTGCCGGTCGAGCCTTCGGGCACGGTCACCGACGTGGGCGAGACGATGATCGACTGCTCGACGGTCGCGTCGTCGTCCACCTCGGTGGCGTTGACCGTGACGCCGGTGACCCCGGTGCCGCCGACGCTGAAGGCGGCGGTGCCCGCGGTGGTGTCGGCGTCCTGGGCCGCGGCCAGGGTGACGGTCTGCGCGGTGCTCCAGTTGCTCGGGGTGAAGGTGAGCGAGCCGCCCGAGCTGACGGTCAGGTCGGTGTCACCGCTGGTGCGGGCGGTGGTGACGGTGACGTTCGAGCTGGGCGCGGAGGAGAGCCGGACCGTGAACGAGGCGGTGCCGCCCTCGTTCACCGCGATCGCGCTGGAGGAGGTGATCACCGAAGGGGTGACCGGGCCGGTGCCGCCGCCGCAGGTGGTGTTGTTGACGGAGAAGGCCGTCGGGTTCGGGTTGGTGCCGGTCCAGGTGCCGTTGAAGCCGACGGAGACGGACGCGCCGGTGGCCAGGCTGCCGTTGTACGACAGGTTGGTGCCGGTC
>NZ_SSXE01000007.1 GCF_021699195.1 Nonomuraea sp. MG754425 | reverse complement strand
ACCCTGCCCAACCCCAGGTCACCGCCCCCAAAACCGCCCATAACCCACCACCCACCGAACCGGCGCGCCCATGATTGCCGTTTCTGGTTCGAGGCACACCCCAAAACCCGCTATGCTTGCTTACGCAGCAAGCGGCCGTAGCTCAATGGATAGAGCATCTGACTACGGATCAGAAGGTTACGGGTTCGACTCCTGTCGGCCGCGCTCACTAGAAAGGCCCGCCACCAGGGATTCCCTGGAGCGGGCCTTTGTGTTTGTCAGGACAATCTCGAGATCTTGCTAACACCTTTGCTAACACGGGTCCTCCTTCACTCTCCGATCGCTTCGGCGAAGGTGTCGGCGGCCGATGCTTCGGCGGCGCGGATCACGTGGGCGTAGACCCGGAGGGTGATCGAGGGGTCGGCATGGCCGAGACGGGCCGCGACCACGTGAACTGGGACGCCTGCCAAGAGCAGGGTCGTGGCGTGGATGTGGCGAAGATCGTGGAGCCGAGCGTGCGGCAGCGGCGTGCGAGGGTTCGCCTGGTTGTAGCGCTTGACCAGGATCGGGAAGAGCGAGCTGAGCGTGTCTGGGTGAACGGGTTCGCCCCATCCAGTCGTGAACACATGATCGCCCGTACCGCGCCACTCAGGGCCGAGTTGGAGCTTGTCTGCGGCCTGCTGTGAGCGCTGTCCACGGAAGACCAGGACCGTCCGCTCATCGAGGCTCACGACGCGCTTACGGCCGCTCTTGGTGGTGCCTTCGACCCGCTTCCCGTCGATGAACGAGGCCGAGCCGCGGATGGTGATCTGCTTGGCATCGAGATCGACGTCGGTCCAGCGAAGGTGCAGTAGTTCGCCTCGGCGGGCACCGGTGTAGGCCGCGACGTGGAAGAAGGGCCAGAGGCGATGCTCGCGAGCAGCGAGGAGGAACATCTTTAGCTGGTCCGTGGTCCAGACGGTGCCAGGCTCGCTGATCTCCCGACGGGGGCGCTTGGCCTTCTCGACCGGGCTGGACGACAGGATCTCATCGACGTTCACGGCATCGCGGAATGCCTTCCGGAGCACGGCGTGGACGTAGTCGACCGTGCGCGAGGAGAGCGGCCGTCCATTCTTGCCGCCGCCGGCCCGCAGATCCCGATACAGCTTGGTGACCGTGGAGGCCCGGACAGCCTGTAGGCGCAGGTTGCCGATATTGGGCTTGATGTACCGGTCGATGATGTGCCGGTAATCCGCGAGCGTCTTGGGCTTGATCTCGACCGCGTGGGCCTCGATCCACTCGTCGAGGTACTCGCGGACGGTGATCGTGTTGCGGTCGACGTACTCGCCACGCCGGGCCTTGACCCGCGCCTCGTCCCGGGCGGCCTTGGCGTCATCCTCTGTGGCGAAGCCGCCGACCCATTTCGGCTTGCTCTCCTCCGTTTCGGGGTCACGGACTCTGATCACGTATGACCAGGTGGTGCCGCGCTTCATGACGCCGTCGCGCAGTTTGGGCGCCTTCTTCTTGCGCGGTTGCTCGTCCGGTGTACCGACGAGGGTCTGGGTCATACGGCGATCTCCTTCCTGGTCAGGTGGGTGATGTAGTCGGTGAGAGCGGAGACGGGGATACGGCGGGAGCCGTCGATGCGGATGGAGTCGACAGCTCCGGTGGCGAGCAGTTGGTAGAGCTTGCTGCGGGAGATGGCCAGGGCTTCCGCGGCCTCAGGGACGGTGAGGAGGAGCCGGGTCATGGGCGGCTCCCTGCGGTGTGCTGGCCGGTCGTCAGCGGCATTCCTGTGAGCGCGGCGGCGAGGAGGGCGTCTCCGGCGGAGTGACCCTTGCCCACGTACTGCCATTCGCTGATCACGAGGACGGCGTCTTCGTCGAAGAGAGGCAAGCGTCCGTGAGTGACCTCTTCGGTGTGAACGAAGTGCTCTCTGGCTGCTCGGAGTTCTCCGAGGGTGGTGGAGTAGCGGCGGGAGCGGGTGGAGAAGTGGCCGCGGAAGCCGAGCATGTGGGCCCAGTCGGCGAGGCGGAGTTCGGCCAGGTCCGGTTGGGTGCCGAGGTGCATGCAGGTGGTGATGAGGCGGCGGGCGTGGTCGCGCAGGTTGTAGGCGTCGAGGGTGTCGAGTGGGTTGATGCGGCGGTCGAGGGTGCCGACGCATTCGGCGGCTTTGGTGGCGTACTTGGCGATGTAGCCGGCGACGGCTTGGTCGGTGAGGTCGCCGTTCAGGGTGATGGGGCGGATGTCGAGTTGGTCGCCCCAGTGCAGGGGCCGTTCGGGCTGGTCGGCGTAGGCGGGAGCTTTGGCGGAGACGGCCTTGGCGGCGTGTTGGATGGCGTGGGTCAGGGTGTCGGTGGTGGCCCAGGGCGGTGGTGGTGCTTCGGGGCCGCCGGGGCCGTCGAGGCGGATGACGGCGTGGAAGTGGACGACGCCGCGGCGCTGGTATTCGGCGACTTTGGCGAAGGAGAGGGTGAGGTGGTGGCGGAGTTCTTTGAGGAGTAGGCCGCCGAGTTTGGCGAGGTGGCGGCGTACGGAGTCGGCGAAGCGTTTCCACAGGAGCGGGGCCAGGGCGTTGAACAGGACGGAGCCGGTGTAGTCGTAGCAGTCGGGGCAGAGTGGTTCGCCGAGGCGCGGGTCGTCTTTGCTGTGGCGGGCAGTGCAGGACATGACGCGGCCGTGCGGGCAGGTGGTGGCGTTGCGGCGGGCGTGGCAGGGCTGGACCTTTCCGTTGTGTTCGCGGCGGGTGTGGACCGGGCCGAACGACGGGGCGGTGAGGGTGACGAACAGGGTCGGGTGGGTGGTGACGCTCTCGGGGACGCCTTTGCCGCCGGCGAGGCCCGCGCGGATGAGCTGATAGGTGTCACCTCGGTAGGTCTCGGCGCAGGCGGGGCAGCGGGAGGCGCGGCGGGTCTTGCACGGAACGCGCAGGATGCCGTCGGGCTCGGTGCGGGTGGTGTAGCGGTGCAGGAGCCGGCCGGTGGCGGGGTCGTAGTGGTCGACCTTGCCGCGCAGGTGGATCGGTTGGCGGCAGCCGCCGGTAGCGCGGATCTGGCTGGCCCACCGGTCGTAGTCGGGGTGGTTGAGTCGGGCGATCATGCCCGCTTTTGCGTGCGCGGTGGCGTGGGTTGTGGGCAAGATGGAGACCTCCTTTCGCTCGTTCGGGTGAAGGGATGGCCTCCGACCTGGCAGTCGTCTTGGCGGATGTGCGGCCAGGTCGGGGGCGCTGCGCGTCATGCGCCGTGGTTGTCGATGCCGGTGCCGTCGCAGTCGAGGCAGCGGGCGCTGTCGGAGTCGAGACCGGTGCCGTTGCAGGTGCAGCAGCGGTAGTGGATCACCGGCATGGGTCAGTTCCTTTCTCGTGGGCGAGTGGTGAGGTAGACGCGCCAGTGATGGGGTTTGGCCCGATCGGGGTAGACGCGGGAGACGGCGCAGACGGTGAAGTGCAGGCGTAGGCGGAGCAGGGCGTCGACGATTTCGGCTCGGGTGCCGTCGATGCGGATGCGCATGAGTGGTTCTCCTGATCAGGCGTCGGGTTGGACGCAGCCGCGGTAGGTGGCTTCGGCGTCGTGGCGGGCGCGGGCGGCGGCCAGGATGGCGACGGCGCGGTATTCGACGGGGCCGAAGAAGCGCGAGGTGGAGTAGTGGCCGTACGGGATGTCGGCCTGGTCGATGGTGGAGCCGACGCGGGCGGCGATCTGGTCGATGTCGGCGCGCTTTTCGGCGTCGGTGTGGTGGCGGGGGAAGTGGTTGACGGTCACGCTCGTGGTGACGGGCACGTCAGGGTGGGCTTCCAGGAAGGCGGCAAGGTCGCGCAGGCCGTTGATGAGAGCGGTGCGAGGGTCGTGGGTCATCGGTCGGTTCTCCTTTCAGGCGGTGCGCAGGGTGCGCAGCAGGTCGGACGCGAGTTGGTTGGACACGCCCAGGTGGGCGCGTAGGGCATCGGCGGTGATGGGCTTGCCGTGCCGGGTGTGGTGTTCGTCGGCGACTCGGCGGGCGTAGTGGATGAGCGCGGGCGCGAGATCGCCTTCCGGCTCGTCCTGGGCGTGTTGTAGGACGGGTTCCGGGGCCGGGGACGAGGGCGCCGGGATGACGGACGGTTCAGGACGGGTGGCGCGGCGTTCCAGCATCGAGACGGCGATGAGGAAGGCGCCGGCCGGGGTAGCGGCGGTGATCCAGCCCCAGACGGTCGGGCCGGCTTGGGCGAGATTGGCGGCCAGGGACAGGACGACTCCCCCGGTCAGGACGAGGACGGGCCACGAGAGCGGACCCCGTCGGCTGGTGCCGGCCTTCTTGTCGCGTTGGCGTTCGCGGGCGGCCATGACGCAGGTCAGATCGATGCAGACGGCGACGGCCCAGGACATCCAGCCGGTCTGTCCGTGCTCGGTGGCGGTGTCGCGGATGTGGGTGAACGATCCGGCACCCGCGATGGCGGCCAGGACGAGAACGGGTCCGGTGTCGAGCAGCCAGCAGGCGAAGCGTCGCATCGTTCCTCCCTTCGGGTTCTCAGGCGGTGATGGGTTCGGGCAGGTGGGCGGTGACCTCGTCCCACGACGGGGCGAGGTGGGCGTGCGTACGGGCGGCGTGTTCGGCGGTCTGCTCGGTGACGTAGAAGGAGCGGGCGCGGTACCACTGGCCGTCCTGTGAGGCGACGATGGCGACGCCGGGTGTCTCGGCGGCGATGGCGCGGGCTGAGACGAGCGCGGCCGGGTCGAGGTCACCGAGGGTCATGTTCGCGGTCTCCGGGTCGTTGACCCTGTGGCAGATCCGTCCCGAGCACTGAGCCCGGAGCGCGGTGACACCGGGGCCGAGGTCGGAGCCGATCCGTTGGCCGCAGCAGAACAGGTAGATGCCGAACGCCCGCCCGAGCTGCGCCACCCGAAGCAGCGCGGTCGAGGTCTTGGCGACTTCGTCCTTCTCGGACTTGTCGGCCATCAGGTACAGCTCGGCCAGCTCGTCCACCAGGACCACGACCGGGACCGGGCGGACGCCGGGCGGGAGCTGCCAGATGTTGCGGGCACCCGCCTGACGGCACAGCCCCATCCGGTCGATCATCAGCCCGACCAGGTCACACAGCAGGGTCACCGACTCGGCGCGGGAGGTGGCCAGTGCCGACAGCCGGGGCGCGTACGGCGTGAACTCGACCCCGCCCTTGAGGTCGAAGCCGACCAGCGCCACCGGCTGCGGCGAGAGGCCCACGATGAGCGCGTTGGCCAGGTTGGACTTGCCGGATTGGGTGGCGCCCGCGTTGATCCAGTGCGGCACGATGCGGAAGTCGATGATCCACGGCTTGCCGGTCTCCAGCCGCCCCACGGTCACCTTGAGCAGCTCAGGCGAGGGCGGCAGCTCATCGACCTTGACCAGCGGGTCGCGCATGGTCGCCATGAGAACGACCCGGCCGGGACCGGGCGAAGAGACGCGGATGGCGTGCACGCCCCAGGAATGGGCGAGGCGTTCGGCGGCATCGGCATAGTCGCCAGGCGTCTGGCCTTCCAAGGTGTGCAGGGTGACGCGCCAGCCGTGCCGAGTCGGCAGCGGTGGCCACAGGAACGGCTTGGTGTCCACGGCGATGCGTTGCCACTTGCGCCGGACGCGGACGACGCCGGTCGAAGCGACCAGGCCGGGGACGGTGGTGAACCAGAAGCGCTGCCGCTTCTTGGTCAGTCCGCAGCCGAGGGCGACCCGCCGCCACGAGGCGCGTACCGACAGGGCGACCAGCGGGAAGCCGACCACCAGCCAGAACGAGCCGGGGTGCCACCGGCGCCAGGCCCACAGCCCGGCCGCGACAGCGGCCAGGGCTGCGAGCACTACCAGCGCGTCACGCATCGGCGGATTCCCGCGCGGGGAGCAGCGCCGAGGCGCGGTAGGCGATGCCCCACCGGCCGGCGATCTCCCAGACGTAACCGAGCAGGCCGACGGCGTTGACCTGGTCGCCCACGCTGATGGGCGGTTCGCCGGTGATGCCGATCTTGACGAGTTCGATCCGGCCGAACTCGTCCTCGACGGAGACGGTGACCTCGAAGACGGTGTTGCCGTTCTTGTCGGTCTTGATCTCGCCGGTGTCGCGGTTGAGCACCCGCGGGCGCGGGGCCTTCACGCAGGTGATGGCGAGCTTGCTGACATCCACAGGGATCGGGACGGAACGCATGGGCTGTGACCTCCTCTTTCGTCGTTCACCAACATAGTTAACCTAGTTGGCTTGGTTGTCAACGTCCTCTCGGTTGGCTTGGTCGATGTTTCGTGGTGTGATGGACGGCGATGGTCAAGAACACCGGGCGCCCCGGCTACCTCCAGATCGCCGACGATCTCCGCGCGCAGATCAACGGCGGCTCCCTCGCGCCCGGAACCCCACTGCCGTCCACCGCGCAACTCGCCGACCGGTACGACGCCTCGCTGAGCGTGGTGAAGATGGCCGTCGGCATCCTGCGCAACGAGGGCCTCGTGGTCGGCCAGCAGGGCAAGGGCGTGTTCGTCCGGGATGCGGAGGAGCGCCCCGCCGGCGACGAGCCAGCCGACCTGATCGAGCTGCGCGCCGCCGTGCGGGACCTGTCGGTACGCCTCGCGAAGGTCGAGGAGCAGTTGGCTACGTCCACGTCACACCGCCCCGGACGTAGCAGCCGGTAACCTTCCGCGCCAGCGCGGCCGAAGCCCCGCCGGGGTGCCGGCGCAGGCTCAGTGCCTTGTCCTGTCGGCGGATGCCGACCAGGACCATGACGAAGCCGACCAGCAGAGTGGCGCTGAGCAGGACAGCGATGATCAGCGGAAGCCAGCTCACGTCCAGCTCACCCCCATCGCGATCGCGGCGCGGGGACCGCGCGGGGGACGCTTGCTCTCGGTCCGCCGGCGGTTACGCCGGTTCCGGGCCCGCTCCTTGCGCGCCCACCGGTTCCGCGCCAGGCACTTGGAGCACTGGGTCTGGCCCTCGGTCAGGGCGTTGCCGCAGTCGCACGCGGGGGACTCGCCCGGGATGGTGATCTCGTTGTTCATGAGTGCATCTCCTCCTTCGGTTGCTGCCGTTGTGGCGTTGTGCAACCGAGAATGCGACGCAGCGTTAGGACGAGATCACTACACGACGGGACATGTTCAAGACGTCCCGCCTACGATGGACGGGTCCCCGGACGTCCTCTTGAGCAGGTGACATGGCGAACGAGAGGTTGCGAGCGGCCCTGTTGCAGCGCGGCGTGACCATCGCCCAGTTGGCGGAGGCCATTGCGGTCGACCCCAAAACGGTCGAACGATGGGTTACCAAGGGCCGGGCGCCGTACCGAAAGCACCGATTTGCGGTGGCTTCGTACCTCGAAACAGAAGAGACCTACCTCTGGCCGGAGGCGCTGACTCGCGACCAGGTCGCCTCAGCGTCCGAAAGCGAGATCGTCACCGTCTACCCGCATCGGTGGGCCGTTCCTCGGGACGTGTGGGGACGACTGTTCTCTGGGGCGTCCGAGGAGATCGGGGTGCTGGTCTACAGCGGACTCTTTCTCGCCGACGACGCCGGGATGCTGCGCATGTTCAGCGAGAAGGCCGATGCGGGCGTGCGTGTGCGCATCCTGCTCGGCGACCCGGACTGTGCCGAGGTGGCCCAGCGCGGCAAGGACGAGGGCATCGACGACGGCATGGCCTTCAAGATCCGCAATGTACTCGTTCTCTACCGGCCGCTGATCGAACGAGTCAACGTCGAGTTCCGCCTGCATTCGTCGGTGCTGTACAACTCGATCTACCGCGCTGACGATCAGTACCTCGTCAACACCCACGTGTACGGAGTCCCCGCAGGCAACGCGCCCGTCCTCCACCTCCGCAAGGTGGTCGGCGGCGACATGGTCACCACCTACGCCACCAGCTTCGAACGCGTCTGGGACGACGCCCGGCCGATAGGGTCTTGAGCCATGGCCAAGCGGATCGACTACTACGACGACCCCGACGCCCCGGCAGCGAACAGCCTGGTGCCGTCCGTCAACGTCATCGTCACCAACCCGGCTGGGGACGTCCTGATGATCCGCCGCAGTGACAACGACAACTGGGCCGTGCCCGGCGGCGCGATCGACCTGGGCGAGTCCATCCCCGCGGCCGCCGTCCGCGAGACTCTCGAAGAGACCGGGATCACCTGCGAGATCACCGGCCTGGTCGGCACCTACAGCGACCCCCGGCACGTGATCCTCTACACCTCCAACGGCGAGGCCCGCCAGGAGTTCTCCATCGTCCTCACAGCTCGCCCTCTGAGCGGCCGGCCGACGCCGAGCGACGAGTCCCGAGAGGTGCACTGGGTGGCCCCGGACAAGATCACGTCGCTGCCGATGGACCGGTCGATGCGGATGCGCATCGAGCACTACCTATCCGGCGTCGGGCTCCCGCACATCGGATAGCGCCGCCTCCACCGCCCGCACCGACGATACGATGCACGGCGTCGCGTCACTGATCGACCGGCTCACCACGTGCTCGGGGCCGTACCGAGAGTGGATCTCCGCCAGCCGGTCGCGCACGGCCAGGAGCCGGCCGTCCGGGCCGGTGGTCATGTCGCAGTACGTCAGCGCCCTGGCCAGCTCCGGCCGCTCCTGGTCGAACTCCTTGACCAGCACCTCCAGCAGTTCACGTTGCCGGGCCTCGTTGTCCGCGCACGAGTGGTAGGCCACCAGGCGGCAGAACTGTTCGTCAGCTCCGGCCACGTCACGCAGGTAGCGGGCACCGTCGAGCTGGTGCATGCCGGTGTCGACCAGGTCCGGGGCGTACCCGATGTCATGCAGCAGACAGGCGGCCACCAGCGTGTCAGCGTCCGCGCCGAGGATCGGAGCGAGGGTTTCGGCCTGGCCGGCGACCCCCTGGGTGTGCGCCCAGCGACGCGGCAGGGTCGTCTCCAGCAGGTCTTTGGCCAGGCCGTATGCCCATTCGATATGTCCCACGGCCCTCACGATAGACATCTGGGGCATATACGAATCTAGGGGGCGAGGCCAGACGTCCTGGGACGTCCTCCCTCGCCCAGGTCCCGCCGGACGAAGCGCCCCCGGCCCTGCTCCGCCACGACGAGCCCCTCGCGCTCCAGCACGGACAGCGCCTGACGCACGGTGTTACGCGACACCCGAAACTGCCGTCGCAACTCGACCTCACTCGGCAACCCGGCACCAGGCGCGAGGTCGCCGCGCACGATCCGCTCCCGCAGCCGCGCCGCGATCACCTGGTAGCGGTACGGGGGCATGGTCGTCCCTCCGAACACCACGCGCCCCCTGGACGGGACGGTGACCAGCAATCCCTCGTCTTCCAGGATCGCCAGCCCCCGCCGTACCGTGTTACGCGCCACCCCGAAGACCTGACACAGCTCCGCCTCGGACGGCAGCACACTCCCCGGCGAAAACTCCTCCGAGCGGATTCGCACCCGAAGCCGATCGGCGATCTGGTCATAGACCTGACCGCCGGTCAGCCACCCCTCCGCGGCCACAAGGTCAACTGCCGTAGGCGTCGAGCATCTTGCCCAGGTTGATGCGGAGGTCGCCCTGTTCGCCCTCAGGCCATCCTTCGCGTACGGCCCGCTCGATCCGATCCACGGCGTCACCCATCTGCAGGCATGACACCCGTTCGTCGTGCTGATCACCCCAGTAGAACCAGCAGAAGGGCAGATGTGCGAACACCCGCCTCGTCCTGTGCCGGATGTCGGCCACCTCCAGGGCCGGCCGCCCATCCTCGGTGTCGACGAGCACAGGTGTGATGTCCCGCGCCGCGAGTTGCTTGCCCAGCACGAGCAGCAGCCGCTTCGCGTAGGCCTGCTGCTGCTCCTTGACGGTCCGGCTCAGCTGCATCCTCGTCCTCCCTGACGTTCGTGCGGTTTCTCGTGTGCGTCGAGATTCGCCCCGAAGCCAGGGGCGAGAACACCGCAACTCGGGGACGTCTAGGGACGTCTGATGTTAACGTCGCAGGAAGGGCCGTTCTGCGAGAGGAGCACCCCGCTCACATGAACAACAACCTCCGCTACGCACTGGCCGCCGCCCGGCTCAGCACCACGGACGTCGCCGCCGCCCTGACCGTCGACCCCAAGACCGTCAGCAGATGGCTCAACGGCCGCATCCCCTACCCTCGCCACCGCTACGCCATCGCCGACCTCCTCCAGGTCGACGAGGGCGACCTCTGGCCGGAAACCACCCCACGGCACCGGGTACTCGCCGACGGCGTCCAGGGGATCTACCCACACCGCTGGGCCGTCCCACAGCCGACCTGGCGCAACCTCTTCAGCGCAGCCCGCCAGGAAATCGGCATCCTCGCCTACAGCGCCCTGTTCCTCGCCGAAGACGCAGCAGTCCTCCGCATCCTCACCGAACGAGCCACGGCCGGCGTCAAGGTCCGCATTCTCCTGGGTGACCCTGAGGGGCCGGAAGTCGCCACCCGCGGAACCGACGAAGGAATCGGAGCCGAGGTGATGGCAGCCAGAGTCAAGAACGCCCTCACCCTGTGCCGACCCCTACTCGACGCCCCAGACGTCGAAATCCGGCTCCACCACACCGTGCTCTACAACTCCATCTACCGCGCCGACGACCAACTCCTCGTCAACACCCACGCCTACGGCACCCCAGCAGCCAACGCCCCCGTCATGCACCTCACCCACAGCGACGAGCAAGGACCAGCCGCCACCTACCTCAGCAGCTTCAACCGCACCTGGACCACCGCACGACCCCACAGCAAGTAACTCAGACACAGCCATGGTCCCAGCAGCCATGGTCCGATGTGGTCCGACCAGAAAGCAACTTCTCTCCACGTCATCAAGGCCGCCCGCCTGCGGCGGTCGGCGCGCGTCGGGGCGATCGCTGGCCGCGCTGCGGCTCTCCGGCCGGTCGCGGCCAGCACGCCCCGCGCGCCCCAACCACCACAGGAAACGACCTTGACCGGTCGAGACACATCACGGGATACGCAACATGTCGGCGCAAAGCCGTAGCCTGCGGTGGTCTGATTATAGTTTTGCGAGGCTCTTTGCCCCCGAAGGGCTCCTCTTGCTCCGGTTGAGCCCAATGGGGTGGCTGGGTAGAACCTGATCCCTCGCACGCCGCCGATCCTTGGTCCCTGTGGATGATGCATACCTCGGATCATTCGCTAAGCAGGAGTGTCTCGATGCTTTGGGCCAACTCTTCCGCCTCGCGCATATTGGCCGGACTGGAATGCCAAATACTAAATGCGGAGCGTAGACAATGCTGCCTGTCCTGTCCCGTGCGATTAGACAGTAAGTCCAGCCACTGATGATGCTCCAGGCCGGCGAGCTCGGCAAGGTAGATGTTGATCGAAGCTTCGGAGCAATGCAGCCGCATTGCAAGTTCCTCGGGATATTGAGCCGCATATTCCAGTACAACCTTCTCGGGCGGGGCGTTTCCCGGAAGGAAAACGATTCCAGTGGATGGCGTTCGCGCGGCTCTGTCATCCCTCTGATCTCCGTCCAGTACGGCGGCGGACCGGACTCGGCGCGACGTAGAGAGCCCAGTAACGGTAGTTATAGCGTCACGCCAGGAACCGGCCTTCAGGATTTCAGTTTCACTCAGAGCTGGGAATCTGTGGGCGACAAGAATCATCCTCAATATTGCTTCAGCTACAAAATCTTCAACTACGATGAAATATTTGAGTGGACTCTCCACGCCAAGAGCATCACGTAAATCCGAAGGGCGGCTTGGGGTAAGCAGGGATGCACTCTTCCCTCTACGGACGCAGATCCTGATCCAGTCCTGTGGAACCCGATTAATAAAAGCGGGCGAATGAGTGGTCATAATCACTTGTACATTGGCAGCCCTCGCCAAGCGAGCTAGCTCATCCAGAAGAGCCGCGTGACCTCGGGGCGCGATATTTGCTTCGGGCTCGTCGAGGAGGATCACGGTCCTTTCGGAGGGGTGCCGAACCTCCCAACGCAACTTATGGACGACCAGTTCCCCGTAACTCATCGAGGAAGAGTCGAGCCATGCATCACCTACCCGAGCTCTCACATAGGGAAATATTGGTGCGCCGTCTTCTATATGAGAAGGAACATAAACCACTTCGTCATATGGCACGCCAAGTATCTCTCGAAGGGCATCCAAATCCTTTCGAGTCTGAAGGATCTCTGCTCCCGCTTGCTCGACATTACCCTGTTTAAAGTTATGATGATCGAAGAATTCCGGAAAGAGCATGGAATCGAACGGGGTGAAGAGGAATGGATAGCATCCTTTAAATCTGCGGTGAGAAATTACCATCTGGGACTTAGTGGCATCCACCAGGCCTAGGTTCTGTTGTAGAATATGGTGCCCCTCATCATCTCGGATCGTGAATTCTATGTGGCCACCTAGGTAGCCAGCCTGGTCACGTCTCCAACTGCGACCTCCAACGAAGGGCGGGTTGTCGGGGTGAGTGCTTTCTCTTTGCAAGCACTCTGCGATGTAATGAAGGAGAGTGGATTTCCCTGAGCCATGGGCTCCGCATAGTACCGTGAACGGTTCAACCTGTATACTTTGCCCAGCGAAGGCTGCATCGTCCGCAAATTTCATGCTGGTTAGTTGCGTCGTAGGCTTGAAATCCTTCATGGAATTCCATAGCTTTAGCTTTGAATGCGACAAGCCAGGCATATTCCTCCTCGGTGAGGGCAGGCCGTGTCTGCTTTCAGATTGAGCAGATCTCAAATCCTAGGGGACCAATAGGGTGCTTCGCCAGGTACTTCCGCATGTCTCCTCTACGATCTAATTGCCGGAAGTTCTCGTGGCTGCGATCTATCCCTGTCTGAACAAGCTCGGAGTAGGTGAACAGGTTGGGTGTCCGGCCCAAGGGTGGACACCCGGGCTGCCGCGCCGCTTCCGGTGCTCGGGCCTGACGGCCCTGCGCTCCGGGTCGGCTTGCCACCGGATACACGGGTTGTTCTGGTCTGCTGTACAGCAGGGAGGTACAGCAACGCCGCCTCACGCAGCCTGATCGTCCCGTACGGCGTCACATGGCTGAGCAGCGGCGCCAGCCCCCAACCACAGGCATGCTCTAGCTCGTCCTCATTGCCGACCGGTTTCTCATCCTGGTCAGGCCTTCGGGATTAGTTCGGGAACGTCGGACGGCGTCAGGACGGGAGGGAGTTGCTGGAGATGGGTTGTGCCCACGCTACATCTCTCAGTAATCAGGCCAGCCGGGAAAGCTATTCATCAAAACACTATCCGGCACGACCAGCCTCCGGATGCTCCTATCTCAGCGGATCTCATAGTCGCTAAGAATCTTCGCCCATCTCCGCCACAGAGGCGCGGTCCATTTCGGATCCACATCGTGGCAGTACGCCAGCATGCCCGCAAGGCGCTCTCCAAAGGAGATCGTGGAAGAAAAACCGCGATGCCGCGCATGCGCTGGCAGGCCGAATCGCTCGGCGCCCCAAATATCGTTGATAATACGATTCCGGGCATCGACAGGAATTCTGAGGCGGTCGCCGTCTACCAGCAGGCCGAGCACAATTTTCCGAGCGCCAGGTGGAATCACCTGTGTCTTTTTGTTGTGACGCAAGAAGCCACTGCGCCCTAGTATATGGTCGGTCATCCGAATTAGCTCTGACGCTTCTCGGCGAGAGAATTTTCTAGACGTAGAAAAGGCGATATCATCGGCGTATCTCGTATATACGATTCCAGTGCCCGCGACTGCCTCGGCAATCTGCATATCGGCATCCCGCATCACAAGGTTGGCTAGAGCTCCGCTGGTCGGGCTGCCTTGAGGAAGAAATCCTAGGCCAACAGCGGTCTGGTACTTGTCGATCACGGTGTAATCTGCAGAGGACGCGGCCTTTTCCGCCGCGACGCTGTGCCGAGCTCCGATTCCGGGTCGAGTACAGAGTCTGGCCAGTTCGAAGGAGACAAGGCGCCCAAAGCCGAGTTCACTGAACACGTGGAATATTTGGCGTTCGTCGATGCTAGCGAAGAAGTCGTGCATGTCCAACTTCACCAGCCAATTCGCTCCCAGATGCCGCCGCGCGCATTGCGCGACCGACTTTTGGCGCTCGTAGGCAAAGCTCGATGGATGGCAAGGGACATGGTTGAGAATATGCGTGAGCATCCATTTCTGCACAGCGAGAAGCGGTGCCCTTGGCGAGGAGATTCGACGTTTTCCGCGCAGCTCAAATTCCGTGTACGGGTCGATTTCCCTTCCAACAATATCTCGCAAATACCTGTGATCAGCTCCGGTCTGGTGCGCTAGATGCTTAAGTGTGAGAACTGCGCGGATCCCTTGTTGTTCCGTCGCCTGAGCTCGCCGGACGAAAAGGTCCAGTAATTCGATAGGCAGCCCCGCGGCAAGACCGTTGCGGACATAAAGGTGAGGTGAGTCGGTGATCATCTACCTTTGATGTCCTTCCGCCTGAAGCCCAAGGGTGTCCTCTCGCGCCAGGCCCCGTAGGAGGAAGCGCGAGGACACCCCTCAGGCGGTAGCAGGATCGTCCGCAGCACCCGATCACATCGAATGCCGGGTGGTCGTCGGAACAACCACCATTCCGCGTCGATACGCGAGGTATCGGACGCACTAGATGTCACCGGCCCTCCTCAACCTCTGAGGATAGTAGGGATCGTCTGAACCACTCAACCGATATCGGCCTATTGGTCGGACATCGGATCGCAGGAGTCTCCTGCCTCGGTCTGTCAAGTAGCCCCGGGCATCGAGGTACCCGCCATCGACCAACTCTGCGAGCACGCGTGTCGAGTGCGCTAGGGGGATGTTTACGAGAGCCGAGACTCGATCCGGGGTGCGTGCGCCCTGCTGGACGGCATCCAATACGGGCCAGAGAGCGTGACCGATTGCGTGCTCGCGCCCCGGGCTGCTACTCAGGCTCCGTTCCCTCCTCTGCTGGTTCTGCGTAGTGAGTGCATTGCCGACGTGTTCTGGAACGCGTCCATCGGGAAGGAGTGAGTACCAGCCGTTGTCGCGGCGGCTTGGGCCCTTCGTCTGCCAGAGGACCATTGGCAGGTTATTGGGCGCCTTGTGTTGCATAACGAACAGGCCCGCCGATCCCTTCCACCCCAGACCGTTGTCGTGGTGACGCCGGGCGAACCTTGCGCAGAAGTCCTCGACGTCCCTTCGTTGCTCTTCCGACCAGCCGGCACTGTCGAAGTCTGGGGCGACCCCCACTGTGGATAGGCGGTCGATGCTTGGCTCTCGATCCAACGCTTTCCTCGCGGTGACAGATGCCGAATGGACGATGACATGAATTTTGATCAACTTGTAGGAGCGCCAGCTGCGGATTGAGGAGTTCCGCGTCCAGATTTTGGCTGCCTCAATCGCCTGGCTGCCGCTACCTGCGTAGTCGCCGATCAGAACGACCGAACTGACCTTTCTTATTCTGAGATCATCCAAGGTGCGTGGCAGAGGAATGATTCCCAGCTCTCCCGCCTGCCCTTTTCCCAAATTTCTTATGATGTTGGCGCATAGGGCCTCGCTTCCTGTATTCGGCACCGGTAGTGCATTGCGAGGCAGGACGTTCTCAAAGATGACTGGGCGTTCGGGCCCGCGATAACCCATTTCCGGGCCTGTCCTCATCGGAACGACTAGAGCCGGCGGTGTGATCAATGCGCCAGAAAAGTCACGGAGAATCTGTTCAGTTAGATTCGATCTGAACGTGGTCTCGTCCAGATAGTGCAGCGCACTTACCAACAGTTCCGCAGCTGGATGGTACTGTGTAGGAAAATTGGCCAACCACTCTCGATACTCAACAGTGTCGATGACCGGGACCACGGGTCGCCCCCTGAAGGCAGCCGGTTAGAAACTCTTAATGGAAGCGTAGCGAGGATATGGAGTTGTTGACAAAAGAACTATGCCCCAGGTGAGCGAAGGAGAGGTGGAGAGTGGAGTTAGTGTGCTGAACTGGGGGATGTGGCCCACATTACTCGTCTCTGCCGTAGAGCTTCTACTCCTTTAGCATGGCGGGCTGTGCGGTTCGGATCTCTCCGCCATCGAATGAGCTGGCTGGGCGTTCGCCGCTTGCTGTACAGCAGCGACGTACAGCAACGCCGACGTATACATCCACACACCGGCAGCCATCACCTGCCGCTTGACCAGGGGAACGATCGATCGGGGTTATGGCTGGCTCCCGTTTGCAAGCAGGAAGTCAGGGGTGCCAGTTAGAGGTGAAGACCGCTCACCGCTCGGTGGGGAGGTTTAGGATGGAGAATTCCTCCAATCGTCCGGTCCCGCGGTCTCGTCTGCGGAGGGGGCTGCGATATCGGCCTTGGCACCCCAGCCAGTCAGGCGGGCGTCCACGACGTTGGAAATCGAGCGCTTGCCGAGCTGTTCGGGCCAGGAGGTCCGGACCCTGCGTACCAGTTGGTCCTCTCCGAGCCAGAGCTGCCATGAGAGCTCTGTCTTCGCGTACTTCCCGGTGGGCGTCCCATCGTGTTGGTCGCGGAAAGCGGGTGACACCTTGTAGAGGTCGCCGAAGGTGCTTGTTCCCTGGTAGACGGTGGTGCGGGTGTTGTCGTAGGCGCCTCCACGATGTTTGGACTCAGTCGTGGCCAGTACCGCCTTCAGTGCGCCCGGATGGGCGAGGTCGATCCCGCCGGACTGTAGGAAGGGACGGGTCTTCTCGTTCTCGGAGAGGAGGACCCAGCTCTTCCCTTCAGGAACGGGGCAGATCCAGCCCTGACAGTACGTCCGACCCTTGAACGTGAGATACCGTGGCGCAGGTTGAGGAACGCCGGGACCGGCGATTTCCCTGATGTCGGTGGCCGTTACCGTGCCCTTGCCGAGCTCGGCGCGGATCTTCTTCCGGTAACTCGCTCCTCCCCCTGCCTCCCTCCACGTGGTGATCTGTGACATGGTCACACCACGGTTCTCGACTAGCTGACGCCTGAGCATGTCGGCCGGGCTGGCAGAAGCCGCCTGAGCATGAGTGGCTGTGCCGGGTCCAGTCACAGCGACGGACACGGCTATCGCGACGGTCATCGTGGCGGTCCATCGCCTCATCCGGGCTGTCCTTTCTCGATCCTCCCCGTACTGGGAGGGCACCCCGGATCGTCTCGTCTAGAGATCTCGTTTCAATCACCGCCAATCGGGGACCACGCCCGACGTCCCCGCAGTTCGTGGAGGAGTGCTGTACAGCAGCGCGTACAGCAACACCGCCTCACACGATCACATGTCATCAACCCATATCCGTCGTTTCAGCAGGGCAGGAGGCCACGGATGAGCCACATGCCGTTTCCTACGGATCAGATGTGCTCTCCGGTCTGACCGCTCTGGAGTTCTTCAAGGCCTCGCTGGCAGACAGCCCACTGAATGTTTTCGCTGCCGGCGTCAGCGAGAATCACGCTGGCGACGATCGCGTCATGACAGGGAGGAGTTCCGTGCTGGCTACAACCGCCTCTGGCAGCCGTACTGGTTTGGTTCTTGTACCAACTCGAAGGTTGGGGGGCGAGGATCTCCACGATGGTCGACTTCATGAGCCTCAACGTAGGAAGCCGCGTCATCCGCAGCAACCCCAGAAGCCCGCGTCGAGGTGGACTGTCAAGATTGGTGACGGATTCTGTCGACAGTTCGAGATCGCTACACATCGAGCTTCTGGACATCACCTGCCGCTGCCTGAGCAAAGTCAAGAAGGGCTCGGCGGGCCTTTCGACCTCGGTCAGTTCGATCCTGTTCGTTTGTAGCTTCGTGGATTTCCTCGGTCAGCCTCAACGCCAACGATGCCAAGCCATCAAGTTCCTGGTTCGTCGTGACCAGCCGCAGCCTGAAGAGAGCAGCCGTCGCGTTGGCACGCTGCCGGTAGGAATCATCGCGTGCCGTAGCGTACGCAGCGCTCTGGGAGTCCTCCTGCTCCCTGTGCCATCGGTCGTTCTGGCTCTTGCGAAAATCCGTAAGCGCGCCTGCGAAGGCGCTGTATGCGGCCAGACGTTCCTGCCACAGTCGTTCTTCTCGCGCGGACTGGCGTGCCTGTTTGGCGGTCCGCATCTGGAAGACATACGTAGCGATGGCTCCCAAGAGTGTCCCCAGGATTGCTACGAGACTGGTTACCACGCTTCCCATCTGACTAGTGGATCACGTGCCCGTGGCGCCGTCATGCGCTATCACGTTCTGGGAATACCGCTGTTCATGCCGCGATCTTGCTAACGCATCTGCTAACAACGACCTTGGACTGCCCTGGACGACTGTGGGCTTTCCGTTCGCCCGACGCACCTTGACCAGGGCCTTCGGCCGCTTCTGTACAGGCGTGGACGCCTTCGACCTTGCTACGGATCAGAAGGTTACGGGTTCGACTCCTGTCGGCCGCGCTCCACACGAAAGGCCCTTGAACAGGCATTACGCCGTCAGGGGCCTTTCGCTTTTCGATCTTCAATCGGTCTCTTCCGCCTCTTCGGGAGCTACCTTGGGAGCCACCGGCCGGAGTTTCCCAGGAGAGCACCGGAAATCGCTTCCGTCGCCGCACGCTTGTCACCCTCCAGCAGGTGACCATAGACGTCCTTGGTGATGGAGATGCTGGCGTGCCCGAGGACCTCAGAGACGACGTGGAGCGGCGTGCCTTGCGCGAGCATCAGCGACGCGCCGGAGTGCCGCAGCTCGTGGGGATGCCAGTGCCCGAGCTTCGCCTTCTTGGCGAGCTCGGAGAACAGGTGGGAGAACGTGTCCGGGTCCGAGGGGTTGCCGAAAACCGTAGGGAAGATCAGCCCGTGATCCGTCAAGCGGTGGCGCGCCGCGCCGCCGCACAGACGCAGCCCTACGATCGCCACTGCGTGGCTGGACGCCGTACGTGCTTGGGGGCGATCGACGATCCAGGGTTCGTTCCTCACCCCGGCTCACCGAGCAACGTAGCTGATCGCGGTTCGGCGGCGGACGGCACGCGGATGCGCAAAGATCATTGAGCGTGGCCCATGGCGGTGTCAACTGAGAGGACACGTCCGTGATCGACTCAACCTACCGCAAGTGGTTTCGCCTGCAAACCCAGCTGGTCGTCGACTTGACGTGGTGTTCCGCCACCAAGATTGACGACGTCCTGGCTGCGTATGGCATCTCACCCGAGAGCACTCAGCCGGCCCGCTTCAACGCAGACGACGTCGACATGTTCATCGGGCGCCTCGGCAATGGCACCGTCATCATGGACTACCGCGTCGATTCTGTCACCGAGGGTGCTCTTCCCATTCTGGCGCAGTACGGCCCCTGCCTGAGCGCTGTATGGATCGATGAAGCCCCAGCCTTGGTCTCTTATCGGACGGAATGCGGCCTGGTGGTCAAGTTCGACATGCTGGATTGGGACTGGTATCCAGTTCCTGATCTCGCCAGCGTCGAGCAATGGGTCGCTGCCAGCCCAGCAGGTCGGGAGACCTGGGAAAACAGTTATGGTCTCGCCACGCTCATCACCGCCGAAGCGCTATGCCAGGCTGTGGTCGACGACGAATGGATACGATCCGTACACACTGGCGTCGCCTCACCGGATGCACTGGGGCAGGAGATGCCGTCAGCCTCACGCTCTCTCAGCTCGATCATCGAAAAATACGGTGACCGCACACCGTAGAACAGAGATCCGGCAGAACAGACCCCGTGACCACACACGTGATCGCCGTGCCATTAGCGTGCCATTAAGGGCGGTCAACAGAGGTCAGTCTTGGTCACTGGCGGACGGTCACGTCCACGTCCGTGGACGTGACCTGCTGCCTGCCCTTCCTACGGATCAGTAGGCTGGGGGGATCGAGTCCTCTCGGCAGCGCACAGCCGAAGCCCTGGTCATCATTTCGGTGATCAGGGCTTCTCGCGTCTTCGATCATGTTTCGCTGTCCGAAGTGGCCGGACGTGATCAGGCTGGGAGCATGCGGGCGTTGGGTGGTCACCTACTCGGCCGGCTCTGTCCCAGCGTCAGTTTCAGCGTTTGTGAACGCTTGGAGATGCAGGCGTGCTGCCAGATTGCTGGCGAACCAGCTGTCCGAGGCGAGCTCGGCCCGAGCCGTTTCGCTCCAGTCCTCTCGGTTGAGGACCGCGAGGTAGTGCCGCAGGACACGGTCTCGATGTTCGAGGGTGCAGCCGACTTGTTCCGGTGGCTTCTGCGCCAGGTGGTCAGCGATGACTGCCGCGTTGATGTACCTGCTCAGGGTCGGTGTCTGGCCTCTCAGGTGATTGGCATGCGCTTGCAGGACGGTGGGTGCGGGCGGGTAGTGCTCCAGGGTCATGCCCATGCCGGAGCAATCAGCCATGATCGCCAGTAAGCGGCCGGTGTGGTCGACCAAGTCGTCGTCGTCAGCCCTGGTGATCGCTTCATGCAGGTGGGCTGAGGTGGCAACCTTGCCGGCGAAGTAGCCGTTGAGGTAATCGCCGTCGCAGGCGTGACGCAGTAGCCACGTACGTGCTGTGCGACCTCCCGTACGACAGAGTTCCTCGATGACATAGACCCGTCCCCAGCCGGTGACTCGCTCGGCAAGCCACTGCAGCGCCTCTGAGCCGCCGCGGCGGCGTCGGAGAGCATGAGCAGCCAATGGGCCGAAGCTGTTCGACAGCAGACCGATGGTCTGGATCAGCGGGATGTCCTCCTCCGCCCAGTCGGCGGCGAGTAGCGCCAGCCCGACGGTGGCCGCGCATCGGTCGGTGCTGTGCCGCACCAGCCACTGCCCGGTTCGCTGAACCCGATGCCGGTCCGCTCGCAGCGCCGCGGCGGCGATATGCACGTTGTGATGGATGGGGACGTAGACATCATGGAATGCGTCGGCGAGTGTGCTTGGCGGGGCCTCAGGCTTGGCGAAGTGTGAATCCAGGATGCGGGCGACGTCTGCGCCTTTGAGCCGCTGATCTTCAGGCGGGTGTGGCTGGGCCTGTTGACGGTGGAGTTCGTCGTCGGGGTACGGCTCCCCGTCGCGTGGCAGGGGCGAGTCCGGATCTTGTCGGTGCAGATGCATCGCGTAGTCGAACAAGCTGATCTGGGGTCCGAGCGGTCCAGGCTCGATCGCCGCGCTCACCGGCGGGGGGAGGACTCGATTCTCTTGATCATGTTAGCCATGATGCCAGTACGGCACAGCGGACGGCAAGGAATGCCTTGGCCGTCCCATACCGTGTGTCATATTGCCGGCGCCCCTTCTGAACAGGTGCTGAGGCCGACGATATACGCCTGTGGACATTTCCGGCCTTGCCCGATACATGATGATCTGTGTGGGGACGACCGGGCACACGATCGCGGCGAGCGCGTTAGGTGCGTTGCTGGACCGTTCGCTTGTGCAGATGGCGGAGGCTTCGGCGGATGCCCGGACCTACGATCGCCGAACCATTCACACGGTCTCCGACATCTGGGACAACAACACCTTTCCCCTGTTCCGCGCACTCGGCGCTCGTACGTCGTGAGGCCGTGACCGGCGGGCACGTGCCGCCTTGGAGTGGATGGCCGCTCTCGGCGTGGCACGACGGACGTGGATGGTGGAGCAGTCGGCGATCGCCGGGTACGACTTGGAGCCGTTGCTGTCGGCGCCGGCGGAGACCGACCATCACCACCGTGATTACCGGGGCGTCGTCAGGCCGCCTACGGTGGCGCTGACGACGGAGGTCGCCCTCGGAATCGGCGTCGACTACGACCTGGCTACCGCCGAGGTTCGCTCGCTGGTGCTGGAACGGATCGGCACCCGGCTGACGGGCACCCTGGCCGTGGCCGTCAGCCGCCGGGTATGCCTCTGAACGGCCCGCCGACGACCTCGCCGAGTTACGGATCTGGCTTGACGAGGTCACCGATACACACTTTGATTCCCGCGACTCATCCGGGATCACCATGGATTACGGAACGGGTCAGATAGCGATCGGCCTGGGGAAACGCGGAATCCTGCGCGCGGCTCGTGCCACCGTCCATCCGGACGATCTGACCTGGCACCTGTCCGCGGCCGGCCGGGCGCTCGACGAGCGCGTGGGAGGAGGCCCGGCTCGAGAGAGGGCGGGAGGGCTACGGAGAGGAGGGCATCCCCGAGAGCTGGCAGGACTTCATGGCCCTGGCTCACAGCGCATACAGTCCGCCGATGGCGACCTGCCTCACGTCTGCCCTGACGCTGGTCGGCAGGGTGACGGGCAGGGAGTTCGACAGGGAATGGATGAACGGGTCCCACACCCGCTACGTGATCCGCGACGAGCACAACGGCTGAGGGCCGGGGATGGCCACCTCAGCCGCATGGATCACGTGAGCGTAGACCCTGAGCTTGATCGATGGGTCAGCGTGGCCGAGGCGAGCCGCGACTGATTGCGCTGGCAACCGATGTCACTCCGCGCACCAAGGTACGCCACCATATGACGGGCCGGTTGGCCCAGGCGATGACCGGGTCCGTGTGCGGCGGCAGCAGGACGATGAATTCGCCGGAGGGCTGGGTGACTCGTGCGATGCCGATGGGGTCATGGGTGGCGAGCAGGTCCTTCACGGCTTCGGCGCCGTCGGTGATGTGGTCGAGGTGTGCATGAACGGCGACTCCGTCCGCCGGCCCGTTGATCCAGATGGCGATCGGGGCGCCGTTCCGCAGTGCGTTGAGGAGCCGGGTCCGCAACGGGCTGGGTACGGCGGTCAGGACCTTGTCATGCAGGCGCTCTTGCCCGCAGGGAACGGTGGGCGCTGCCGTGGCTCGTTCGCTGCAGCACGGGCAGGCTCGGGTACCGCTGGTCCTGAAGTGGTGCCGGTAGACCACGATCTGGTTTGCTGGGATGCCGCATAGCGTGGCGTGGGCTCCCATCGCATGCTCCGCTTCGGGGGAGCCGCGATGTTCAGCGGCGGCGAAGCGCCGACGGTGGCGCTGCAGCGCGGTCAAGGAGTTCCCTCAAGGGGTGGGAAAGTATCGAGCGGCATGCGTTGGAGTGCCGCCAGTAGTGTGGCTGGGTCCTGGAGCAGCGCAGGGTTGCGTTCCAGGTGAGCGAGTTCGCGTTGGGTCAGTTCACGGACTGTGAGAGCGTCTCCGGCTTTCAAGAGCAGCAGGGACCCGATCATGATGGCGGCCTTGGGTTGGTCGGCCAATGCCTGGATGAGTGAGCTCGCTGCTGCCGCCTTCTTCTCATCGACCTCTGCCTGCGCGAGGTGGATGCCGTGCAGTTCTACCGCTCTGCGTACCTCGATGCCGATTTCTTTGGCCGTCTCTGATGTGGCGACGGTTCTGCTCCGGAGCAGCAGCCGCTTCATCCAGGAGCCATGTACGGGCTCGATGTTTCCTGTCTCTTCGAGGCTGAAGGCCTCCAAGAGTTCGAACACTGCCTGCTGCACCGCTTCGTGGGAGGTCTCGTCCGCAAGGTAGATGGTGACCGGAAGTAGTTCAGGCGTCGCGGTCGTCCCGTATTTCGCGTGATCGTGAACGGCTTCGCGCAGCGCAGCCGGCATCCGCAACACCTCCGCGGGTTCTCCCCCTGGACGAGGCGGCCTCGGCATTCGGTCGTCCAGCAGCCGGTGCACCACTCGAAAGGCCTCGTCGAGTCCTTGGTCGAGATAGATCGCGCCGATCAGGGCCTCCAGCGCGTCGGCCAGGATCGACGACTTGTCGCGCCCGCCGGTGGCCTCCTCGCCCCTGCCGAGCCGCAGGAGTCGGCCCAAGCCCAGGCTGCGGGCCACGTCGGACAGCGCACGCGTGTTGACCACCGCGGCCCGCAGCTTGGCCAACTGCCCCTCGGGCAGGTCGGGGTGGTTGCGGTAGAGGTCGTCGGTGACCACCAGGCCCAGCACCGAATCGCCCAGGAACTCCAGGCGTTCGTTGGTGGGCAGGCCGCCGCTCTCGTACGCGTAGGAGCGGTGCGTCAGCGCCTGCTCGAGAAGGTCGGGATCGAGACTGACCGACAGGACCCGCACAATCTCAACTCGGGCGACCTCGATGGCCAAAGGCTCAGGACTTGCGGTCACTGGTCTTCCCTTCCCCGAGCGGTCAGCGGCCCTCGGAGCACGCCCCGACGTCGTGATGGGCGTTGGAGCGGAACCGGGCAGTGAGGTACCCGCCTACTGACAGAATCGGGCATCGTCCGCCATGAGATCGCAACGCCGGCCGTCGGCGCAACACCCTCGTCAGAGCGCAGGTGGCCATCCGCGGTGAACTGATCGTCGCAGGAGGCATCAGTCTGCCGGCCAAGACGCGAAGACGCAGGAAGATCGTGCTTGGTGTCCACCACATCGCAATTGGAGTGTGATCTTCGGCTGTCATCATCCGAACTCGTGATCCGTCCATCACTCGCGGTCCTGTGCCTGATGGGCACGCTCCTCGGCTGCACCGCGGCCCCTGCCGGTTCCGTCCAGACGCCGAATCCCTCCGTGGCCCCGCCTCCGCCTGCCCCCGTGTCCGATGAGGCGGCGGTCCATGAGCTGTATCACGCCAGCGAGTTGCGGCCCGGCGACTGCATCGAACCCATGCCCACGGATTTCATGATCACGGTGGTGCCCTGTACGGTGCCGCACGCGGCCGAGTTCGCCACCACGTACGTCGTTCCAGATGGCCCGTGGCCTGGGGCTGTCGCGTTGATCCAACTGGGTCAGGAAGGGTGCGAGCCCAGGATGCGGTATGTGCCCTCGAGGAGGGAAGAGGTCGACGTCGTCGCCCTCCCTCCGGCGGAGGAGGACTGGCCGAGGTACAGAACGGCGTATTGCCTGGCCATTGCGTTGGACGGTCAGAAGCTCGTCGGCCGCGTCATCCTGTAAAAGCGCACACCAGGTCGAGAGGTTCGTGGGCGCGGCTGCATCTCGGCGAAGGTCAATTGACCTCGGATAGGGGCATCTCGATCGGTTCCTTTCCGTGGTGATCAGCCGAGACGCTACATCACGGAAAAGCCCACCCGATCAACGCCACCTCGCCGCCAACCGGGGCCCGCAGAACCGGGTCGGGGCTGGTCAGGTGCGGGGTGGAGGGGTGCAGGTGATCGGGCCGGTGGCGCCTTGGGCCAGTTCGCGGGTGTAGGAGCTGATCTTGTGGGTGATCAGGCCCAGTGTCCCGGTGAGCTGGGCGATCTGCGCGGTGACCCGGTCCTGCTGTTGGCGCAGGAGAGTCAGGAGGTGTTCCTCGTTGCCCGCGCCGCGCCTGACGAGGTCGGCGTACTGGCGGATGGCGGGCAGGGGCATGCCGGAGGCGCGCAGGCTGACGCAGAGGTGGAGCCACTCCACGTCGCCGGCGCCGTAGACGCGGCGGCCTCCCGCGCCCCGTCGTACGGAGGTGAGCAGGATGCCTTCGCGCTCGTAGAAGCGCAGGGCGTGGACGCTCAGGCCGGTCAGTTCGGCGACCTGGCCGATGCTGAGGCCCTGGTTCGGTTCCGACATGGGTCAAGGTTAGGGGGTTGATCTAGAGTCGGCTCTAACTCGTAGGCTCCGACGCACGCCGATCCCGACGCACCCGGTGTGCTCGTCCCGTCCGGATGCGCTGACGGCGTTCGACCGCGCTGAGGGAATGTCGCGGCGTTTCGTGAGAGTGAGGAGCTGGTCATGCGTCATCGCGTTCTCGGTCGCATCGATGCCGGGCGGGACGTTCGTCGTCCGGGCATCGTGGCGTTCGGCACGGGGCTGGGCGGGGGTGATCTGACGTGAGGTACCGCACGATCGGCGGCGATCCGAAGACCCGTCGCGAGGTGAGCGCGCTGAGCCTGGGCGCGATGTTGTTCGGGAGCGTCACCGACGAGGCGACGTCGTACGCCATCCTCGACCGCTACGTCGAGGCCGGCGGCACCTTCATCGACACCGCCAACAACTACGCCTACTGGGTCAACGGCACGCAGGGAGGTGAGAGCGAGGCGCTGCTCGGCCGCTGGCGGCGTAGCCGTGGCGTCACGGACGAGGTCGTCATCGCCACCAAGCTCGGAGGGCGGCCCAACACGCCGGCCAGGAGCCTCAGCCACGATCTCGAGGGGCTGTCCGCCCGGGTGATCCGGGAGTCCTCCGAGCGGAGCAGGGAACGGCTCGGCGTGGACAAGCTGGACCTGCTGTACGCGCACGTCTACGTCGAAGGGTCCGGGGTGCCGCTGGAGGAGACGGTCGAGGCGTTCGGGACGCTGGTCCAGGAGGGCTCCGTGGGGCTTCTCGGGGCCAGCAACCATTGGGCGTGGCGGCTCGAACGGGCCAGGAACGTGGCGTCCGCGGCCGGGCTGCCCGGGTACGAGGTCCTCCAGTATCACCACTCCTACCTGCGTCCGCGCGCCGATCTGCCGTCGCTGCGCTCCGCGGACGGCAACCTCGGCGTGGTCGGCGGGGACCTGCTCAGCTACCTCAGGGCCGAGCCCGAACTCGCGCTGGTCGCCTACTCGCCGCTGCTGGGCGGCGCGTACGTACGCGACGACAAGCCGCTGGACTCCTCGTTCGAGCACCCGGGCACGCCCCGGCGGCGGGCGGCGCTCCAGGAGGTGGCGAAGGAGGCCGGGGCGACCGTGAACCAGGTGGTGCTCGCCTGGCTCATCGGCGGCGAGATCCCGATGATCCCGCTGGTCGGCGCCTCCTCGGTCGAGCAGTTGGAGGAGAGCCTGGCTGCGGTGGAGCTGGAGCTGACGGTGGAGCAGCGCGCGAAGCTCGACGCCACGTACTGACGACGGAGCGGCGCGAAGCTCTTCCGGGGTCAGCCTGTGGCGTACAGCCCGGCGATGCGGGAGGTGAGGTCCGCGCCGTAGTCCTGCCGGTAGACCGGGCCGCCCTTGCGGACCAGCCCGGACGTCCAGGCGGCAGCGTCCTCGACACCGCCGTCGGTCAACTGCGGGCCGGTGACCGCGATGTCGTCCACGCCGGCGTCCACGTAGTCGCTCCGGTACGGGCGGGAGCGTCGGCGCGGGCCGTCTCCTCCCGGATGAGGTTGCCCGACGTGCCGAACACGCCCGGGGTCTCAGCCGCCGAGACGCCGGGGACCAGCCAGAGAGACGAGGACGGTCACGAGTGCGAGGCGGCGCAAGGGAGGCTCCTACGGAGATGGTCGCTGCCGGTGGAGCCGACAAGCGGGGCGGTATCTCCCCGGTATGCCGCGGTTCCGCCGGCGGGAGGCGAGCCACGAGCCGGGACGGCCTCGCCGTCCGTACGGAAGAACGGTTGACCGGACGCCCCGTGTCGGGGCGCTATTGGGGTATGAGTGCCGGCAACGACGACGCCCCGCCCGATCCGGACGAGACGGCCGCCAGCGCCCGGGGCCGCTTCGCGGCCTCGGCCCGGCTGAGCGTCCGGCAGCGCCGCGAGGACGCCGAACGACGCCACGCGTGGGCGGACGACGCCCACCGGTTCGCCGAGGAGGCCGCCGCCCGGCTCCGCCGGCTCATCGACGAGCGGCGCGGGCCGGCGTCCGAGCAGGGCGAGCGCGGCTCGTCACCACCCACCTGACGAGCGCCTGCCCGCCGAACCGGCCGAGCCGAGCCGAACCGGACCGGTCGCGCGTCTCGCGCCCGCCGCGTCCGTAAGCTGGGGATGTGTCCCCTGCTCTGGTCCTGCTCGACGGCGTCCGCTGGCAAGGCGCACGCGTGGTCGGCGACCGCGCGCAGACCCTGCTGGCCGTACTCGCCCTGCACGGCCGCTCGGGGGTCAGCGACGAGCGCCTGGTCGAGGAGCTGTGGCCGGACGAGGCCCCGGCCAACCCGACGAAGGCGCTGCAGGTCGTGGTCTCCCGGACCAGGGCGGCGACCAGCGCCGATGCCGTGGTGCGGATCCCGCGCGGCTACCGGCTCGGCCTGCCCGCCGGCCAGGTGGACGCGCTGCTGGTCGGCACGCTGGTGGAGCAGGCGCGGGCCGCGCTGGGCGCGGACGACGTGGCGCTCGCGCACCGCCGTGCCGACCAGGCCATGGGCCTGGCGGGCGGCGGTCCGGACGGCGCGACGGGCGCGCTGGCCGAGCTGAGGGGCGTCGCGGCGAGGTGGTTGACCGAGGCGCGCCGGCTGGCGGCGATCGCGCTGGGCCGCGGCGGCGCTCACGAGGGCGCGCTGCCGCTGCTGGAGGCGGCCGCGGCCGAATGGCCACCGGACGAGGAACTGCTCGCCTGCCTGCTGCGCAGCGAGGCCGCCGTACGCGGCGCCGCCGCCGCGCTGCAGCGCTACGAGTACTACCGCGCGGACCTGGCGAACCGGCTCGGCACGGACCCGGGCCCCGACCTCGCCCGCGTGTACGCCGAACTGCTCGTCGCGGACCGGCCGGTACGGGCGGGCATCCTGTACGACGGCTCGTCCCTGCTGGGCCGCGACGACGACATCCGCGCCGTGCACGCCCTGGTGCAGACCAACCGGGTGGTGTCCGTCGTCGGGGCCGGCGGGCTGGGCAAGACGCGGCTGGCCCACGTCGTCGGCAGGAGGGCCGCGCAGCCGATCGCGCACTTCGTCGAGCTCGTCGGCGTGTCGTCGCCGGAGGGCGTGGTGGGCGAGGTGGGCTCGGCGCTCGGCATCCGGGACTCGGTCAGCGGCCGTCGCGTGCTGACCGCCGAGCAGCGCTCCGACGTACGCGCCCGGATCTCCCAGCACCTCGACCAGGCCCCGGCGCTGCTGATCCTGGACAACTGCGAGCACGTGATCGACGCGGTGGCGGACCTGGTGGCGTTCCTGACGGTGACGACCCGCGACCTGCGGGTGCTCATCACCTCGCGGGCCCCCTTGGCGATCCCCGCCGAACGGGTCTACCCGCTCGGCGAGCTGCCCTCGGGCGACGCGGTCGAGTTGTTCCGCCAGCGCGCGACGGCCGCCCGCCCGGGTGTGCGGATCGACGAGGCGGCGGCCAGGGAGGTCGTCACCCGTCTCGACGGGCTGCCGCTGGCGATCGAGCTGGCCGCGGCCAAGGTGCGGGCGATGTCGGTGGAGGAGATCGCGCGGCGGCTGGCGGACCGGTTCGCGCTGCTGCGCGGCGGCAATCGTACGGCCCCCGACCGCCACCAGACGCTGCTCGCGGTCATCGACTGGTCGTGGAACCTGCTGGACGAGCCGCAGCGGCGGGCACTGCGCTGGTTGTCGCTGTTCGGCGACGGTTTCACGCTGGCCGCGGCCGAGCAGGTGCTCGGGCCGGACGCGCTGCACGTGGTGAACGCGCTGGCCGAGCAGTCGTTGCTGAACGTCCGCGAGACGGCGTACGGCCTGCGCTACCGGATGCTGGAGACGGTCAGGGAGTTCGGCCGGATGCGGCTGCGGGAGGCCGGCGAGGAGGACGCCGCCAGGGCCGCCCAGCGGGCCTGGGCGGCGGCGTACTCCCTTGAGTACGCCGCCGAGTTGTTCGGCCGTGGGCAGTTCGCGGCGGCCGACGCGTTGCACGCCGAGGAGGGCAACCTCGCCGACCTGCTCCGGCAGGCGCTGGGCGAGGCCGATCCCGTCACGACGGTCCAGTTGCTGGCCGGGGTCGGCGCGCTGTGGTCGATCCGCGGCGACCACTCCCGGCTCCTCGTCCACCAGGTGGCGATCACGCAGGTGGTCACCGGCTGGGTGCCGCCGCCGGGGCTGGTCGAGGTGACCAGGACCGTCATGGTGCTGGTGCTCATGAACAGCATGGTCATCACCGAGAGCAGCGTCCAGCCGCTGCGTCACCTCCTGCGCCTGCTGCCCCCGGGGGACGAGACGAAGCCGCGGTTCGCGGCGACGGCCACGGTGCTGCTCGCCTGCGTGGCGGACGACGGGGCCGTGGTGCGCCGGCGGCTGGCGGAGCTGTGCCGCAGCGACGATCGTGACCTGGCCCTGGCGGCGACGCAGACCAGCGCCCAGGTCCTGGAGAACGCGGGGGACGTGGCCGGCGCGATCGAGGCCGCCGAGCGCGCCCTGTCGATGCTCCGCGAGGACGAGGGCCCGTGGCTCGCCGCGATCCTGCACGCCATGCTGGCCCACCTGGTCATGCAGAGCGGCGACCGGCAGCGGGCGGTCGGGCACGCGCGCACCGCCATCCCGGTGCTGCGGCGGCTCGGCGCCATCGACGACGAGACGCAGCTCCGCGCCGTGCTGCTGGCCTCCGCGCTGGCCGACGGCGACCTCGGCACCGCGGAGGCGGAGCTGGCCGAGATCAACCGGATCAACGACAACGAGACTGTGCTCGGCGGGGTGGCGCTCGCCTCGTTGTGCGCGGCGGAGATCGCCCTGGCCCGGGGGGAGACGGCCGCCGCGCTGGCGGAGTACCGCCGGGCGGTGCGGCGGGCGCTCGATCTGCGGCTGCCCGGGATCTCGGGCGAGGAGGCCACGCCGTGGTCGCTCGCCGCGGTGTCGGTCGCCCTGACGGCGTACGCGTACCATGCGCTGCCCGAGGACCTCGCCTACGGGCAGGAGTTGCTGGCCATCGCCCAGGGCTACGACCTGCTGACCGAGGACAACTTCCTCGACTATCCGCTGTGCGGCACGATGCTCTTCGCGTTCGGCGTCTGGGGGCTGCTGCGGGAGAGCACGGCCCCGGGCGACGCGGTCAGGCTGCTCGTGCTGGCCGAGCGGTTCGCGTACAACAGCCACACGCCCGGCATGTCCTTCGAGCGGATCGTGCCGCACGCGGAGCGGGCCGCGCCCGGTGCGCTCGCCGCCGTCCGCGCCGAGTACGGCGATCGGCGCGGCCCCGACCTGCTCGACGAGGCGCGAAGGCTCGTCGAGCGGGTCTCGGGGCGCGGCTCACATGTGCCGCTTGTAGCTGCGCACCGACAGCGGCGCGAAGATCACGATGACGATCAGGCACGCCAGGAGCGTCCAGGCCACCTCCCCGCTGACCAGGGCGCTGTTGGCGAGGTCGCGGGTGGCCGTGACCAGGTGTGAGACCGGGTTGACCTGGACGAACGTGGCCAGCCAGCCGGGCAGGGTCTCGACGGGCACGAACGCGTTCGACAGGAACGTCAGCGGGAACAGGATCATCATGGAGATGCCCTGGACGGCCTGGGCGCTGCGGGCGATCGTGCCGACCCAGGTGAACACCCACGCCAGCGACCATCCCGTGATGATCGCCAGCAGGATCGCGGCGAGCACGCCGAGCACCCCGCCGCCCGGCCGGTAGCCCATCACCAGGCCCATGCCGAAGGTCAGCGTGGCCGCGATCGTGTAGCGCAGCAGGTCGGCCACCATCGGGCCGGCCAGCGGCGCGATGCGGGCGATCGGCAGCGACTTGAACCGGTCGAAGACGCCCTTCTCCATGTCCTCGCGAAGCTGCGTGCCCGTGGCCATGCACGTCGTCAGCACGGTCTGGGCGAGGATGCCGGGGATCATCAGCGGGAGGTAGCTCTGCACGTCGCCGGCGATGGCGCCGCCGAAGATGAAGGCGAACATCGCGGTGAACAGGATGGGCTGCAACGCCACGTCGAAGAACTGCTCCGGGTTGCGCCGCATCTTCTTCAGCGCCCGCCACGCCATCGTCAGGGTCTGGCCGAACGTCTCCCCCATGGAGACCCGCCGCCGGGCGTTCGCCGCGCGTTCGGCGGCGCGCACCGCCTCGCGGGCGGGTGCGATCGCGGTGCTCATCGGCTCTCCTCCGTGTCGTTGCGGTTTCCGCCGTCCGTCTCGTGGCCGGTGAGGGCGAGGAACACCTCGTCCAGGCTGGGTTTGGCGACGCTCACCGAGGAGATCGACACCCCGGCGGTGCGCAGCGCGATCAGCACGTCCGCGGCCAGGTCGGCCTGGTCGAGCGCGACGTTGAGCCGGCCGTGCTCCGGGCTGAGCACCGGCTCCGAGCCGAGGACGCGCCGCACGATCTCCACGGCGGCGGGTACCTCGTCCGGGTCGGCGAGCAGCAGTTGGAGGGTCGAGTCGCCGACCGCGGTCTTCAGCTCGTCGGGGGTGCCCTCGGCGACCTTGCGTCCGTGGTCGATGACCGCGACGCGGTCGGCGAGCTGGTCGGCCTCGTCCAGGTACTGCGTGGTCAGCAGCACCGTGCAGCCGTCGGCGACCAGGCCGCGGATGGTGTCCCACATCTGGCCGCGGGTGCGCGGGTCGAGCCCGGTGGTCGGCTCGTCGAGGAAGATCAGCGGCGGTCTGGTGATCAGGCTGGCCGCCAGGTCGAGACGCCGGCGCATGCCGCCGGAGAACTGCGCGATCGGCTTGTCCGCGGCGGCCTCCAGGCCGAACTGGCCGAGCAGTTCGGTGGCGATGTGCCGGGCCCGCGCGCCGGCGATGCCCTGCAGCCGGCCGAAGAGCCAGAGGTTCTCGCGGGCGGTCAGGTTCTCGTCCACCGAGGCGTACTGTCCGGTGACGCCGACGAGCTGGCGGATGACGTGCGGGTTGCCGGCCACGTCGACGCCGAAGATCTCGGCCCGGCCGGCGTCGATCTTCAGCAGGGTGGCCAGCATCTTCAGTGTGGTGGTCTTGCCCGCGCCGTTCGGGCCGAGGACGCCGAAGATCTCACCTCGGCGTACGTGCAGGTCGATCCCGTCGACGGCGCGGTGCTCGCCGAACGTCTTCACCAGACCGTACGCGCGTACGGCCGGTTCGGCGTCGTCGTCGAGCGCCGGGCGGCCCCCGGTACGTCCGAGTTCTGCGATGCTCATGCTCTCACTGTCGGCGGCGCCGGTTTCACGACGCCCTCGGACAGGTTTCACCGGCCGTCATGGCGTCCGCTCGAACGAGCGGGTCGCGGGTGCACCGGCCTGAATAGCGCGCTGTGAGGTGGGGATGTCGATGGGCATGGGGCAAACCAAGATCTTCCTGAGGCGGGCGGCTCACGTGGCCGTGCTGGCGCTGGTCGCCGTCCCCGTCGCCGTCGTCCTGGCCGCACCACCCGCCGCGGCCCGCTCGGAGGCCGGCTCCGCGGCGCTCGCCCGCCGCATGCTGGCGCAGCTCAAGGTGGCCAGGGCCTTATCGATACGGGGCTACAGCCGCGACAGGTTCCGGCCCCACTGGCCCGACCGCAAGGGCAGGTGCAGCACGCGGGAGCTGGTCCTGGCCCGCGACGGCCGCCGGGTGCGCCGGAACGCGGCCTGTCATCCGGTCAGGGGGGTCTGGCACAGCCCGTACGACGGCAAGGTGCTCAGGAGCGAGCGGCTGGTGGACATCGACCACGTGGTGCCGCTGGCCTACGCCTGGCGTTCGGGCGCCAAGCGGTGGAGCCCGGCCAAGCGGCGCGCTTTCGCGGGCGACCTGCGGCGTGGCGAGCTGCTGACCGTCAGCCACTCGGCCAACATCGCCAAGGGCGGCCGGGGCCCGCAGAGCTGGCGTCCGCAGCGCCGCGCCTACTGGTGCCGGTACGCCACCACGTGGATCGGGGTGAAGCACCACTACCGGCTCTTCGTGACCCCCAAGGAGAAGGTGGCCCTGCTCAACATGCTGCGCACCTGCTGACCGCGAGCCCTCACAGGTCCCGCGTGTTGCGTTCCCGCCACAGCGAACGATGCCGATCGGCGGCCCCCTCCGCCAGCGCCGCCGACGCGGCCGGCACCGGCTCGCGGCCCCACTCGTCCAGCCGGCGCGCCATCCCGCGCACGAAGCTCTCCCCTGCCGGGGTCAGCGCCCCGCTGCCGAGCAGCGTGCCGGCGACCAGGCGGGCCGCCGAACGCCAGCGGGAGAACTCCGCGTTCGCCCGGATCGCCGGCTCGCCGCTCTCGTGGTGCCGCTGGCGTTCCCAGAAGTCCGTGACCCCGACGTAGGCGTACGTGCCCTGCAGCAGCCCGGCGGCGGGCCGCGGGTCGGGACGCCACGGCGCGTAGTAGCGGGAGCCGTCGTCGGGCCTGGTCAGCGCGACGATGTCGAGCAGCGCCGACAGCTTGGCGTGCTGGGTCTCGTGCGCCAGCGTGACCGCCAGCGCGTGGGCGTCGGGAGGCGTGGACATGGCCACGCAGCCGAACGTCTCGCGGGACGTGGCGCTCGACATGCCGTCGGGCGGGGGCGCGAGCGGGGTGAAGACGGTGATCGTCGCCGACACCTGCCTGGCCATGGGGAGGTGGTTGCGGACCAGCAGATCCCAGCCGTCGTCGAGGAGGTCCTGCCACAGGGCGGCCTCCTGCGGGGTCAGCGGGTCGCGCACGGCCGAGCCCGGCATGCGGTGCGGGTCCACGTCGTCGACGAGCACCTCGATGCGCTCGCCGCCGGTCTGCGCGGACAGGTGGTGCAACGGCCGCCAGGCCGGCTCTTCGTCGCTGATCTGCAGGAACCTGTCGCCGGCCGAGACCTCCGCGCCGTCGGCCGAGCAGTGCACGGTCGCCGTGGTCACGCCGTGGCCGATGCTGAGCCGGCCGAGTGAGGGCAGGTTGAGCACGCCGTCCGCCACGGCGACGTCGAGCTCGCAGACGACCCCCGCGCGGATGGCCGCGGCGGCGGCCAGGGCGGACATCTGCTCGGGAGCCTCCAGGGTCTGGATCGTGTGCCGGGCCCACGCCCCGACTGCGGGGTGGTGCAGCACGGCGTTGACCGCGTCCGGGTGCGAGAGCTGGACGCTGGCGAGCAGGTCGTAGGCCCGGCGTACCTCGGGCCAGCGGGGATGGCCGGCGTCGCGGGTGGTGTCGAGGACCCCGCGCAACAGGAGGAGGTGCCTGCTGCGCTGTCCGGCCCTGAGCCGCTCGACCGTGGCCGTCCCGCCGCCGCCCGAGGCCAGCTCGTCGAAGGCCGCGGCCGGGATGCGGTGCTCTGCGAGGTTCATCGGATGTCCTTCCGCAGTGCGGTGATGTCACGCCGGATCGTGCGTGCGACATGCGTGATGAGTCGCAGCAGATCGGCGCAGTAGACCGACGGGTTGAGAAATCCGCTGCCGGGCCGATAGCGATGAGCATAATGGCCGCCGCCGCACACCTGGGAGACCCGGCACGCCCGGCATGTGGCCGACAGCGCCTCCCAGCCGATCTGGCGGGCGGCGATGGACGGCAGCCGGAGCACGTCGTCGAAGGAGTCGCGGAAGACGTGCAGCCCGGTGCTGGGCGCGCCCGCGTACGTGGACTTCAGGATGTCGGACTGCTCGATCTCCCCGTCGGTCTCGACGACCACCATGGCGGTGGGTGACAGGCCGATCTGCTCGCTGGCCGAGCGCCCGCCGACGAGCAGGTAGATGATCTCGTCGAACAGGCGCACCCCGGCGGGCCGGGCCGGCGCGGCGTACCAGCGGTCGAAGATCTCGATCAGCCAGTCGGCGTACGGCGCGGCGCCGTCGTCGCGGCCCAGCCCCGGCGGCGGTTGCGACCAGGTGCCGTGCGGCAGCAGGAAGTCGATGGTGGGCGGGCCGAAGGCGAGCAGCGCCTGGTAGGTCTCCAGCGGGTCGTTGCGCAGATCGACGGTGCAGAGCAGGCCGCGGAAGAGCCGGTCGAAGGGCGGCTCGGTGAGCAGGCGCAGGCCGGCCGCCACCTTGTGGTGGCTGCCGCGCCCGTCGGCGGTCCTGCGGCTGCGGTCGTGGTCCTGCTGCCCGCCGTCGAGGCTGACCCCGACGCCGATGTCGAGCCGGTCGAACAGGCCCAGGTACGTCCGGTCCAGCCGGAGCGCGTTGGTCTGCACGGTCACGCCGACCTGGGCGTCCACCGCGGCGCGGACGGTGCCGACCAGCCGGCCGATCTCCTCGGGGGCCACGAGCAGCGGCTCGCCGCCGTGCAGGATGACCTCGACCGACGTGAGGCCGTGCCCCCGGACGTGCTCGGCGATCCGCGCCGCCACCGCCTCGACCACGTCGGACGCCATGCGCAACGGCCGGGAGCGCCAGCTCTGGTCGGCCATCTCGTACATGTAGCAGTAGGTGCAGGCGAGGTCACACCTACTGTGAATCTTCAGGACGAACTGCCTGAAGGGGGTCGGCCGCCAGCCGCCTTCGGCCAGCGCGGCCAGGTCGAGTGTCAGCGGCCACTCGGACAAGGTCCGCCGGCCCGCGCGTCTGGTGTCATGGCCGTCGAGCATAATCAGTCACGTCGGGTCGCGAAGCTTTTTCAACGTTTGCTGGGCGAGATCTGACGGCAGCCCGTCGAGCACCGCGTCGGCCGCCCGGGGGGTGCTCGACCGCAGCAGCGCCTGGGCCAGCGCGACCTGCGCGGACAGGTCGTTCGGGGCCCAGTTGAGCGCCGCGCTGATGCGCTCGACGGCCCGCGCCGGGTCCCCCTGCGCCAGCCACAGCAGCCCGTCGGTGGTCAGCGCCCTGGCCACCCCGTCGAAGCGCTGCCGCTCGGCGAAGATGCCCGCCGCCTCCTCGCAGTACCGCCGCGCGGCGTGGATGTCGCCCCGGGCGGCGGCCACGCCGGCGAAGATCTCCGCCGCCTCCGCGCGTACCCAGCTCTCGCCCGGGTCGGCGACCCGGACGGCGGCCTCGGCCAGGCGGCGGGCGCTGTCCCAGTCCTCCTCCCCCAGCGCCAGGCGGGCCTCGCGCAGCGACGACTCGGGCGAGTCGGAGCGGGCGACGGGGCCGATGAGACGGTCGTGGGTCAGCTCGTACCAGCGGATGCCGAGCCGCTGCTCGGCGCGGAGGAGGTGGCGCTCCTCCAGGGCGCGCACGATCTCGTTGGGCATGCCCTGGGTGGTCCGCAGTCCTTCGTAGACGGCGTTCCTGGTGCCGTGCTCGGTGATGAACACGTTGCGCATCCAGAAACGGATCTCGTTGACCGGCACGTGGTGCTCGCGGGCGACCTCGGTGACGGTCCGCTTGTAGAACTCGAACAGGAACTCCTCCACCTGGGCGTACAGGCGGGCGTGGTCCTCGGTGATCTCCGTGACCTCCGGCGGCAGGGACTCCCACAGCGCGGAGCACACCACCTGGAGCTGGATGGGCTCGACCGTGTCGAGCTGGATGGTGGAGGTCTCGCCGATCTCGTTGACGAAGTTCACGGTGCGCAACTCGTCGATGAGCAGGTCGGCCGCCTCCTGCGTGATGGTCCGGTACGTGTGCAGCAGCGGCTTCCTGACGGCCTCGGCGGCCTTGCCGAGCGTGAGGGCCCGCAGGTGGAAGCGGGTCCGCGAGCCCTGCCCGATCGGGCGTTCGTAGGGCAGGACGAGGAAGAGGTACTCCTCGCGCAGCGAGAGCAGGATGTGCAGGCCGGGGTGTTCGCGTACGGCCCTGGCGAGTTGGTCGAGGAACTCCTTGCGCTCCCTCTCCAGCAGCGGCGAGCCGTGGAAGATCTCCTCCGCCTGGTCGATGGCCGCGAGCGTCGGCAGGGGGTCGCCGTACAGGTCGGTGCGCTCCGGCTGGAGGGCCAGGAAGTCCGAGATCGTCATCGACGCGAGCCGGCGCGGATCGAGCTCGGCCGCCCACGACGACAGCAGCGCCACGACATAGGGATTCCCGCCGAAGTCGGACGGGGCCAGATGCGGGCCGATGCGGGCGACGGGCAGCACGTGGGCCCGTTCGGGGTCGAGCAGCGGCAGCACCCCGGCGTGCAGCAGGGACGTCTTCCCCACGCCCGAGGCGCCGTAGACGACGACGAGGCCGGTGGCCTGCCAGAGGGTCGCGACCTCCCGCGCCTCGCGGTCGCGGCCGTAGAACAGCCCGCTCTCCTCGCGCCGGTAGGGACGCAACCCCACGTACGGGCGCACCTCGGGATCCGTCTCTGGCATGCGGCCGTCCTCACATCCTGCTGCGCAGTTGCTCGAAGAACTCCTGCGTGGTGCCGATGAAGATGGTGATGCTCCAGTCGTTGAGGTATCTCTCGAGATAGTCGCGCGCCCGCTCCGCGGCGTCGGCCACCGACTCGTCGAGATCCGGCAACAGTTGCACACTGATGTGCCGGCGCCGCCTGATCAGCGGCATCGCCTTGAGCAGCCCGTGGAACAGGACGCGGAAGTTCCAGTCCTGGAGGCTGTAGCCGACGAAGAGCAGGGGATGGGAGGTCATCGCCCTGATCACGGTGCTGGGCAGGGGCGGCTGGTCGTTGGCCGCGCGCGCCTCGACCATGTTCACCAGGTACGTCAGGTAGTCGTCGTCGGTGAGCACCAGCGAGCCGGGGTCGTCCCAGCGGCCGTGCAGGTGGTAGACGAGGGGCTCCTCGAAGGTCGGCAGGCCGAGCGCGGGCTCTTCCACCTCGATGTCCCACCAGGTCGGCGACTGGACGACCGGGTCCTTGCGGCACTCCTTCTCCTGGAGCAGCGCGGTCGCCATGAAGTCGTCGTAGTTGGTGGTGAGGAAGGTCTCGATCGGGAAGCGGGCCAGCACCGTGTGGGGGTCGATGGCCGGCGGGTGGACGCCGGGAGGCGGCACGTACTCCTGGAGGTAGGAGCAGACCTGGTGCTTCAGGTCGACCGGGTCGCCGTTCGCCGTGACCGCGTACTGCATGACGCGCGGCAGGTTGTGCGCGTCGGCGAAGGGATACTGATAGAGGGCGGCGAATTTCTGGCTGAGTTCCCTTCCGGCGGGTAACCGTCCGTAACATGCGCCCGCGCCGAGAAGGGGCGTGCAATCCCCCCGACGCAACTGTCTGACCAGTCGGTCCCAGTCGGCATCCTTCACACGCGCCCATCCCCGACCAACACATCTTGTGCCTGAGAATTAAACCGCCCGCAACACAATGGTGCTGGTTCAGGTTAAGACCTGGCGGTCACGATTCAAAGCGCGGATTGAAAACCGGCGACCGGCCCGGAACCGGACTCTTCGACCAGTCGGCGCAGGGCGGACGTCAAGGGCGAGGAGGGCAACCCGTCGAGGTCGCCGAGGCTCCAGCCGCTCACGTCGATGAGGCCGCCGCCGTATTCTCCGTCAACGCTCTCCATAACTCACTCCGGGCCGGGAGACAACTGTGCGAGACTCATCCTCGCACGGTTGTGAAGACCTGGCGAGAGTGGCACTCCGTGGGTTCACCGGCGTGCTCTGGACGTCTAAGCTCAATTAAAGACCCGGGTCATACAGAGGCGGTAATCGTGTCGATTTCGCACTATTCGCCGGATTCTGGGCATCTGCCCGTCGTCTGGGGCCGGGTTCCGCAGCGGAACATGAACTTCACGGGCCGGACCGACCTGCTGAGAAATCTGCACGAAGGGCTCAGGTCCGACGTCACAGCGGTCGTCCCGCACGCGCTGCACGGGCTGGGCGGCGTCGGCAAGACCCAGCTCGCCATCGAGTACGCCCACCGCTACCGCTCCGAGTACGAGCTCGTCTGGTGGATCCCCGCCGACCAGCCCATGCTGGTGAAGTCGTCGCTGGCCGGGCTGGCCAGGGAGCTGCGGCTGCCGATCACCTCGGCGGGCGTCGAGGAGGCCGCGGAGGCCGCGCTCGACACGTTGCGCCGCGGGGTGCCGTACACCAAGTGGCTGCTCATCTTCGACAACGCCGACGAGGTCGACGAGATCAACGCGATCGCCCCCCGCGGGCCGGGCCACGTGCTGATCACCTCGCGCAACCACAGTTGGCAGGGCGTGGTCGACACACTGGCGGTCGACGTCTTCCCGCGCTCGGAGAGCGTCGAGTTCCTCACCAAGCGGGTGCCGCACGGCATCACCACGCAGGAGGCGAACGAGCTGGCCGAGGCGCTCGGCGACCTGCCGCTGGCCCTGGAGCAGGCGGGCGCGCTGCAGGTCGAGACCACCATCTCGGTCAAGGACTACCTCAGGCTGCTCGACGAGCAGACCACCCGGCTGCTGGGCACCAACAAGCCGGCCGACTACCCGCTGTCGATGTCGGCCGCGTGGGCGCTGTCGGTCTCGCAGCTCACCACGCGCATGCCGGTCGCGGTCGAGCTGCTGCGCTGCTGCGCGTTCTTCGGGCCCGAGCCGATCCCGCGCGACCTGTTCGACCGGCTGCCCAACGAGTTCGCCGAAGGGTCGCGGCTGGCCGAGACGCTCGCCGACCCCATCCTGACCAGCCGCATCCTGCGCGAGCTGGGCCGCTACGCCCTGGTCAGGATCGACTCCGCGAGCCGCACGCTGCAGGTCCACCGGCTGGTCCAGGCCCTGCTGCGCGACGACCTCCCGCAGGAGGAGCGGGTCGTCATGCGCAACGAGGCGCACCTCCTGCTGGCCTCCGCGGCGGCTCCGTACGAGGCCGACGACACCGCGGCGTGGCCCCGGTTCAGCGGCCTGCTGGGTCACCTCACCCCGTCCGGGGTCTACCGCGCCGAAGACCCCCGCATCCGGCGCTTCACCCTGACCATGATCCGCTACCTCTACTCGTCCGGTGACTTCGAGTCGGCGCAGATGCTGGTCGAGCGGTGCATCGACCAGTGGCAGAGCGGCGGCGAAGACCAGAACGTGCTGTCCGCGCAGCGGCACCTGGCCATCATCATCCGCGAGTTGGGCAAGCTCACCGAGTCGTTCGAACTGAACCAGCACCTGCTGGCCCGGATGCGCGAGGTGCTCGGCGACAACCACGAGGAGACGCTGCTGCTGCTCAACAGCCACGGCGCCGACCTGCGCTTCAGCGGCGACTTCTCGGCGGCGCTGCACCACGACCTCGACTCGGTGACCCGGCACGAGGCCGTCTTCGGCACCGAGCACCGCCGCACCCTGCGCGCCATGAACAACCTGGCCCTCGACCACCTGCTGACCGGCGACTACGCCAAGGCGCTCGCCCTGCAGTCGGAGACCTTCCGCCTGCAGCGGCGGCCCGGCTCGGGGGCCAGCAGCATGAACGTGCTGTCGTCCTGGAACGGCCTGGCCCGCGTCATGCGGCTGAGCGGCAAGTACCGCGAGGCGTGCGACATCGGCGAGGACGCCTACGAGTTCGGCGTCGAGCAACTCGGCGTCGAGCACCCCTGGACGCTGCGGGTCGCCAAGGACCTGTCCATCGCCAAGCGCCGCGACGCCAAGATCGAGGAGGCCCTGGACCTGGCGCAGCGCCTCCACGAGCAGCAGGTGCGCACCGTCGGCATGCACCACCCCGACACCCTGGCCGCCGGCCTGTGCCTGGCCAACGCGCAACGGGCCTCCGGCGACACGGTCGAGGCGCTGCGGCTGATCGAAGAGCTGACCCCCCAGTTCCGGACGATGTACGGCGCCGACCACCCCTTCAAGTACGGCTGCGACACCAACCTCGCCCTGCTGCTACGCGTCAACAGCCGGGCCGAGGAAGCGGTCGCCCTCGACGGCAGGGCACTCGAAGGGCTCGACCGCCGGCTGACCCGCGACCACCACTTCACCCTCACCTGCGCGATCAACCTCGCCAGCGACCTGGCCGAGACGGGCGAGCACGAGCAGGCCCGGCGGCTGGGCGAGGACACGCTGACCCGCCTGCGCCTGCTGCTGGGCGAGGATCACCCCCTGACCCTCGCGGCGGCCGCGAACCTGGTGGTCGACCTGACGAAGCTCGGCGAGCGGAGCACGGCCGACGACCTCGTGGCCGACACGCTCCAGCGCTACCTGCGCGTCCTCGGGCCCGGACACCCCGACGTGGACGTGGCGGAGCGGCGTCGCCGCCTCGACTTCGACTTCGACCCTCCCGTGCTCTGAGCCCAGGACGACCGCGTCATGACATCGCTGCCACGCGCTCCTGATCCTGCAGCAGATCGACGACCGTCTCGACGTCGTTCGCGCTCACCGTCTGGTGCAGCCCCTTGAGGATCTCGGAGTCTTCGAGCCGGACTCCGCGCCTGGTCGCGTAGAGGACCCCCTCGTCGCTGAAGAAGAACGACCAGTTGGGAAACGCGGTACGAAGCGCATCTACGTCGTAGCCCAGTGTAGTCATGCGGTCACTCTAACGAGCCATCCGGAGCCGGTCCACCCCCCGATGTCCCGCGATATCCGGCCTGCACGCATGGTGGAAACGGCCATGGCCCCATTCCTCATAGTCAACAAATTGCATTAATCTAGTGACTGTGCGTAATGGAGCCCTCCCGCGCGTCCTGCGCCGCATCGGCCGTCGCGGCGCCTCACTGGCCTTCGTGGGCCTGGTGTGCCAGGCCGTCGCGGCCTCTCTCGCCTTTCCTCCGGGGGTGCCGCACTCGACCCCCCACTACGCGGTCCTCCACTCCATCGCGCCGCTGGGCGTGTGGGCGCTGGCCTGGAGCGTCACGGGCACACTCTGCCTGGTGCAGATGTTCCTGCGCTCCGACCGCGTCGCCTTCGCCATGGCCACCGCGCTGCTCCTGCTCTACGGCCTGGTGTACCTGCTCTCCACCTTCACCGGCGACAACCCGCGCGGCTGGGTGGGCGCGGCGGTCTGGCTGGCGTTCGGCGGCTGGATCGCGCTGATCGCGACCTGGCCCGAGGCCGTCCCGGTGGATCGCGCGACAGGCGGCGCGGCGGTCATCGTGGCCGACGCCACCGGCACGATACAGTCTTGGAACCCGCAGGCCGCGGCGTTGTTCGGGTGGAGTACCGAGGAGGCGGTGGGCCGACCTCTGACCATCCTGATGCCGCCGCGCCTGCGCCACCTGCACGCCGCGGGCCTGTCCAGGGTGCGCGCCACCGGCTCCTCCAATCTGGCCGGCCGCATCATCCCCCTGGTCGGGCTGCGACGTGACGGCACCGAGTTCCCCATCGCGCTGACCGTCAGCGCGTGGCACAGCGACGACGGCATCGCCTACACCGGCGTGATCAGGCCCACGGGAGGCGGCGATGTCGAGTCTGACTGACATCCTCATCCAGGCGGCGATCGCCGTCGTCCCGCTCGGCGTGGCCTACCTGGCCTTCCGTTCGGCCACCGACGCCAACAGGAAGACCCAGCAGACCGCGCTGCTCCAGGTCGAGCGGCAGGCCGAACTGGAGCGTTCCAAGGTGGACGCCGACGCCTTCCTGCGGGCCAAGACGATCTACGAGGACGCGCTCACCCAGATGGAGCGCCAGCTCAACCGGATGCAGAGCCAGGCCGACCAGGTGAGCGCCGACCTGACCACCGAGCAGACCTCGTCCACGGCCATGCGTGACCAGATCCGCCGCCTGCAGGCGCAGATCAGGGCACTCGAACGTACGGTGGTCACGCTGCGCACCCAGCTCCTGGCGGCGGGCCTGGCACCGGCGCCGGCCTCGGAGACCACCGGCCCGTACCAGCTCCGGCATCCGCTGCAGGAGTGATTCGGGGTGGACACACGCGGCGGCCGTCTGTCACCATCGGTGCCATGATCATGCGAAGGGAGGGCGAGACCGCCCTCAACCGGTGAGCGACTACGCGCAGCGGGAGGCTGCCACGCTCCACGAACGCTGGCTGGGCCGAGCGCTTTCGACGCTGCCCGCCGATCGTCCGGCCGCCGAGGCGGCCATCTCCACCCTGTACCACCTGATCGGGCGGCCACCGCCCCGGTTCCACTGGGTCTCCTCACCGCTCACCGCGCTGGTGACCGCGCCGCCCGGCCTCGGGCCGCGCGAGCGTGGCGAACGGGTGACCGAATGGCCACTGCCACCCCGGCTCATCGCGCTCAGGAACGAGTTGCGCCATGCCATCGAGTCCAAGGTGCGCGGGCTGCAACTGCCGATCGACCAGCTCATCAGGCGGGAGGTGTACTTCCCGCTGCTCCAGATCCTGCGGCAGTGCCTGTACCCGGTGCTCCAGCAGGCGCACGGCTGGGGGGTGAGCTGGCAGCACCACTGGTACGAGACCCAGTCCAGCGGCTGGATCGCCCACTGCGAGGCCCTGCGCGAGGTCGCCGGGGTGGTGTTCACCGACGGGCAGCGCAGGCAGTTCGAGGCGTGGGCGGCCGCGGCCGTGTCGTGCCACTGGTGGTGGCCGGGTGAGCACGTCTGCGTCGTCTCCGAACGGCCCGTCGCCCTGCGTACCGAAGGGGACGACGGGGGGGACCGGCGGCTGCACTGCTCCGACGGCCCCGCCGTGCGTTACGCGGACGGCTGGTCCCTGCACTCCTGGCACGGCACCCCGGTGCCGGACTGGGTGATCACGGACCCAACCGCCGAACGCATCGCGAACCAGGGCAACGTCGAGGTCAGGCGGTGCGCGATCGAGAACCTCGGCTGGGCCCGCTACATCGAGCAGGCCGGTCTGCGGCTGCTCGCCACCGCGCCCGACCCCGGCAATCCGGGCGTCGAGCTGCGGCTCTACGACATGCGGCGGGAGACGAGGGTGCTGCTCGCGGTGAACGGCTCCGTCGAGCGCGACGGCCATCGCCGCCGCTACGGGCTGACCGTGCCCGGCTTCCTCACCGATCCGATCGCCGCCGCCGGCTGGACGTACGGGCTGTCCGCCGAGCAGTACTCCAGACTCCTCCGCAGAACCTGAAGGTGATTCACATGACCATGACGCTCGAAGAACTCACCACCTGGACCGGGCTCTCCGTGCTCGACCACCTCGAACGGTCGGCGCGGATCCCCGTCATCGACGGCCTCCAGGCCCAGGGCGACCTGATCGTCGTCCCGATGCCGATCGCGGACGTCACCGTGTGGGACAGGGCCGGGTGGCGGCCCGTGCCCCCCGAAGGCGTGGAACTGCTGCGCGGGGCGGCCGGGGGCAACCCGCACACGCTCGTCGCCGAGCCGGGCCGGGCCCGCTGGACCGCGGACGTACGTGACGCCCTGGGGCTGGCCATCGGCGTGTTCACCGCCACCGCACCCGTCTACCTGCTGCATCCCGAACACGGGGGCTCGGGATGCGCGCCCGGCACGTACGTGGTGCGGCGGCAGCGCGAGCACGAGGGCCACCGCTCGCGGCTCGTCGCCGACTAGAGGGCGACCTCGGCGAGCAGTTCGGCCGAGCGCATCCACGCCTTCCTCTCGGTCGCCGAGAACGCCACGATCAGCTCGTCGGCGTCGGCGTGCCCGGCGAACCACTCCACGTACGCCCGCACCTCGGCGGCGTTCCCGACGGCCGAGTACTTGGCCATCTGCACGAGCTGCTGCCCGGCGGGCGAGTCGAGGATCATGTCGGCCTCCTCGGTCGTGAACGTGCGTCCGCGTCCGAGGAACCGGCTCACCCTCAGCCGCTTGGAGGCCAGGAACTGCTCCTGCGCCTCCTCGGTGGTGTCCGCCGCGATCACGTTCAGCCCGGCGATCACGTGCGGCCGGTCGAGCTGCGCCGACGGCTTGAACTCCTGCCGGTAGACGGCCACGGCCTCCTCCAGCGCGGCGGGCGCGAAGTGCGAGGCGAACGCGTACGGCAGGCCGAACGCGGCGGCGAGCTGGGCCCCGAACAGGGAGGAGCCGAGGATGTAGAGCGGCACGTTCGTGCCCTTGCCCGGTGTGGCGTGCACGCCGGCGATGCGGGTCTCGCCCGTCAGGTAGCCCTGGAGCTCCAGCACGTCCTGCGGGAACTGGTCGGCGGAGGCGGGCGAGCGGCGCAGGGCCCGCATGGTCTGCTGGTCGCTGCCCGGGGCGCGACCGAGGCCGAGGTCGATGCGGCCGGGGTGCAGCGTCTCCAGCGTGCCGAACTGCTCGGCGATGGTCAGCGGCGAGTGGTTCGGCAGCATGACGCCGCCCGCTCCCAGGCGGATCGTCCGGGTGTGGGCGGCGATGTGCGCGATGAGCACGCTGGTGGCGGAGGAGGCGATGCTGTCCATGTTGTGGTGCTCGGCGTACCAGATGCGCCGGTATCCGAGCTCCTCGGCCCGCTGGGCCAGGGCCACGCTGGCGGCGAAGCTGTCCGCCGCGGTCTCGCCCTCGCCAATGTGCGCCAGATCAAGGATGGACAGCGGCAGAGCCATGAGTACGCGCCTTTCGCAGTGTGCTTCGACCTGGTCGTGGACAACAGCGGCGAAAGGCGCGTTATTTCATGGTGGTCAGGAAGCGGTGCAGCCGACGGTGGACGGAGTGCCGCTCTGGCCGTTGACGAGGAAGCCGAACGTGGTGCTCGCGCCCGCGGCCAGCGCGCCGTTCCAGGTCAGGTTCGTCACGCTGACGGAGCCGCTGGTGCCGGACAGGGTGCCGTTCCAGAGCTGCGAGATCGTCTGGCCGCCCGGGAGCGTCCAGGCCACCCGCCAGCCGTTCGTCTGCGCCGAGCCGGTGTTCTTCACGGTGACCTCGCCCTGGTGGCCGCCCGTCCACTGGCTCGTCACCTTGTACGTGGCGGTGCAGCCACCGGGCCCGGCGGTCGGCGTCACGGTCGGCGTCACGGTGGGGGTGACGGTGGGGGTCACCGTCGGGGTGACGGTGGGCGTGGGCGCCGCCACCGCCAGGTCGTACGCGCGCTGCGGCACGAACTGCCCGGCCCCGGCGATGCAGCCGTCGGCCTCGCCCGGCGGCTTGACCCACAGGTAGGCGTCGATGGCCGAGTCGCCCGTCTCGGTGGTGCTCCAGAAGCCGGTGGCCCGGCCCGCGGGGTCGCACCACTCACTGCCGGCCGGGCCGTTGCCGTTGCGGCTGGTGTCGATGACCGCATTGAGCCTGGACACGCCGGTCGCCCCGATGACGCTCTTGGCGTACGAGACCAGCCCCGGCGTGGCGCGGTAGTTGGAGGTGTTGACCGCGATGCCGTCGGCGCTGTTGGCGATGTCCGCGCTGACCAGCCTGGAGGCCGCCTCCGAGGCGGACAGCCAGCCGTCGTGCCCGATGTCGAAGTACACCTTCACCTGGGCCGACGCCGCCTTGAACTTCTTGCCGGCGTAGGCCATCGACGCCTTCACCTGGGCCTGCTCACTGGAGTTCATGCAGTTCGTCATGATCGCCAGGGCGTCGGGCTCAAGGACGATGGAGGCGGGGCGGCCGGCCAGGCCCGCCGCGATCTCGTCGATCCAGGCGCGGTAGGCGGTGTGGTCGGGCGCGCCGCCCGCGCTGGCGCCGCCGCAGTCGCGGTTCGGCATCGCGTACACCGCCATGATCGGGATCTTGCCCGCCGCGGCGGCGGCGCCGACGTACGCGTCCACCTGGCCGCGTACGGTCGAGGGGTTGTAGGTGGCGAACCAGCGCCCCTGCGGGACGGCGGCGATGCGGTCCCTGATCACCGCGGTACGGCTGTCGCCGGGGTTGGCGGCCACCCATTTGGCGGCGTTGGTCTGGGGATCCACGTAGAAAGCGGAGTCGGCGGCCTGCGCGGTGGTGGTGGACAGGACGACCGCTCCCGCCGCGGCCATGGCGGCCGCCGTGACGAGAGCCGCCAACACGGGCCTGCTGCGAGACATGTGGAAACTCCGTCCGTCGTGTGGGAGCGCTCCCACGGGCACCTCGGATGCTAGGTAGCCCAACGGCCCCCGACCAAGACATCGGATCGATCTCCAAGCCGTCGTCGCAGGTCGGGGCCCATTCGACAGGTGAAACTTTCAACCGGCCAGGCACGCCTCGAAGACGGCGGTCAGGCGGTCGACGTCGGCCGGCGTGGGGTCTCTGGGGCCGACGCGGCGGCGCATGGCCCCGATGCCCAGGAAGACCGCCGCCGCCATACGGGCCCGCGCGGGCGCGTCGGGGCCGGAGAGCCTGGCCTCCAGCGGCTTGAGCACCGCCGTGATCAGGCGCTCCCTGACCACCTCGTGGATCTCCGGATGGCCCGCGGAACGTTCGAGCGTGCGCAGGATCGGGCTGTCCGGGGGATGGCGCATGCGCTCGGCGGCGTACTCGGCCAGCCGCCGCGCCAGGGTCTCCGGGTCGCCGTCGAACAACCTGCTGAACGTCGGCTCGCCCTGCAGCACCGCGCCGAACAGCCCGGCCTTCGACCCGAAGTAACGGCCCACCAAGGCGATGTTGGCCTCCGCCGCCGCCGCGATCATGCGGACGGTCACCTGCTCGTATCCCTGCTCGCCGAAGAGGGTGCGAGCCGCCTGCAGGATGCGCTCCCGGGTGGCCTCACGGTCGCGCGGCCTGGCCTCAGTCACCTGGGGGTTCATGCCCGCACTCTACTGAACGCACACCCACTTACCGAGCGGCTAGTAAACATGCGTATACTTCAACTTGGCTAAATCTGTAAGAAGGGGATGTTGTGTCTTGGTAGCCCAGGCTCAGGCCGCATCCCTCACGAAACGTCACTACACCCACCGCGAGATCCTCGAGGTCATGTCCGGGCTCATGCTCGCCATGCTCACGTCGATGATCTCGACCTCGGTGGTGGGCACCGCGCTGCCGACGATCGTGGGGGAACTTGGCGGTCAGGACCAGTACTCGTGGGTCGCTAGCGCGACCATGCTGACCATGACGGTCTCCACACCGTTGTGGGGCAAGCTGTCCGACCTTTTCGGCCGCAAGCTGCTCTTCCAGACCGCGCTGGGGCTGTTCGTCGCGGCGTCGCTGGTGGCGGGCCTGTCCCAGGACATGGGGCAGCTCATCGCGGCTCGTGCCGTACAGGGCCTGGGTGTTGGTGGTTTGTCGGCGCTGTCGCAGGTGATCCTGGGTGACATCGTCTCGCCCCGCGAACGTGGCCGCTACTCCGGCTACATGGGGGCCGTCTTCGGGATCTCCACGGTCGCCGGGCCGCTGCTCGGCGGGTTCATCGTGGACGCCGACTGGCTGGGCTGGCGGTGGTGCTTCTACGTGGTCGTGCCGTTCGCGCTGGTGTCCTTCATCGTGATCCAGAAGGTGCTGAAGCTGCCGAAGGTCAAGCGCAGCACCTCCATCGACATCTGGGGCGCCACCACGATCACGGCCAGCGCGAGCGCGCTCATGCTGCTGCTGACGCTGGGCGGCAACGAGTTCGAGTGGAACTCCGTCTGGACGTACCTGCTGGCTGCCGTCGCCCTGCTCATGCTGGCCCTGGCGGTGCTGTCGGAGCGGACCGCGCGCAACCCGATCCTGCCCCCGCGCCTGTTCCGCAACCCGACGTTCGTGCTCACGAGCCTCGCCTCGCTGTTCGTCGGCATGGCGATGTTCGGCGCGATGATCTACCTGCCGCAGTACCTGCAGATCGTCAAGGGGCTCAGCCCGACCAACTCGGGCCTGATGACGCTGCCCATGGTGGTGGCGCTGTTCCTGGCCGGCGTGATCTCCGGGAAGATCGTCACCCAGACCGGCCGGTGGAAGATCTTCCCGGTCGCGGGCCTGCTCATCGTGGCGATCGGGCTGTTCCTGCTGTCCCGGCTGCACGTGGACTCCAGCGAGTGGCTCATCGGGTTCGACGTCGCGGTGCTCGGCGTCGGGCTCGGCCTGTCCATGCAGATGCTGATCCTGGCCGCGCAGAACGGCTCCGAGCCGCGTGACATGGCCTCGACCACGTCGGGCGTGTCGTTCTTCCGGTCCCTGGGCGGCGCGGTGGGCGTGGCCGCGTTCGGCGCGATCCTGACCAGCCGGCTCAAGGACGAGATCGCCGAGATGCTCCGGGCCGCGCACATCGCCACGGCCGGCGGCTCCGACGTCAAGCTCGGCAGCCCCGACGCCATTCAGCAGCTCCCGACGCCGATCAAGAACATCGTCCTGGAGGCGTTCACGCGCGGGCTGGAGACCGTGTTCCTCGTCGGCGTGCCCATCGCGCTGCTCGGCTTCCTCGCCGCGCTCTTCCTCAAGGAGCTGCCGCTGCGCGGCGCGAACGCGGCGGCGCTCCCCCAGCAGCCCCCGCAACTCGGCAAGGACGACCTGGTGCTGGCCGGGCTGCTGCTGGAGCTCATCGCCCAGCGCGTCGAGCGGGTGAACGGGGAACGTTCCGCGCTCCTCACCGCCGTCGCCAAGATGGCGCCGCCTGACGACCGCTCGGAGCGCGAGCGGGCGAGATCGGTCGCGCAGAGCGTGCTGCGGCCCACCTCGCGCGCTCTGATCGCGCAGGCCACGCCCCCACAGAAGGACCTCGTCACAGGAGGAATCTCGTCATGATTCGCAAGTTCGTGGGCGCCGTCGTCGCGGCCCTGGCCGCGCTGGCCGGGTTGTGGCTGATGATCGCGCCCTTCGCCCTCGGCACCCAGCCGGAGAACGCCGACTGGACGAACGCCACCCACTCGGAGTTCTTCTCCGGCCTCGGGGTGGCCGTCGTGGGGCTCGCGGGCGTGATCGCGTTCGTGCTGGCCATCCACGAGGAGCTGGTGGCGCGTGGCCTGGTGGTGCCGAAGCCGCGCCGTCCCGAGCCGGAGCCCGAGCCCGTGCCGGCCGCCGCGCCGCAGTCGTCCTCGGCCGAGCTGGCCAGCCTGCTCGCCCCGCTCGTCGAGGCGCTGCGTGAGGACCTGAACACCACCCCCCGCTCTGGCGAGCACCGCCAGAACGGCAGGACGTCCCTCGTCGGAGCGGAGGAGAACCGATGAAGGCAAGGCTGGGCGTGTCCGCCCTCGTCATCCTGTTCCTGGCGGGCCTGTGGCTGGTCGCGGCCCCGTTCGCGGTCGGCTACCAGGAGCGCGGCGCCGCGTACGCGGACGCGACGATCAACGACCTGTGGCTCGGCGGCGGGCTCGCCGGGCTCTCGTTCGTCGCTCTGGTGATCTACGCGGCCGACGCCCTGCGCGACCTTGCCCGCCGCGGCAAGCACGCCGACGCCTGACGCGAGTCATGCCGTGTTCGGCAGTGGCGCAGATCCGCAGCGGGAGCCGCTGACAGGGCGGCTCCCCGCCGGGGAGTTCGAGATCGGCAAGGACGGCGCCGGCCTGCTCGTCGTGGGCTTCGACGGGTCGGACCCGAGCCGCAACGCGCTCGCGTACGCGGCCGGGCTCGCCCGGCGGGACGACGCCGCGCTGCTCATCGTCTTCGTGGAGTCGCTGAACACCGCCTCGCTCTGGTTCTTCGCCGGGTCGCCGATCATTCCCGACTCCGCCGCGGACCTGACCGAGGACCTGCACGACGAGCTGCGCGGCTGCGGGGTGCCGTGGCAGTTCGTCAGCGTGCGCGGCGACCCCGTCAGGGCGCTGGAGACGCTGGCCGGCTCGTACATGGCCGACGGGATCGTGGTGGGACGCTCGCGCTCCCGCCGCCCGTGGCGCGGCTCGGTGGCGGCCGGCCTGGCCAAACGGGCTCGCCGGACGGTGCTGGTGGTGCCGTGACCAGCGCGACGCGGGCTCGTCCCGATGGGCTGATAGGCCGTTGACCTGGCCTGACGTCGCATATGGTGGCCAGATGAGACGTGTTGCCGCCTTGGCGCTCGTGGTGCTCGGAGCCGTTTCGTGCGGCGCGGGCCAGCCGGCCGCCGCGCCCGCGAGCCCGGCTCCTGGCCACGAGACGCCGCAGTCGACCCTGCCCGCCACCGCCTCGGCCACCGCGGAGCCGTCCGCCGCGCCCGCCACCACTGAGCCGCCCGCGTTCAGCTCGAAGGTCTCGCGCGTCGCCCGCGAGCGCCTGCCGTACTCGTGGCGTCCCGGCTGCCCCGTCCACTACCAGGACCTGCGGCTCGTCACGATGACGTACTGGGGCTTCGACGACAAGCCGCACACCGGCGAGCTGGTGGTGCGCAAGACCGTCACCGACGACATCGAGACCGTCTTCAAGAAGTTGTACGACTGGCGCTGGCCGATCAAGCAGATGAAGCTGGTGGACGCCTACAAGGCAGACGACTTCGCCTCGATCGACGCCAACAACACCTCCGCCTTCAACTGCCGCCGTGCCACGGGCTCAAGTAGCTGGTCAAAACACGCGTACGGCGAAGCGATAGACATAAATCCCCGCGAGAACCCATATGTCACAGCGAGTGGCAGCACGGCACACCAAAATGCCAAGAAGTTCACCGAGCGCCCAATGAAAGGCAAAGGTGTGATAAATCCTGGTGACAAGGTTGTCAAGGCCTTCGCCCAGGTGGGCTGGGAGTGGGGCGGCTACTGGTCGGGCGCGAAGGACTACCAGCATTTCTCCAAGGGCGGAGGCTGAGAGAATTGCCCCATGGCGGCTAAGGACGGCGACGGCTGGGCCGAGTGCGCCCAAGGCCACCGGCACTGGGGGGTGCACGGCGCCTCGGGCCTCCTCGTCGTCCACCACGACGACGCCGGGGTCCCGTACGTGCTCATGCAGAAGCGCTCCTGGTGGAGCCACCACGGCGGCACCTGGGGGCTGCCCGGCGGCGCCCGCGACAGCCACGAGGACGCGGTCACGAGCGCCCTGCGCGAGGCCCACGAGGAGGCGGCGCTGGCCGGCGACGGGCTGCGCGTGCAGGGCGTCTACCTCGACGACCACGGCGGGTGGGCGTTCGAGACGGTGATCGCCGCGTCGGCAGAACGGCTGGCCGCGGCCCCGGCCAACGGCGAGAGCACCGAACTGCGCTGGCTGGCGCTGCCCGAGGTCACCGAGCGCTCGCTGCACCCCGGCTTCGCCGCGACGTGGAACGAGATCCGGGGCACGATCAGGCCGGAGACGATCGTGCTCGACGTGGCCAACATCGTCGGCGCGCGGGCCGAGCGCGGCTGGTGGAACGACCGGCTGGGCGCGGCGACCCGGCTGCTGCTGGACGTCTCGAAGCTGCGGCTGGAGCACCCCGTGCTGGCGCAGTGGTACCCGCGGATGGTGGCGGTCGTGGAGGGCGCCGCACGCGGCGCGCCGGCCGTGCCGGGGATCCAGGTGGTGGCGGCCACGGGCAACGGCGACGACGCGATCGTCGACGTCGTACGCGAGGCCAAGCCGTGGGAGCGGGTGGTCGTGGTCACCGCCGACCGGGCGCTGCGGGACCGGGTCGGCGAACTGGGCGCCGAGAGCGTCGGCCCCAAGTGGCTGCTGTCACAGCTCGGCTAACGCCACCCGGTCGAAGGCCGCCTTGAGGCCGGTCACGTCGAGCACCCGCCGTAACACGCCGTGCACCCCCACGAGACCCAGGCTCCCGGCGTGCGCGGAGACCCGGTGCTGGTGCTCCACCAGCACCCACAGGCCACTGGAGTCGCAGAAGTCGAGCTTGCCGGCGTCGATCACGACCTCCACCCGGCCTTCGGCGAAGAGCTGCGACAGAACCTGCCTGAGCAGTGGCGCCGTGAGCTTGTCGAGATCACCGGTGAGACGCACGATCGCGTCGTCGCCGCCGCGCTGCACCTCGACGCTGAGATCCGCCACCTCCTGAACGTACACCCCTGTCATCACAGCCGCTATCGTGGTTCCCGCACGGGAGGGTTCGCATAGTGGACGAGTGCAGCCGCCTTGAAAGCGGCCAGGTCAGCGATGGCCTCGTGGGTTCGAATCCCACACCCTCCGCCGGTCTTCAGCCCCTCTGAAGAGGGCTTTCGCGGGTCAGCACGATATGACGGCGCGGCCAGCACACTTTCTGTGACGTTATGGCTACTCTCCGTGTCGGACGGGCCGAGTTCTCGGCCCGCGTACCGGAGGTGTTCATGCCAGGCTTCTCCCGCGGGATCGGCACCGCGCTCGCCGCCACCACGCTCGCCCTGCTGACCGGGGCCGCCCCCGCTGCGGCGGCCGTCCCGGCGCGGCAGACCGCTCCGGCCGCGTACTTCGTGATGACCGACGGCACGGGAGAACGGTTCGTCGTCCAGCTCACCGAACCCGGCAAGATCCGGCACGCCCGCGCCCTGATCAGCGGCGCGACGCGCGATCGGCCCCACGTCATCGGCAAGATCACGCCACGGCCGGCCCCGTACAACCCGCGCTGGAACTACCACTACCGCAGCGACACCGTCGGCTTCTTCGACGCGGCCATGGAGGTGTGCGACGCCACGATCCCCTACGTCGAGGATCACCTGGACAAGGCGGGCGGGGCCTTCCTGCCCGGCTACACGTGGTGCCCCTGGAGCTCCAGGCTGGTCGCCGAAGTGCCCGCCTAGCCGCCGACGGCTCCGCCGGCGGCGCACGCGTGCCGCGCCGCCGGCGTCCGGCTCATCCCCGGGTGCCCGCGAAGGCGTCGCCCACGAACGCGGCGAGCTGCAGGTACGCGTCCCTGGTCGGCTCCTGGAGCCGGTCGAGGTCGATCTCCGCGCCCTCTTCCAGGTGCGGGTCGTACGGCACCCTGACCACCGCGCGGCAGCGGGCGGCGAAATGGGCCTCCAGCTTCTTGATGTCCACCGCCGACTTCGACCTGGGCCGCACGCTGCACAGCACCACGGTCGCGTTCTTCACCAGGTCGGCGTAGTGGTGCGCCTCCAGCCAGTCGAGCGTCGCGGACGCCGCCCGCGCGCCGTCCACCGACGGGGAGCTGACCAGCACGATCTGGTCGGCCAGCCCGAGCACCCCGCCCATGGCCGAGTGCAGCAGGCCGGTGCCGCAGTCGGTGATGCAGATCGAGTAGAAGTTCTCCAGCACCTGGGAGACTTCCTGGTAGTCGGCGCCGCTGAACGCCTCGGAGACCGCGGGGTCGCGGTCGGAGGCCAGCACCTCCAGCCGCGACGGCGCCTGCGAGGTGAACGCCCTGATGTCGACGTACCGCTTGACCTGGTCACGCTCGTTGAGCAGGTCGCGCACGGTGGCCGAGGTCTCCAGGACGAGCTTGTCGGACAGGGTGCCCCGGTCGGGGTTGGCGTCGACGGCGATGACGCGGTCGCCGCGCATCTGGGCCAGCGTCGCGCCGAGGCCGACCGTGGTCGTGGTCTTGCCCACGCCGCCCTTGAGACTCAGCACGGCCACGCGGTGGTGCCCGGCCGTGACCGGGGTGCGCGCCCTGGTGACGAGCTCGCGGCGGCGGCGCACCTCCGGCGACTCGCCCGGCTTGATCCAGCCGCCGGACGCCTTGTACACCATGCGACGCCAGCCCTTGGAGGGGGCGTTACGCCGTCCGCGCAGCAGCGACTCGGGGTCGAGGCTGTCGGCGGTCGGGCGTCCGGTGACCGGGGGCCTGGGCGGCGAGGTGAAGACGTGGTTCGGGGCCGGGCGGCGGCGCGGCTGCGTGGCCGGCGGGATCTCGCGCTCGGCGGGACGCCACTCGTGCTGCTCGTCCCACGACGGACGCTGCTCGGCCTCCTGCGCGTGCCGGGCGTGCTCCGGCTGGTGGGTGCGCTCGGAAGACTGCTCGGCCCGCTGGGAGCGTTCCTCGGGAGGCTGCTCACGTTCCGCGGGCTGTTCGGCCCACTGAAGACGCTCCTGAGGCTGCTCGCTCCACTGCAGCCGCTCCGACGACCACTGCGAGCGCTCCTCCGCCTCCTCGGAACGGTCCGGCAGGTCGGCGACGTCCGCCGATCGACCGCTCCAGCGGGAACGGTCCGGCTGCTCCTCCGACCAGGTCAGGCGGAACTCCTGGGCGTGCTCCTCGGGCTCGCTCCACTGCGGGCGCTCGCTCCTCGGCATCGTCTCCGACGACTCGGCCCACTGCGGCGCGTCGGTGCGGGACATCGTCTCGGCCGACCCGGCCGCGGCGGGCCCGGACCCGGGCTCCTCCGTGACGGTCTCCGCCCGCTCCTCCCAGGCCGCCGGCTCGCCGCCCGGCCGCTCAGCGCCCGCCTGCTCAGCACGTTCGGCACGTTCAGCGCCCGACGGCTCGCCGCCCGGCTCTTCGGCATCCGGCCGCTCGGCACCTGACCGCTCAGCGCCCAGTTCGGCGCCCGGCTGGGTGTCCGCCCACGCGGACTTCTCCGCCGCCGGGGCGGGCTCCTCCGCACCACGACGCTCGGGCTCACCGGCAGGCGCGGGAACCTCGGCGGGGGCCTCGACGGCCTCAGCACGCGACTCCTCCGCCGGCCGCGGCCAGCCGGGCGGCGTCACCCACGCCGTCTCCTCGCCCGCCGGCGGCCACGTGCGCTCCGCGGCCTTCTCCGGCGGGGCGGGCGGCGTGAGCGGCAGCGCGTACGCGTCGGTGTCGTCAGGACGCGGCAGCGGCTTCAGCGGGGCGTGGAAGGCGTCCTCCACGCTCCGCGCCGGGGTCGTGAGCTCCTCCTTGACCGCCGTACCGAGCCACTCGCCGGCCTCGCTCTCCCGCTCCGGGACCTCTCCGGCCGCCGCCGCGCCGTACACGGAGTCGACGGCCGCGCGGAACAACGGCGGCGTCGAGGTCTCGTGCTGCTGGGGCACCAGCCGCCACGGGTCCTTGGGGTACGGCGAAGCGACCGGCTCGTCGGCGGACGCGGCCGAGGCGCTCACAGGGACAGGAGCCTCCTCCGTCTCCTTGATCGCGTCCAGCCAGGCGAGCTGCTCCTCGAGAGATTCTTCTCGATCGTGTCTTGCCACCGTGTTCCCCCTCGGGTGGGTCTAAAGGGGCAGCAAATACATTGCAGATTAACGCCATCGGTTACCGCGCAGCCCGGCAACCCACAACTTCTTTGCCCGGCTACCGTGGTTCGCATGCGAGCCATTGAGATCACCAGGCCGGGCGGACCAGAGGTGCTGGAGTGGCGCGAGGCGCCGGACCCACCCGTCGAGCGGGGGGACGTCCTGATCGACGTGGTCGCCTCGGCGGTGAACCGCGCCGACGTCCTGCAGCGGCAGGGGTTCTACGACCCGCCGCCCGGTTCGCCGCCGTACCCGGGGCTGGAGGTCTCCGGGGTGGTGGCCGAGGTCGGCCCGGACGTCGAGCAGTTCAAGCCGGGCGACGAGGTCTGCGCGCTGCTCGGCGGCGGCGGTTACGCCGAGCGCGTAGCCGTGCCCTGGCAGCAGGTCATGCCCGTGCCCGGCAGGGTGTCGCTGCGTGAGGCGGCCGGGCTGCCCGAGGTGGCGTGCACGGTCTGGTCCAACGTCTTCATGGTGGGCCGGCTGCGCCGGGGCGAGACGCTGCTCGTGCACGGCGGGGCCAGCGGGATCGGCACGTTCGCGGTGCAGCTCGCCAAGGCGCTCGGCTCGTACGTCGTCGCCACCGTCGGCTCGGCCGCCAAGGGCGAGCGCGTCAGGGAGCTGGGCGCCGACGAGGTGATCAACTACCGCGAGGAGGACTTCGCGGACAAGGTCCAGGCCGACGTCATCCTCGACATCATGGGCGCGAAGTACCTGGCGGGCAACGTGCGGGCGCTGCGCACCGGCGGGCGGCTGGTGATCATCGGGCTCCAGGGCGGGCGCAAGGGCGAGATCGACCTGGGCGCCATGCTCGCCAAGCGCCTGTCCGTGCACGCGACCACATTGCGCGCCCGTCCCGTGGACGAGAAGGGCGTCATCGTGCGGAGCGTCGTCGACAATGTCTGGCCCCTGGTCGGAGCGGGCGCGGTGCGTCCCGTCGTGCACGCCGAGGTTCCGATGTCCGAGGCGGCCGAAGCTCACCGTATGTTGGATTCGGGAGAGCACGTCGGCAAGATCCTGCTAGTACGGTGAGTGTTATGAATGCTGAGGACAACAACACCCCCCACATCGTGGTGGTGGGCCCCGACTTCCAGGGGCAGGGCGACAACGGCGAAGACGACCGATCGGTCACCAACCTGGTCGAGCAGCCCGCCAAGGTGATGCGCATCGGCAGCATGATCCGCCAGCTCCTCGAGGAGGTCAGGGCGGCCCCCCTCGACGAGGCCAGCCGCAAGCGGCTGAAGGAGATTCACGAGTCCTCCATCAAGGAGCTCGAGGACGGGCTGGCGCCGGAACTGGTCGACGAGCTGGAGCGGCTCTCGCTCCCGTTCACCGACGACAACGGCACCCCGCCGAGCGAGGCGGAGCTGCGTATCGCGCACGCCCAGCTCGTCGGCTGGCTCGAGGGGTTGTTCCACGGCATCCAGACCACGCTGTTCGCCCAGCAGATGGCCGCCCGTGCCCAGCTTGAGCAGATGCGCAGGGCGCTGCCCGGCGTTCCGGGCGACGAGACCCAGCGCCCCCACGGCGGGTCGGGCCCCTACCTGTAGCGGGCCTCCGCCGTAGCAGGCCCCACGGCGGTCCGATCCTGCCCCCGGACCGGTGCCGGCCACCCGACGCCGCCGAGCGCCTCACCCGGTGCGGTGCCGGGCGCGGGCTACCCGAACAGTTCCTCGATCACGCGCGCGACGCCGTCCTCGTCGTTGGCCGCGGTCACGTGATCGACCGCCGCCAGCACGTCGGGGTGCGCGTTGGCGACCGCGTACGACGTGCCTGCCCAGCTCAGCATGGGCAGGTCGTTCGGCATGTCACCGAACGCGACAGCCTGTGCCGGCTTGATCTCGTGCCGCGCCGCGAGCGCCGCGAGCGCCGTCGCCTTGGTCACCCCCCGCGCGCTCATCTCGATCAGACCCCGCCTGCTGGAGTGGGTCGCCGTCACCAGATGCCCCACCAGTTCGTCCACGACGGCCTGCAACTCGTCCGCCCCCATGGCCGGGTGCAGCGCCAGGAGCTTGGCGCACGGCCGGGCGGTCACGGAGTCGACCCTGACCGTCCCTTGGTGCCGGTCCAAGCCGCCCAGCAGGAAATCGGACTCATGCGCAAAACCGGCTTCATACTCGACCGAAAATACGAGTTCGGACACGTTCGCTCTTAGCTGAGCCACGACTTCCTGGAGTACGTCCACGGTGATGAGGTGAGATTCCACTATCCGTTCGGTATGGAGATCGTAGATCAGGGCTCCGTTCGCACAGATCGCCAGGCCACGGTGACGTACGGCACTCGCCACCCCGCCCATCCACCGGGGCGGACGCCCGGTCACGAACGCCAGGACAGCCCCCGATTCCTCGACTTTTCCGAAGGCGGAGACCGTGCGGGGAGACACGGTTCCGTCCGTGCGCAACGCGGTACCGTCGAGGTCGGTGGCCACTAGACGCGGTGCGGGATGACTCTGCATAACAGGTTCCAGTTTGCCCGGTGATGCCGCCTGACAGAAATCTTCCTGAGGACGGGAACACCAACGCTCCAGAATGGTGTTAGATGTGATGGCGTTGTATTAGCTGATCCCGTAGTGAAAACCAGCATGACTTTGTCTGAGCCACCCCGGGTGCTTGCTGTACGACACACCGGGACCCACGAGGTGTGGGTCCCATAGATTCACATCCTGAGGGAGAGCTTTTATGGCTCAGGGAACCGTCAAGTGGTTCAACGCCGAGAAGGGCTTCGGCTTCATCGCCCCGGACGGCGGTGCGCCGGACGTGTTCGTGCACTTCTCCGAGATCGTCGGCAACGGCTACCGCAGCCTTGAAGACGGCCAGCGGGTCGAGTTCGAGATCACGCAGGGCCAGAAGGGGCCGCAGGCCTCTCAGGTCCGAGCCCTCTGACCTGTAGCAGCTAGATAGACCGGGGTTCGCTTCCAGCGGGCTCCGGTCTTTTGCTGTTGCGGGGCTGACGCACGACCACTCCTCGCGAGGCGAGCCCTCGCGAGGAGTGCCCGGCCCGCCGTGACCGATATTCGACCTCCGGCCCGTCCGGAAGGTGGGCGAGGCCACGAACCCGGTTTCGATCTGATCACGGGTGTGACTCGACTCACAAAACGCCCGAACCACCCAGCGCGCGGATCCATCGACCTGGATATGAGGTACGCGTGGCTGTGTCACCCCGTGACCATCGCCGGGGTCGTGGTGCTCCTGGTCAACGACCACCTGCTCAAGCAGTCCTGGCCCGGCTTCGTCACGGGCAAGCTCAGCGACGTCGCCGGCCTCGTGGTCGCCCCCGCGCTCGTGGCCCTGCTGTTCCTGCGGCGGGCCGACCTGGCGGCGACCGTGCTCACCGGTGCGCTCTTCACGGTCGTGAAAACGACGGAGACGGGCGCGGAGCTCGCCTCCCATGCCTGGACACTGGTCGGGGGCCCGTCGCGCGTCCTGGTCGATCCCACGGACCTGCTGGCGCTGCCCGCGCTCGTCCTGGCCTGGTGGGTGCGCCGGAGCACCCTGCACCGCCCCTCCTCGGCCCGGTGGCGGATCGTCGTCACCATGCCGCTGGCCCTGCTCGCCGTCACCGCCACGGCCGCCGCGCCCCCGCCCTCCTCCGCCGACGCCGTCGAACTGGACGCGGCCGGCCGCATCCACGTCCACACGACCGACATGAGAGAGCTGATCTCCGAGGACGGCGGCCGATCCTGGACGGAGAGCCCGCGCGAACAGCCGGGACGAGGGCAGAGCGCCCAGTGCGTCCCCGGCCAGGCCACGCGGTGCTACCAGGTGCTGGGCGACCGCCTGGGCGTGCGGCAGTCGGACGACGGCGGCCGTTCGTGGCAGACGGCGTGGACCCCCTCCGAGAACGATCTTGAGCGCCTGGCCAGGCAGCACGGGAGCCGGTCCGGGCTGCGTTCCCTGTCGCTGGCCGTGCAGCCGCGCCCGGGCGGGCACGTCGTCGTCGTGGCCAACGGCGTGGACGGCATCGCGGTGCGCGACCCGTCGGGCACGTGGCGGCGCGTGGGCTGGCCGGGAACCGAAGCGGCCGAGGCGGACCTGAGCTCGGAACGCGGCGTGGCCCTCTTCCTGGCGGCCTGCATGGCCTTCGGCGGGGCGGGAGCGGGGCTGCGGCGCCACACCGGCCTCTACACCGGCTGCGCGAGCGCCGCCGCCCTGGGCCTGCTGCTGCCGGTCAGCAGCGGTTCCATGCTCGACCTGGCGTTCTCCCAGAAGGGGCCCTATCTTCTCCTCGGCCTGCTCGCGGGCCTGACGGGCGCCGTGGTGTGCCTGGTGCTGGCGTTCGCGGGACGGGCGCGGCCGGTCCCGGCGGTGACCGGGCTGCTGGCCGCGCCGCTCGTCTACGCAGGCATCCGCCTGCCGTTCGAGGGGTGGGCGAAGGGGACGCCGGACTCGTACGCGGTCGCGGTGGCGCTCGCCGTGCTGCTGGCCGGGGCCGTCGTGGCGGCGAGCGCCGCCGTCATCGGACGCGACGCCCGCCACACGAGCGGACGGTCTACTTCGGCGGGGTGAGCACGTCGAGCCCCACGAAGGGGCGCAACGCCTCGGGAACCACCACGGAGCCGTCGGCCTGCTGGTGGTTCTCCAGGATCGCCACGATCCAGCGGGTGGTGGCGAGCGTGCCGTTGAGCGTGGCCAGGTGCTGGGGCTTGCCGTCCTTGTCGCGGTAGCGGACGGCGAGCCTGCGCGCCTGGAACTCGGTGCAGTTGGAGGTGGAGGTCAGCTCGCGGTAGCGCCCCTGGGTCGGGATCCACGCCTCGCAGTCGAACTTGCGGGCCGCCGACATGCCGAGATCGCCCGCCGCCGTGTCGATGATCCGGTAGGGGACCTCGATCTTGGCCAGCATCTCCTTCTCCCAGGCGAGCAGGCGCAGGTGCTCCTCGTGGGCGTCCTCCGGCCGCACGTACGTGAACATCTCGATCTTGTCGAACTGGTGCACCCGGATGATGCCCCTGGTGTCCTTGCCGTACGAGCCCGCCTCGCGGCGGAAGCACGACGACCAGCCCGCGTAACGCAGCGGCAGGTCGTCGGCGCTGAGGATCTCCTGGGCGTGGTAGCCCGCCAGCGCCACCTCGGAGGTGCCGACGAGATAGAGATCGTCCTCCGGGAGCCGGTAGATCTCCTTGTCGTGGGCGATGTGGAAACCGGTGCCCTGCATGGTCTCCGGCTTGACCAGCACCGGCGTGAACATCGGCGTGAAACCGGTCTCGATCGCCTGCTGCATGGCCATGTTGAGCAGGCCGAGCTGCAGCCGCGCGCCGACGCCCTTGAGGAAGTAGAAGCGCGAGCCCGAGACCTTGGCCCCACGCTCCATGTCGATGGCGCCGAGCGCCTCGCCCAGCTCCAGGTGGTCCTTCGGCTCGAAGTCGAACTCGCGGGGCTCACCGTGGGTCTCGAGCACGACGTAGTCGTCCTCGCCGCCGGGCGGCGCGCCCTCCTCGACGAGGTTGGGCACCGTCTGGAGCACTCCGTCGAGTTCGGCGCCCAGCTTCTCCGCCTCGGACTCGGCGGTCTTGACCTGGCCCGCGAGCTCTTTGGCCCGCTGGAGCAGGGCGGCCTTCTCCTCGCCCTGCGCCCTGGAGACCGACTTGCCCATGCTCTTCTGCTCGGCGCGCAGAGATTCGAACGAGGTCAGCGCGGATCGGCGGCGCTCGTCGAGGTCGAGCAGCGTGTCGACGACCGAGTCGTCCGCGCCGCGGGCACGCTGCGACGCCCGTAGCCGGTCAGGGTCCTCACGAAGGGTACGCAGGTCAATCACAAGGAAAGGCTACCGGCGCGCGAGCGCGCCGCGCCCCTTGTTTCGGGGTACGCCGGCCGCCGCCCGCACGGGCCCGCTCAGACCTGCCCGGCCCGGATCCTCGCCAGCCAGTCGCCGGCCTCCGCGAACTCCGGATCGGAGGTGCCGCGCTTGATCAGCGGCGCGACGCCGTCGGCCCGCGGATAGCTGCCGAGGAAGCGCACCTCGCCGCAGACGCGGTGCAGCCCGGCGATCGCCTCGCCGACCCGGGCGTCGGCGATGTGGCCCTCGAAGTCGAAGTGGAAGAAGTAGCGGCCGATGCCGTCGCCGGTGGGCCGCGACTCGATGCGCGTCAGGTTGACCCCCCGCACGGAGAACTCGGTGAGCATCTCCAGCAGCGCGCCCGGGTGGTCGTCGGCCAGGAAGACCACCAGCGTGGTGCGGTCGGAGCCGGTCGCCTCCGGCAGCGGACCCGGGCGGCCCACCTTGACGAACCTGGTCACGGTGTCGGACCTGTCGCCGATGTCGGTGGCCAGCTCCACCAGCCCGTAGTGCTCGCCGGCGATGCGCGCGGCGATGGCGGCGTCGTAGGGCGAGCCGGGCAGCGAGACCTCCTGCGCCGCCGCCGCGGTCGAGGGTGCGGCCACCACGACGGCGTCGGGCAGCTCGCGCGCGATGTACGCGCGGCACTGGGTGATGGCGGCGGGGTGCGTGTAGACCCGCTTGATGTGCACGAGCTCGGTGTCGGGCCGGGCCAGCAGCGAGAACTGCACCGGGAGCAGCAGCTCGGCGTTGATCAGCAACGGCTCGCCCCAGGCGAACTCGTCGAGCGTCGTGGTGATCGCACCCTCGATCGAGTTCTCCAGCGGGACCACCGCGCCGTCGGCGGCACCGGAGCGGGCGGCGTTGAGCGCGGCGCTCACGGTGGCGCAGGGCAACCGCTCGGCTGTCGGGTCGAGGAGCCGCAGGGCCTCTTCGGTGAAGGTCCCTTCCGGTCCGAGATAGGCGAGTCTGGGCATGCTTACAGGGTATCCGCAGGTGGAGGGCCGACGTCGCCGTTTCGTCCGATAGCGGATCCCGAACGCCGGCACGCGGTCTCAGCGGGGTTCGGCGGCCCGGCTCGCGACCAACGGGCCGTGCCCGAGCCTGGCCGCCCGTACGGCCTGCTCCTCCTCGGGCGACAGCGGCTGCTCCCCCTTGCCGCCCACCACGGCCCGGACGTAGGTGCGGGTCTCGCTGCGCCCGTTGATGGACGTCAGCACGATCCCGTCGCCCAGGCCGTTGATCATCGCCACCGAGAACGACAGCCTGCCCGTCATCTCGGACAGCGCGTCGTAGCGGCAGACGGCGACGTCCCTGACGGCCTTGAGGTCGCCCCGGCCCGCGACGACCTGCCGGGAGAGCATGCGCCGGCACTCCTCCACGGTGCTTCTGGCCTGGCGCAGCGCCAGATAACCGATGAATACGCCACTGATCCCGGCGACGACTCCCACGATCACCCATGTGGTAACGAGCACGGCACAGAGGGTAACGCCTCGGTCAAGCGATCGTTCGGCGTTTCGGAATCCAGGACACCAGCAACCACACCAGCGCCAGCGCTCCCAGCCCGAACCCGTTCTGCACGATCTTCCCGAGCACCGGGCTGACCCCGGGGATGCCGGCCGCGATCAACGAGACTCCCCACCACGGGATCGTCAGCACGTAGTACAGCCACACCCCGGCCGCCACCCGCAGCCGGACGGGGTCGCGCCCGTCGCCCACGATCGCCGCGAGCACCACGACCACCCAGGCCAGGTGGTGGATCCAGGCGACCGGCGACAGCAGCACCGCCATCAGCCCGACCAGCGCGACCGCGGTGAGCGAATCACCCGCCCGGTACGCCTCGCGCGCCCCGCGGAACCCGTACCACGCGACCGCGGCCACGATCGCCAGCCAGATCACCGACGTCAGCAGGTCGGGCAGGTAGAGCCGGATCAGCATGCCCCGAATGGACTGGTTGGTGGTGGCCGCGTTCGAGCCGAGCCGCTCGGAGTCGAGCAGCGCCGAGAACCAGAAGTCCGCCGCGTCCTGCGGGATCACCGCGAACGGCAGCAACGTCAGCACCGCCGTCGTGAACGAGGCCATGAAGAACGTCCGCCACTGCCTGGTGACCAGCAGGTAGATCAGGAAGACGCCGGGGGTCAGCTTGACCGCCGTGGCCAGCCCGATCAGGAACCCCCTGGGCCACCAGGGCCGTCTGGCCAGGCAGTCGGCCACGCACAGCGAGACCAGCAGGATGTCCACCTGCCCGAAGCGCACCTGGTCCCTGATCGGCATCAGGTACGTGCACAGGATCATGAGCAGCGCGAACAGCCACGGCGTGTACTTCCGCAGCGACTCCCGTCCCAGCACCTGCCGGAAGGAGAAGCCCACGGTCACGGCCAGGGCCACGAAGATCCCGGCCGTCCACACCCACTGCGCCGTCTCCCACGACATCATGGCCAGCAGCACGGCCAGCATCGCGGCGACGGGCGGGTAGGTGAAGGGCAGCAACTGCGGCGCGGGCGTGTGGTAGTCGTACACCGGCCGGCCGTCGAGCAGCATCTGCCCGCCGGTACGGTAAACGTCCAGGTCGACCAGCCGCTGGTCGTCGGGATTCGTCAGCCACGTGTACACCAGCGGCGCCACGGCCACCGCGACGACGAGCACCACGAGCACCCACGCCCACCACTGCCGTCGTCTCACCCGCACCTCGCCACTTGTCACGGTGTGGCACGTTACCGTGGCTGTTGCCGATCGAGGGGCAGACTACTGGGGGTCCGTACATGCCGAACGCCACGCCGCACCCGCCTCAGGGCCGGTGCGGGGAGCGCCGTCGCCTCGATCGCGCGGGCGCCCGCCCGCTGGCCGTCGTCCTGCTCGCCCTGGCGCTCACGGCCCTGTTCCCCGCCGCCGCGCTGGGCGCCACGGCCGCGCCGCAGGGGCGGGTGGCCCTCGTCGGGGTCCCGGGCCTGGAGTGGAGCGACCTCGACGCGACGCGGACCCCGAACCTGTGGCGGCTGGCCGCCGAAGGGGCCTCGGCCTCGCTCTCCACGCGGGCGGTGCCGCCGCCCGACCGGGGCATCACCTGCCCCACCGCCGGCTGGCTGACCGTCTCGGCGGGCCAGCGGGCCGGTACGGAAGGCGCGGGCTGCTCACCGCCGCCCGCTCCCGAGCAGCGCGGTGAGGGCGCCACGATCCCCGGCTGGCCGGCGCTGGCCGCCCACCAGGCGGAGACCGGCTACGACGCCCGGCTCGGCACGCTGGGCGGGCTCGTGGCCAAGAACGGCGGCAGGGTCGCCGCGGTGGGCGCGGGCGCCGCGCTGGCCGCAGCCGACGAGTCCGGAAATATCGCCAGATACGCGCCCGACCTCGACGCCCTGGGCGACCTGACCCCCTACACCCTCATCGTCTTCGAGGCCGCCGACCTCGCCGACGCCTGGGCGCGGCAGCCCCTCGACGAGTACAACGTCCCCACCGGGCTTCCCGCGCCCGCCCGGCAGGCGGCGGCGGCCCAGGCGGACCGGCAGATCGGCGCCCTGGTCGCCCGGCTGCCCGCCGGCACCACGGTCCTGGTGGCGGGCATCTCCGACGTGTCCCCCAACGCCCACCTCCACGTGGCCCTCGCCACCGGCCCCGCCCCGGACGGCCACCCGTACCCGCACGGCCACCTCACCTCGACCTCCACCCGCCAGGACGCCCTGGTCGCGATCACCGACCTCACCGCCACCGCCGTCCAGGTGCTGGGCCTGCCCGCCGCGCCCGGGGTGGTCGGCCGCCCCTGGCAGCCCGGCGGCCCGGCTCCCGCCACGGCGTCCGAGACGGTGACGGAACTGGCCGACGGCGACCTCGCCAGCCAGGTGCTGCGCGAGGTGCGCGGGCCGTTCTTCGCCGTCCTGGTCACGGTTCAGCTCCTCTTCTACGCCTTCGCCGCCCTCGCGCTCCGGCTGCGCCGCCGCTCGGCCGCCGGACCGGCCGACGCGGGCACGTCCAGGGTGCTCAGGTCCGTGCAGATCGTCGCGGTGGTCAGCGGGGCCATCGCCGTGTCCACGTTCCTGGCCCAGCTCGTGCCCTGGTGGAGCCTGCCGGTGCCGATGCTCTCGCTGATCGTGACGATCCTCGCCATCGCCGGGCTCATCACCGCCGCCGCCTTCGCCGGGCCCTGGCGCGCGCACGTGCTCGGCCCCCTCACCACCGTCGCCGCCGTCACCTCGATCGCCCTCCTCATCGACGTCATGACCGGCTCGAAACTCCAGGTGAACGCGGTGACCGGGTACGAGCCCGTGACCGGAGGACGGTTCTACGGGTTCAGCAACATCGCCTTCGCCATCTACGCCACGGGCACCGTCCTCGGGCTGGCCGGGGTGGCGCAGTGGCTGCTCGGCAGGGGCATGTCCAGGGCGCTGGTCGTCACCCTGTGCGCGCTCTACGGGGGGTTCGCGATCTTCGCGGACGGGTGGCCGGCCTGGGGCGCGGACTTCGGCGGCGTCCCGGCGTTCGTGATCGGCCTGGCCGTGTTCCTGATGATGCTGGCGGGCCGGCGCGTCTCCGCGTTGCGGCTGCTGGCCGTGGGGCTGGCGGGGGTCGTGATCGTGGGGGCCCTGTCCGTGGCCGACTGGTTGCGGCCCGACACCGAGCGCACGCACCTGGGCACCTTCGTGCAGCAGGTCATCGACGGCCAGGCGTGGACCGTCGTCGGCCGCAAGTTCGGCGCCATGATCGGGGTGACCGTGGGGAACTGGTCGCTGACCCTCCTGTCGCTGGTCGCGCTGGCCTTCCTGTTCCTGGTGCTGGCCCGCCCGTCGCGTTGGGGCGCACCCGCGCTCAGCCTGGCCTACGGCCACGCCCCGACGTTCAGGGCGGGCCTGATCGGCGCTCTCACCTGCGCCTTCGTCGGCTTCCTGATGAACGACTCCGGCATCGCCATCCCCGCTATGGCCCTGACGGTGGCCGTGCCGCTGACCCTGGCGGCCTGTGTGCGCGCCCTGCAACTCGCCACGCCCACACCAGCAGCGCCACAGTCAGAGCAAGCAGCGCCCAGGCGAGCTGGGGCCTGACCACCTTGCCGAGCCAGTCCAGCTCGGCCGGCACCCCCTCCACCCGGGCGGGCAGGTACGCCAGCGACAGCACCACCAGGTGCGCCACCACGAACGTGTCCAGGGCGGAGGCCGCGACCAGGGCCAGCAGCCCGAACGCCAGCCCGTCGTACCAGGGCAGGATGTACGGCGTGGCGAACAGGTAGGCCACCATCAGCCCCACCGCCACGACGGGCGCCTCCATCCCGTTCGCCCGCCCGCCGGTCAGCAGCCCGGTGCGCGCGGGCAGGCGGAGCAGGGACCAGGCGATGAGGGCGAGCAGCAGCAGCGAGCCGACCTGGATCTCCCCCCGGTACGCGCTGCCGGTGCCCACGATCGTCTGCAGCCAGCCCTGGACGAGCTTCCACGGGGAGGCGTGCGAGATCGCCTTGCTCGTCCGGGTCATCGGCGCGATCGCCTCCGGGCCGACGATCAGGTACCCGACGACCACGACCGCGACCGCGCACCCCGCCATCAGCGCCAGGCGCGCGGGACGCCGCCGCAGCTCCCAGGCCGGGCCCAGGGCCACCAGCCCGGCGTTGACCTTGATCGCCACCCCCAGGCCCAGCAGCACCCCGGACCCGGCGGGCCGGCTCCTGGCCAGCAGCGCGGCGACCATGCAGGCGATGGCGAGCGTGTCCACGTGCATGCCCGCGACCAGTTGGTAGAGCAGGAGCGGGTTGGCCGTCCACAGCAGGGCCGCGCGCAGCCGCCTGACGGGGTCGTCCCTCGTGAAGCGGTCGATGAGCAGGCCCGTCGCGACGAACGCGGCGGCGTTGACCAGGGCCAGCACGAACATCGTCAGCCTGAGCGAGTCGCCGCCGATCCAGCTCGCCAGCGCCTGGACGGCCGTGGCCACCGGCCCGTAGACGCTCGGCTCCTCACGCCAGGGCGCCTCCACCGCGTCGGCGATCGGATCGCCCGGCAGATCGATGGCCCCATGGGTGTACGGGCTGAGGCCCAGCGTCACCATGCGGCCGTAGGCGGCGTAGTTGAGGTGGTCCCCGGAACCCGAGGGCGGCAGGAACGCCAGGACTCCTGCCGCCAGGCAGCCGATGAGCACGAGCGAGCGCGGATCGGGCAGCCCCCGGACAGCGGCCGCCCGGCCCCTGAGAGCCGGCAGGGCGACCAGCAGGCCGAGGCCGCCGAGCAGGACGGCCGCCGCCGCCAGGGCGATCACCAGGTGCGCCCCCGGCCGGACGTCCAGCGAGTACGGCGGGTGCCAGCCGGGGCCGCCGAGCGCGGGGACCATCGCCGACGGGCCCAGCAGACCGATGACGACGGTCAGCAGGATGGAGCCGCCGATCGCCGCGGTGGCCACCCATCCCGGCAGGCCCTGCGTGCCTGCCCGCCGCGTCTCCGAAGTCACCGGGAAATTCCAGCACACTCGCGGGACGGCCTACTCCCCGGTCAGCCCGTCCACCGACTCCCTGATGAGGTCGGCGTGCCCGTTGTGCCGCGCGTACTCCTCGATCATGTGCACCAGGATCCACCGCACGCTGACCCTGCGCCCGTCGGACCAGGCGCGGGCGGACAGCCGGTCGAGGCCGCCGTCGGCCACCGCCTCGTCGAGCAGGACGCGGGAGCGGGACACGGCGTCCTGCCACAGGTCGCGGAGCTCGCCGGGGGTGTCGAGGACGGCCGAGTGCCAGTCCCAGTCGGCGTCGGCCGACCAGTCCACGGTGCCCCACAGGGGCTGGCCCGCGCGGTCGTGCAGGTGGCGGGAGAACCAGTGGTCCTCCACGTACGCCAGGTGCTTGAGCATCCCGCCGAGCGTCATCGACGACGCGCCCACGGTGGCCTTCAGGCCGGCCTCGTCGAGACCGGCGCATTTCCACGCGAGGGTGGCGCGGTGGAACTCCAGGTAACCCACGAGGGTGGCGGTCTCGTCGGCCGCGAGAGGCGGCTCTGGACGTCCTTGCTCGTCTGTGTCGGGCATGGAGGGCAGTCTAGGGCCGCGAGGATCACCGGCGGCAAGCCCCGACCCCGCCACACCGGCCCGGCCACCCCACTGCGCCGGCTCGGCGACCCTCACTGCGCCGGCTCGGCCACACTCCACTGCGCCGTTCCGGCGACGCCTACTGCGCCGGCTCGGCGACGCGCGCCGGGGCACGCGAAAGGCTCGCCCCGCGGGCCGAACCCGGCCGGGGGCGAGAGCGCGGCTCACCGCCGCCGCGACGCCCGGCGCATCTTGTCGAGATTCAGCGCGACCAAGGGCTCGCGCACGGCCAGCGCCAGCGCCACGTCGCGGAGTTGCCGGGCCCGGTGCAGTTGCGCCCGCAGGTCGGTGCCCGTGGCCCGGTGCGCCATGTCCACCTCGACCTCCAGCACGCGAAAGCGCCTGCGCAGCAGATCGATGGTCAGGGCGGTCTCCACCCCGAACCCGTGCGCCAGCGGCCGCGCCGCCTCGAACGCCTTGCGGGTCAGGCAGCGCTGCCCGTTGAGCGGCTGGACGGGGTCGAACCCGGTGGCCCGGCGGATGCCCTCCTTGGACAGCCGCACGACTAAGCCGTGCCCGCCGAGCTTCACCCTCGTGGCGAACACGGCGATCGTCATGTCCGCCTCGCCCGCGCGTACCGGCTCGATGAGCGGAGCCGCGGCCTGGGCGGTGCTGCCGAGGTCGGCGTCGAGGAAGAGCAGGTGGCGGGGGGCGGTGTCCTCGTCGAAGAGGCGTACGGCCTCCGCGCCCGTCTCCATCGCGGCGGCCTTGCCGCGGTTGCGGCTGTGGCGCACCACCCGGGCTCCGGCGGCGCGGGCCACCCTGCCGGTCTGGTCGGTCGAGCCGTCGTCCACGACCACGACGAGGTCGACGCCGGGCAGAGCGGCGGCGGCCTCGACGGTGGCCGCGATGCGGTCGGCCTCGTTGACGGCGGGGATGATCACGGCGGTGTCGCCGCTCACCGGCCATCACCTCCCGTACGGCAGGCTTCGGCCGGCGTCATGATCCCTCGGTGATGAGGAACTCCTGCGGCACTTCGTCATGCACGGTGAAGACCGAGTCGAGTCCGGTGACCTGCAGGATCTTGCGTACCGCGGGACGCGGGGCGGCCACCTCGAGCGTCCCTTGCTGCTCTTTCATCCGCTTCAGCGCCGAGAGCAGCACGTTCATCCCCGTGGAGTCGCAGAAATCCACGGCGGACATGTCGATGACCACACGGCTGGGACCGCTCTGCAACAGCCGAGTGAACTCGGCCTGCAGGGCAGGCGCCGTGTAGAGGTCGATTTCTCCGGTGATGGCAACGAGTGCGCACCCGGCGTGTGATCGAGTCGAGACCTTGAGCTCCACATGGGCAGGCTAGCGGCGCAAGCGCTCCCGGTCACGTTGTCACGCCGATAGGGGAACCACAGGTTTTTGTCCTGCGTTTGGGCTCCATGAAAACGGAGAGTACGCGAAGCTTGACAGCGTGACACGGGAACCGGCACGGCATCATGGCGAAGGAGGGGCTGGGGCACCACCGGCGGGCCCCGCATCGATGAAAGACAAACCCGAAGACGCTCAGCGCCAGGGGCTCCGAGAACGCTTGGAGACCATCCTCATCAGCACAGAGAAGGCGACTCCATGGCATGAACAGGCGGGCCGCCTGCGTGGTCTGGTGAACCACGAAGGCTACGTCCCCATCCGCACCCGGCTCGCGATCGAGGACCTGGAGTTCCTCGCCGAGGCGCGCGCCGAACTGCTCAGGTTCTCGGAGCTCGGGCTCAGGTTGCTCGATCTCCATCAGCCGCGCGACGCGGGGGGCATCACGAGCGACACCGCCCATCCGATCCTGCGCTGCCGGAGCTGCATGTGGCGCTGGCCGTGCCCGACGTTCCGGGCGATGCTGGAGTCGTTCGGCGCTTCCCGGGATCTCCCCGAGAGCGCCTGACCGTCCTTCCGGAGAGCGCCTGAGCGCGAAGGGGCGAGCGTCACCCGCCGGCCGTCGTCGGCCGGGGTACGAGCGGCCTCTCCCCGGAGCGCCATCCGACCACCTGAGGCGGACACTCCTCGGGCATCCCCCCGCAACACCCTCGCGCGCCGTCAGCACGACCTCCGCGCCCGGCAGCCGCGCCCGTGTGGCGTTCGCTTCATCGCCCGGGAAGGCTCGCCGATCACGCCCCGGAGGACGTACGGTGGCAGCATGAGTAGAGTCGTCATGCTCGTCATCGGTACCTTGCTGGGCCTTTTCGTGTTGTTCAACTTCCTGCTGCCGATGCTGGTGGGTTTGGTCAAACTCGCCCTGATCATCGGTGTGATCGCCGTGCTGGTCTTCGTGGCCGTCGCCGTGGTGGGCAAGTCCTCCCGCTCCCACTGATCCGCCGTGACGCAGTTCCTGTTCGACCCGTGGCTGGTGGGCATCACCATGGTGGCGATCCTGCTGCTGGCCACGTGGGCAGCCACGTTGCTGCCCGTCGCCGGCGGAGAGCCCCCGAGTTTCCCGCTGAGCTACGCCCGCCGCATCGCCTTCCAGCGGCAGCGTGATCCCGACGCGGCCGGCCGGTCGCGTCCACGAGCGCCTTAGGCGTGCCCCGCTTTCACGTCGAACCACGTCAAGCGGGGCTCTCTCAAACATGAGCGAGCCTGTCGATCCCGCATGGGGAAACAGAGGGAACAGGGCTCATGATCGATGCTCTTGTCACGTTCGTCATCAGCATGTCCGGCGGCAGCGCCGCGCTCGGGATCGTGCTGTTCACACTGGCCGTACGGCTCCTGCTGCTGCCGCTCAACGTGCGCCGGGCCCGTACGGCGAAGGTCCGCGAGAAGCTCGCGCCCAAGCTGCGTGAGCTGCAAGAACGCCACGGACGCAACCCGGAGCGGCTGTCCAGGGAGATGAACGCGCTGTACGCGGCGGAAGGCACCTCGCCGTTCGCCGGGTTCCTGCCGATGCTGGCGCAGCTCCCGTTCATGTGGCTGATGTACCGGGTCGCCACGCATCCGACCGCGCTGGCCGGCCATGATCTCTTCGGTGCGCCGCTGGGACAGCAGGTCGCCGGGGTGATCGCCAATTACGGTCTGGTCAGCACACCGGTTTTGGTCTTTGTATTGGTCATCCTGCTGGTCGTAGCCGTGGCATGGCTGTCCGCCAGGCAACTGAAGGTCTCCGAGGAGCAGCCGGAGCTGATGCGGAAGATCATGCGGCTGCTGCCGTACGGCTCGGTGGTGGCCGTGCTCGTGCTGCCGCTGGCCGCCGGGATCTACCTGCTGGTGTCGGCGGCGTGGGCCGTCGGCGAACGGGCCGCGCTGGCCGGACGGGCGGTGCCCGCCTGACCTAACCGGCCTCCCGCAGGGCCGCTACCTGCCCGTTCACCGACTGGCTCGGTGCGGGCAGGATGGCCCAGACGGTCGTCGTGTCGCCGTCGTGCCTGACCCCCCAGCTCTCCGCCACGTACTCCACGATGCCGAGCCCCCGGCCCCCGAGCGAGGACAGGGTCGGGCGGCCCGCCCGCGGCTCGGTGGCCGCTCCCCCGTCGCTCACCGCCACTTCGATGTGATCGTCGCTGCGCAGCCAGGCGACTCTGACCATGCCCGACGGCAGCGGATGCGCGTGCCGCAGCGCGTTGCTCAGCAACTCGCTCACCACCAGCACGGCATCGTCGATCGCGGCGGCAAAGACCCCACAGTCCTGCAGGTCAGTGCTCAGACGCTGGCGGGCGACAGCAACGCTGGACGGCGCGTACGGCAGCAGCACCACGCTTGACACACCCACCTCCCCGTTACCTGTGCCCCCCGCGGGAACACTCCCCGGTACGACCGAAATGCCCCGTTACTCGATCCCAGAAACCGCATCTCGATCACAGCTTGTACACATTGGACGATAGATCAGCTCAACCGTGACCACCTCGTTACCGCATCGGTGTGTCGGATCGGATAGGGGAAGGACACCTGAGTACGAGTCGCATTCTGGTGCCCCCTCCTGGTCTCGGATGAGCGCTGACATCTCCCCCCTGTGCTCTGGCGAGGCTCCGGACAATGTAGAGACCGAGCCCCACTCCACCAAACCGTCTCCGGTCGCCGCTGTCCACCTGGACGAACCGCTCAAAGATCCGCTCCCGGTCAGAGGGGGCGATTCCAACGCCTTCGTCGTCGACAACGACGACCACACCGTCGCCCTCCGGCCAGGCGCCGACGCTGATCAGCCCGCCCATGGGCGAGTACTTGAACGCGTTCTCCAGCAGTTGCCCGAGGATGACGTCCGTGGCCAGGGCATCGCCCAGCACATACGGTAGCTTGTCCGGAATGTCCACTTCTACCCGGTGCTTGTCGGAGAGCGCGGGCAGGCCCAGCGTGGCCGCGTCGATCCGCTCGGCCAGGTCGAACTCCTCGATCCGCACCTTCAGCTCGTCGGCCCCCGCCCTGGCGCCCAGCAGCAGGTGATCCATGAGCTCGCCCAGCGACCTGGACCGCTCGGCGATCGTGTACACAGCCGCACGCCGTTCGAGATCGCCCATCTTGTCCCAGCGCGCGGCGAGCGTGCTGGCGAACCCGCGCACGATCGTGATCGGCGTGCGCAGCTCATGGCTGGTCGTGGCCAGGAACAGGTCCTTGGCCTCCTCCAACTCCTTGGCCGCGGTCACGTCGCGGAAGTCGACGACGACCTCGCCGGTCTCCACGATCTGGGCGCTCACCACGTCCAGCCAGCGGCCGTTGTCGAGCTGAAAGGTGCCCTTCTCCCCGGCCCCGGGCAGCGGGAACGGCGGCGGCCCCCCGATGACGGACTCGGCCGGCAGCGCGGTCAGCCCGGCCGCGGCCGGGTTCCAGCGCACGACGCGGCCCCACTGGTCGAGCACGGCGATGCCGTCGGCGCTGGCGTCGAACACGGCCCGCTCGTGCGCCCGCTGACGTACCGCCTCCTGGTAGGCCATCGCGTTCCCGACCGCGATGCCCGCGTGCCCGGCCAGCAGCTCCAGCAGCTCCAGTTCGAGATGGCCCGGCGTGCTGTCGGCGAACAGCGCGTACAGCGCGCCGTACGGACGCCCGCCCACGGCCGCCAGCCCCAGCGCGACGGTGTGCAGCCCGCCCAGCCGCGCCCAGACCAGGTCGTCGAGGCCGTCGGACTCCAGCATCACCGTCTTGCCCGTGCGTAACAGCCGGCCCACCAGGCTCGTACGCAGGTCGGTGGTGGTCCCTCTGATCGAGGCCGGCAACTGGTACGTGCTCACCAGCCGCAGCCGCTCGCCCTCGATGAGCACGAACCCGCCCGCGTCCGCACCGGTCAGCTCGGTGAGGCTGGCCGAGATCCGGTCCAGCACGGCCGACAGCTCCAGCTCGGAGTTGATGTCGCCGACCACGTCGGTCAGCCGGCGGACGAGCCTGGCCCGGCGCGCCATCCGCTCCTTGGCGAGCTGGTCGGCCAGCGCCGGGTGGTACACGCACACGTAACCGGCCACGGCGCTGCCCAGGCGCAGGGCGCTGATGTCGACCCGCAGGTCGATCAGGACGCCGTCGGCGCGCAGGCGCTTGGTACGCAGCGAGACGGGCTCGCCCGTACGCACCCGCTCCAGGGCGGCGGTGTGCTCGGTGATCAGCTCGTCGGGCACGATGGGCGCCCTGCGTCCCAGCACCTCCTCCGCGCTCCATCCGAACACCCGCTCGGCCGCCGCGTTCCACACCAGCACGCTCTGGTCCCGGTCGAACGCCACGACGGCGTTGGGTGAGCTGGCGAGCACCGCGCGAGCGATCTCATCGTCACTACCGGCCCATTCGTCCCCCACCACTCCATAGTGCACGTGGCGCGGTGAGTGCGTCGGGCGATCCGTCCGATACGCTGCGGTCACGGTGATTCCCGGCGGTGGGAGGGTGCGAGGCATGTCGAGCCACGATCTCGATGCCCTGTTGCGGGCGACCTCCAGCACCTATCGGAGCGACATACCACCCGACATCGGCTTCGGCACCTACGACGGCGCCGTGGGCAAGCTGGTGCTGGCCGTCACGGGCAAGGGCATCGCGGCGTGCAGCTTCGAGCCGGAAGACGACGTGTACGAGCTGGTCACCCGGCACGTGGGTGGGTTCATCGGGCCCGACGCCCGGCGTCTCGACCCGGTGCGCAGGGAACTGGACGCGTACTTCTCGGGGCGGCTGCGGGCCTTCGCCACGCCGGTCGACCTGACACTCGCCACGTCTTTCGCGCGCACGGTGCTGCAGAAGACGATGGCCGTCCCCTATGGCACCACCACCTCGCTCGAGCAGATCGGCGAGAGCATCGGCCGGCCGCGTGCGCTGCGGGCGATCGGCAACGCGCTGTCGTCCAACCCCGTCTGCGTGATCGTGCCCTGCCACCGGGTGGTGCGCGAGGACGGCGCGATCGGCGACTACGCGGGCGGCCAGTCCGCCAAGCGGCACCTGCTCAACGTCGAGCGCCGCACCACCGAGGCGGCCGGCCGCTGAGCCCGCGGCGGCCGCCCCGACGGGCCCTAACGCCGCCGCAGCAGCAGGCCGACGAGCAGCGTGACCAGCGCGGCCACCAGGGCGCCGCCCAGCGCGCCGTTCATCCACACCTGACGGGTGAAGCCGATGGCCTCGCGCGCCCCGGCCCAGAGCCCGTCCCAGGCGGCGACGGTGGGCGTCGAGGTCGTCAGCCAGTAGGCCACGAAGCCCAGCGCCCACGGCACCAGCATCGACCAGCGCGAGGGGGCGTCCTCGGCGGTGTTCCAGCGGCGGGCGCCGCCCAGCAGGAAGTACTCCACGGCCAGCACCGCGAACATCGGCACGAACACCGCCCCGATCACGCTCAGGAACGCGCCGTACGACGTGACGTCCACGAGCAGCGCGATCGCCACGGTCAGCACCCCGATGACGACCGAGACGAGCCGCCGGTCCATGCGCGGCATCAGGTTCTGCAGCGAGACCGTGGTGGAGTAGACGTTGGCGAAGGACTGGTCGGTCTCGCGCAGCACCAGAACGGCGAAGAACAGCGCGCCCAGCGGCACCGCGACGAACGTCCCGAAGACGGCGTCGGCGTCGCCCGCGATGGCCACCGCGTACACGCCGAGCCCCAGGCAGGCGACCTGTGCCAGCGTGTAGCCCCCGACGACGCCGGTGAAGGCGGCCGTGCCGGAGCGCGAGTGCCGGGCGAAGTCGGCGGCCATCGGCACCCACGACACCGACAACGCGATCACGTAGTCCACGGCGGCGGGGAAGGCGCTCCACGAGCCGCCCGACTGCGCGGGCGCCTCACGCAGGAAGAACCAGGCAAACCAGACCATCGCCACGATCACCCCGATGGTGACGTACCGGCGTAGCACCCGGATCGAGCCGAGCGGCCAGATCGACAGCGCGGTCGTCAGCACGCCGGCCGCGATCACCCACACCGCGTACGGCACCGCCGGGAAGATCGCGCGGGCGCCCATGGCGATCACCCACAGCTCGAACGCGCCCCAGCCAAGCATCTGCACGATGTTCAGCGCCGTGGGCACGTAGGAGATCCGCGCCCCGAACAGCCCGCGCAGCAGCACCATCGCCGGCTGCCCCGTCTGGGTGCCGGGGACGGCCGCCAGGCCCACCATGGCCGTGCCGATCAGGCTGCCGACCACGGTCGCGACGAGCGCCGCCCCGAGGCTGAGCGGGGCGTTGCCCAGCGGGTCGAGCAGGAACATCGCCCCGGAGAAGCCGAGGAGGCTGACCCCGAGGTTCGCCCAGAGCGCACCCTGGTCGAGCACGCCCAGGGTCTTGGGCGGACGGCCTTCGAGGGTCAGCGGAACTTCGTCGGCGACATGCGTCATCGCACACTCCCTACGCCGGCATTACCCGGACAGGTTCAGGCGGTCGGCAGCGGATGTCTTGCTGCCCTCTCAGCCCGGTGACCCCGAGCTCCCGCGACGATCTGTAGTTTGCGCCCTCATCATGCCTCAGTGGCGGCTGAACCGCCATAGTGGGCGACTTCAGGCGACGTAGGGCGGCTGTCCCGTTTCGCTGACCATCGGGCGGCTGGCGCTCTCCCACGACTGCATGCCGCCCCCCACGTTGACGGCGTCGCGACCGAGCTGGTTGAGCCAGGCCGCGACCTGCGCGGACCGGCCGCCCACCCGGCACACGACATAGACGGTGCGATCGCCCGGCACCTCCTCGACCCGGCCCTGGATCTGGGTCATGGGGATGTGCACGGCCTCGGGCGCGTGGCCCGCCAGCCATTCGTCCTGCTCGCGGACGTCGAGCAGGTAGGAGCCGGCGGGAACGGCGTTGGCCTCGATCTCAGGAACGGTCATGTCTCCATCATCTCGCGCCGCGCGTCGTAGGCGGCACGGGCGGCGGCGATCTCCTCCTGGTGCGCCTCGGTCCACGTGACCAGGGACTTGATCGTCTGGTGCAGGGTACGGCCGAGCGGCGTCAGCGCGTAGTCCACGCGGGGCGGCACGACCGGGTGGACCGTGCGGCTGACCAGGCCGTCGCGTTCGAGCTGGCGCAGGGTGACGCTGAGCATGCGCTGGCTGATGCCGTCGATCTCGCGGCGGAGCTGGGTGAAGCGCAGGCTCTGGCAGTCGAGCAGGGCGATCACCAGCAGTGACCACTTGTCGGCGATGCGGTCGAGGATCTGCCTGACCTCGCAGTCCTCCCGCACGTCCCACTGGCGCACGTCGTAGTCGTCGTCGTCCATGGTGCTCTCGCAGTAACCGAGTGATTTGAAAGTGCCGTCTTCCACAACGAACCATGCTCGCTCATGATTTGTCCCGGTTACAAGTGATAACCGACTGCCTATTCGTAACCGGGGGTTTGTGGTGCCTGTGTCAGCCCGTTCCTGGGGTGTGCTGATCGTTCTTTGCGGGGCCATCTTCCTGGAGGGCATCGACGTGGCCATGCTCAACGTCGCCCTCCCGTCCATCCGGGCCGACCTCGGGCTGTCCACGGGCATGCTGAGCGGGGTCGTGAGCGCGTACGTGCTCGGCTACGGCGGTTTCATGCTGCTCGGCGGCCGGGCCGCCGACCTGCTGGGGCGGCGCAGGATGTTCCTGTTCTGGCTGGTGGTGTTCCTGCTCTTCTCCGGGCTCGGCGGTTTCGCGAACGAGGGGTGGGTGCTGCTGCTGGCCAGGTTCGTGACCGGGGTGGCCGCCGCGTTCATGACCCCGGCCGGCCTGTCCCTCATCACCACGAACTTTCCCGAGGGCCCGCGGCGCAACCAGGCCCTGCTGATCTACGCGGGCACGGCGGCGGGCGGCTTCGCGCTCGGCCTGGTGATCGGCGGGCTGCTGACCGCGATCGGCTGGCGCTGGGTGTTCTTCGCCCCGGTCCTGCTCTCGCTGGTCATCCTGGTCGCCGCGATCCCCCTGATCAAGGACGACGGGCAGCGCCCCGCGGTGCGGAGCTTCGACATGGCGGGCGCGCTCAGCGTCACCGGCGCGATGATCCTGCTCGTCTACGGCGTCGTACGCCTGGAGCACCCCTCCGACGGCCCGCTGCTGACGGCCGGGGCGTTCGCCGCCGGGCTGGCCCTGCTCGCGCTCTTCGTCGCCGTCGAACGCCGCTCGGCCGGCCCCCTGGTCCGCCTCGGCATCCTGCGCTCGGCCCCGCTGGTCCGGGCCAACATGATGGCCGCGCTGCTCACGGCCTCGTTCTTCGGCTTCCAGTTCCTGGTCACGCTGTACCTCCAGGAGTTGCGCGGCTGGTCCACCGTCCAGACGGGGCTCGCCCTGCTGGCCGCCGCCGCCGACGTGGTGCTGGCCCCCACGCTCACGCCGTGGCTGGTCAACCGGTTCGGCAACGCCAGGGTCGTGCTCGGCGGCCTGCTGTCGGGCCTGCTGGCCTACGCGTTGTTCCTCGGGGTGGGCCTGGACTGGACGTACGCGGCGATGTTGCCGTCGATGCTGCTGATCGGGCTGATGTTCGCCTTCGTCTACGGCCCGCTGACGATCGTGGCCACGGACGGCATCGCCGAGCACGAGCAGGGCCTGGCCGGCGGCCTGATCAACTCTTCGTTCCAGTTCGGCGCGGCCCTCGGCCTGTCGATGGTGACCGCGGTGAACGTGGCGGTCCTGGGCGCCGCGAGCGACGCCGAGTCGGGGCTCACGGCGATGCGCGCGGCCCTGGTGGTGCCCGTCACGGCCACGCTGCTGGCCACCGTCATCGCCGTGGTCGGCCTGCGCGGGCGCTCGCGTGGTCGCACCGGCGGGGAGCGGGCGCTCAGCGCTACTTGAGCAGCTTGGACAGGCGGCGGTCGGCCAGCGGCTTGCCGCCGGTCTGGCAGGTGGGGCAGTACTGCAGCGCGGAGTCGGCGAACGAGACCTCCCTGATCGTGTCGCCGCACACGTCGCAGGGCTGCCCCGCCCTGTTGTGCACGCGCAGCCCCGACTTCTTCTCCGCCTTGAGGTCCTTGGCGGCCAGCCCGTGCGCGCGCCCGACGGCCTCGCGCAGCGTGCTGACGATGGCCTCGTGCAGGTCGGCGACCTGCACGTCGGTCAGCGTGGCCGCGATCTTGAACGGGGACATCCTGGCCGCGTGCAGCACCTCGTCGGAGTAGGCGTTGCCGATGCCCGCGATCACCTTCTGGTCGCGCAGCAGCCCCTTGATCTGGGTACGGTTGCCGCCGACGATCCGCCCGAGGGCCTCGACGGTGAAGGTGTCGGCGAGCGGGTCGGGGCCGAGCGCGGCGACGCCGGGCACATCGTCCGGATTTTTCGTGACGTAGATGGCGAGGCGTTTCTGCGTCCCCGCCTCCGTCAGCTCGAACCCCGGGGCCCGTCCCTCCTCGTCGGGCGCCAGCCGGACCCGCGCCGCCAGCGGCCCCTTGCCCGGCCGCACCGGCTTGGCTCCGGACAGATCCTCCCGCCAGCGCAACCACCCGGCACGGGCCAGGTGGATGATCAGGTGCAGGCCGTCGCAGTCGAGGTCGAGGAACTTGCCGTGCCTGGCCACCCCCGTGACGGTCAGCCCGCCGAGCGCGGTCACCGGCGGATCGAACGTCTTGAGCGCCTGGATGGCGACCACGTCGACCCCCAGGATCGAACGGCCCACCGCCCGCTCGCGCAGAAAGTGGGTGAGCGACTCCACCTCGGGAAGTTCGGGCATGCCATCAGGGTACGTGCCGGGCCCGGATGGCTACGGCACGTCCCAGAACCGCAGTTCGTGGGCCATGCCCGCCTCGAACAGGGCCTGCGCCCGAGCCGGGTCCGGCGCGGCCTCGTCGATCATCCGCCCGATCCGCTCCGTGAGCGCCGCGAACCCCGGATCGGCGTAGGTGTCCACCCAGGCCCGGTAACGCGGTTCCGCGGGCGGGTCGGCCGCCAGCAGCCGTCCGAGGTTCGAATATCCCCACATGCACGGATACAGCGCCGCCAGCCCCTCCCCGTACGACGCCGCCGACTCCAGCAGGAACGCCGTGTACGCCGCGCACGCCGGCCCCTTCACCGCGCCCTCCAGATCGGCCCCGAACCCGGCCGACATCGACCGGTGCAGGCTCAGCTCGTCGTGGAAGGTGGTGTGCGCCAGATCCACCAGGTCGCCCAGATGCGCGTCGGGCGCCTGCCAGGCCAGCCGGGTGAAGACCCGCACGTAGTCGAGCAGGAACAGGTAGTCCTGCTCCAGCCACGACCGGAACACCGGCTCGGGCAGGTCGCCCCGCCCGATCCCGGCGACCGTGGGATGGTCGAGTTGCGCCCGCAGCAACGGGCGGCCGATGGCGTGCAACTTCTCCGAAATGGTCATGACCAGGAAGGTTAGTGGCGGATCGGCGGAATCAACCGGCGTCGATGACCTCCTTCGGCACCGGCTTGTCCTCCTTCAGCGCGTTGAACAGCGCCAGCGCCTTCTCCCGGTCCCACTTGACCGCCGAACCGCCGCCGGCGACCACCTCGTTGCCGCCGAACGGCACCACCGTGGTCACCGGGCTGTCGCCCATGGCCAGCCCCAGCGAGAGCAGGTTGAACGCGCCCGTGCCCGAGTCGACCTCGACCGAGTCGGTGGCGCTCATCGCCAGCGGGATCGAGGTGAACGGGTTGATCAGCACCCCCGGGCTGGCGGCCTTCTTGACCACCGCGCTGAGGAACTGCCGCTGCCGCTTGGTGCGCTCGAAGTCGGGCAGCGCCCCGCCCTTGCGGGTACGCACGTAGCCGAGCGCCTGCGAGCCGTTGAGCACCTGGGTGCCCTTCTTCAGCTTGAGGCCCGCCTTGGGGTCGTCGACGGCCGCCCGTACGTTGATCTCGACCCCGCCGACGGCGTCGACGATGCCCACGAACCCGGCGAAGCCGATCTCCATGTAGTGGTCGACGTGCACGCCCGTGACGCTCTCCACGGTGCGGGCCAGCAGCTTGGGGCCGCCGTAGGCGTAGGCCGAGTTGAGCTTGTCGCGGCCCCGGCCCGGGATGGTGACGGCGGAGTCGCGCGGCAGGCTGACCAGGGTCGGCTTGTCGCTCCCCTCGGGGATGTGCAGCAACATCATCGAGTCGGTGCGCTGGCCCGCGGCCCGCCCGGTGGCCAGCTTCCTGCGCTGGGCGGCGGTGAGGCCCTTGCGGCTGTCGGAGCCGACGAGCAGCCAGTTGGTGCCGGGGGTGTCGGCGGGCCGCCCGGGGTACTCGTCGAGCACCCCTTCGATGCCCGTCAGCCGCGAGTCGATCCAGAAGAACAACCCGACGCCGGCGACCAGCAGCACCACCAGGAGGCCCGCGATGATGCCCCCGATCGCCTTGCCGGAGATCCTTCTGCGCGGCCCCTTGGGCGGACGCTCGGCGCCGCGGGAGCGCAGCGGCCGCATCGGGCTGCCGCCCGACCGTTCACGGCCGTACACGCGGGAGCCGCCCTTGGGCGGCTGGGGCGGCTCGGGCGGAACCTGGGAGCCGGAGTGGTTGGGAAGCCGGTGCGTGGGCGCCGCCGGCCCTCCCCCGGGCGGCCGGTGCGCCGGCGCGCCCCCGGAACGCAGGCCGTCGCCGGGGCGTGGTGGCAGCGGGCGGCCGTCGCCTGGTGAGCGCATCGCCCGCGTCCGGTCGTCCTCAGACACTTCGCCTCTTTCCCTTCGCTTTGACATAAACGCTACGTCCAACCCCTGAACGGTGAAGACGTTCGCCAAGGTTTTCCCACGGAAAAGTACGTGGAACTAGCTGTGAGTCACTGCGGAAACATTGTTGCCACCAGCGTCGTTACGGTTAGGGACGACCTCTATCGAAGGGATGATCGTGTCCGATCCGGACCCCTGGAGTCCTCGCCCGTGCACGGGCACGGGTTTCTCTGAGGGCTCACCACGGTGAGCGCCTATCTGGGCCTGCTGGCCCTCCTGCTCCTCACCGCGGCGACCGGCTATTTCGTCGCCCAGGAATTCGCCTTCGTCGCCGCCGACCGCGGGGCGCTGCGTGAGCAGGCCGCCGCCGGTGACGCCGCCGCCGAGAAGGCACTCAAAGTCACTTCCCGGCTCTCCTTCATGCTCTCCGGCGCCCAGCTCGGCATCACGGTGACCGCGCTGCTGGTCGGCTTCCTGGCCGAGCCGGCGATCGCCACCCTCGTCCGGCCCTGGCTGATCGACGCGGACCTGCCCGACGCCATGATCACGGGTATCTCCGTGACGGCCGGCGTCTTCGTGGCGACCGTGGTGCAGATGGTGCTGGGCGAGCTGGCCCCGAAGAACCTGGGCATCGCCAGGCCCGAGCAGGTCGCCAAGGCGCTGGCCTCCTCGACGCTGGTCTACCTGGCCGTCGTCGGCCCGGTGGTCAAGCTGTTCGACTCGGCCGCCACGGGCCTGCTGCGGCGGGTCGGCATCGAGCCGGTGGAGGAGGTGGAACACGGCGCGACCCCCGAGGAGCTGTCCCGCATCATCGCGGAGTCGACCCAGGCGGGCGAGCTGCCGCCGAGGCTGTCCGACCTCCTGGAGCGGGCTCTGGAGTTCGGTGACCGCACGGCGGAGGAGATCATGGTCCCCCGCCCCAGGGTGGTGGCGCTGCGTACCACGCAGCCCATCGGCGACCTCCTCGCCGTCATGCGGGAATGCGGCCACTCCCGCTACCCCGTGCTGGGCGAGGACGGCGACGTCGCGGGCGTGACAGGGGTGCGCGAGCTGCTCGCCTCCGGCCTGGAGGAGGGCCGGATCGCCACGATCACCCGCCCCGCGCTCCTGGTGCCCGACTCGGTGCCCCTGCCCGCGGTCCTCGACCGGATGAGGACGGCCAAGGACGACATCGTCTGCGTCATCGACGAGTACGGCGGCCTGGCGGGCGTCATCACGGTGGAGGACCTGGCGGAGGAGCTGGTCGGCGAGCTGGTCGACGAGAACGACCCGGAGCCCGCCGGCGCGGTGGAGCATCCGGGCGGCGTCTGGGAGGTTCCCGGCAGGCTCCGCCTCGACGAGGTGGAGCGGGCGACGGGCATAGCCCTTCCGGAGAGCGACGACTATGACACCCTCGCCGGCCTGGTCCTGGCCAGGCTGGGCCGGATGCCCAACACGGGCGACACGGTGACCGTGCCGATCGCCACCGAGACCGACCCCTTCGCGGAAGACGTGGAGGAGCACCTGGCCGAGCTGACAGTGATGTCGCTCAACCGCCGGGTGCCCGAGTGGGTGCGTCTGACGCCCCTCCAGCACGCGGAGGCGACGACGCGATGAGCTTGATCATTCTAAGCCTGGCGCTCCTGGCCTTCAACGCGCTCTTCGTGGCGGCGGAGTTCGCCTTCGTCTCCTCCAGGCGTCACCGTCTCGAGGAGATGGCGGTGGGCGGTAACCGGCTGGTCAGGCTGGCCGCGAGGTCGGCCGCGGGCGGCAGCCGCCAGCTCTCCCTGATGCTGGCGGGCGCCCAGCTCGGCATCACCCTGTGCACCCTGGGCCTGGGCCAGGTCACCGAGCCGGCCCTGGAGCACTACATGGAGCCGGTCTTCGCCGCGATCGGCGTGCCGGAGCCCATGCGCCTGCCCATCTCCCTGGTGCTGGCGCTGGCCCTGGTCACGTTCCTGCACATGGTGATCGGCGAGATGGCCCCGAAGTCGTGGGCGCTGACCCACCCCGAGCGGGCGGCCCTGCTGCTGACGTTCCCGTTCCGGGCCTTCACCACGGTGATGCGCCCGCTGCTCTCCACGCTGAACAGCCTGACCAACTTCATCCTCCACCTGTTCGGCGTCCAGACGAGGGACGAGCTGGCGACGACGAGAACGCCCAGCCAGCTCGCCCTGCTGGTGGGCGAGTCGGGCAGGATGGGCCTGCTCGACCGGGAGGAGCACGACCTGCTGACCAGAGCCCTGAGGCTGGACGACGAGGGCATCGAACGCCTGATGGTCCCCATCGACAAGGCGGTCAAGGTCCGGCTCTCGGCGACGGCCGCGGAGATCAGATCGACCGCGGCCGGCAGCGCCCACCTCAGGCTCCTCGTGGAAGGCCCCCAAGGCGTGGAGGGCGCCCTCCACGTACGGGAGGCGCTGCTCAGGCCCGAGGTCACGGCGGCGGACCTGACCAGGCCGCTGCCCAGGCTCGCGTGCACCACCCAGGTCCCGGAAGCGGTCACCGTGCTCCAGGACCACCGATCGCATCTGGCTCTGGTCACCGACCTAGACAAAAAAGTGATCGGAATGGTGAGCCTCACGGATCTGGTGGGCGAACTCTTGGACACAAGAGTGTGACCTAAAACACACCCCCCGGACGTACGTCCGGGGGGAAGGTACCCCTTGCGATTACACAGGCACTAGACCAAGGTGAGAACCCCAACATGGTTGCGCAGGGGGCCCGGGGGCGAAGCCTCCACGAGCAGGGCAAGAAGAATGTTGGGAGCCCGGGGAGCATCACCCGGTCTGGCATGACAAAGGGACCCGAGGAGGCAAACCGTCCAGTTTGCTACCAGGGGCCCCGGTTATCGAGGTGGGCGAGGAGGGATTTGAACCCTCACGTCCTTTCGGACACACGGACCTGAACCGTGCGCGTCTGCCGTTCCGCCACCCGCCCTTGTGGGTGCGGAAAGAACATTAGCACGGAACAGCCACTGGTACTGAACCCGGATACGATCGCATAAGACACGGGAGCGGAGGAGCTGGGCGCGCGGGCCGACGAGCGCCTGGAGCACCGTGACGTGGAACGAGCGGAAACCGGGCGCCGATGGATAGCGTCTCGGAGGCCGCGATCATATGCACGGAGGAAGGGAGGTACCCGGTGGGAGTCCTTCAGCGCTTCGAGCGAAGGCTCGAGGGCCTGGTGGAGGGAGCCTTTGCGCGGGCGTTCAAATCTGACCTTCAGCCGGTCGAGGTCGCCAGCGCGGTTCAGCGGGAGATGGATGAGCGTGCGGCGATCGTCGCGCAAGGTCGCACGCTCGTGCCCAATGACTTCGTGGTTGAGTTGTCCACGACCGACAGCGAACGGCTTGAGGTCTACGCCGACAGCATCAGCCACGAGCTGGCCAACCTCGCCAGGGAGTACGCCAAGGAACAGGGCTACTCCTTTGTGGGACCGGTCCGGGTTCGCTTCGAGACCGCCGGCGACCTGGCTGTGGGTCTGTTCCGCATCAGATCGGGCGTCATCCGTGGCGCCACGGTCGAGCAGGACGAGATCCGGCAGCCGGCGAGCGACCTGCCTCCGTCGAGGCCCGGCGCATTCAACGGGCGGCCCCGGCTGCTCGTCTCCACTCAGGACGATCCGCAGGGCGACCGCTCCTACGAGCTCACCACTCCGGTGACCTTGCTGGGCAGGGGCACCGACTGCGATCTTCGTCTAGTCGATCCGGGCGTCTCGCGGCACCATGCGGAGCTGCGCGTCGAAGGCCAGACCGTGGCTCTGGTGGATCTCGGATCGACGAACGGCACTTTTGTCAATGGCCAGCCGGTACGCAGGATCGAGCTCCAGAACGGCACGCGAGTGACTCTGGGGCGTACGACTCTGGTGTTCCGGCGCGATTAGGGGTAGACAGACGGTCCATGTCCGAGCTCACGCTGCTGCTGATCCGGCTCGCTTTCCTGGCGGTGCTGTGGTTCTTCGTCATTGCCGCAGTCGGCGTGATCCGGACTGACTTGTTCGGTTCACGCACGGCTCCGGCGGTCGCCCACAAGGCCGCCAAACCCGCCAAACCGGCGGTCAAGCCCAAAAGCAAGAAGGGCGAGCCCCGCCAGCTCATCGTCACAGGTGGCCCTCTCCAAGGCACCACCATCAATCTCACGGAGACGCCCATCACCATTGGCCGGGCCAATGACGCCACGCTGGTAGTCACCGACGACTACGCTTCCAGCCGGCATGCCCGGCTCTTCCCTCAGGACGGTCAATGGATCGTGGAAGATCTTGGGTCCACCAACGGCACGTATCTCGACCGCTCGAAAGTCACCCGCCCGACCCCGGTGCCGCTCGGTGTTCCGATCCGCGTCGGCAAGACAGTCATTGAATTGCGCAAATGACCATCGCACTCCGCTACGCCGCCCGCTCGGACGTCGGCCTCCTCCGCGAAGGGAACGAGGACTCGGCGTACGCTAGCGGGCGCCTGCTCGCCGTCGCCGACGGTATGGGCGGGCACGCACACGGCGAGGTGGCGAGTTCAGTCGCCATCGCCGCCATGGCCTCTCTGGAAGAGGCCCAACAGGGGGGTGACCTGCTCAACGCCATCGAGGCAGCGGTACGCGACGCCAATCGCAAGCTGCACGAGATGGTGGGGCGGGATCCCAGCCTCAAAGGCATGGGCACGACTCTCACGGCCATGCTCTGGAACGGCACCCAGGTCGCCCTGGTCCATGTGGGCGACTCGCGGGCCTATCTCCTGAGACGCGGTGAGCTGTACCAGATCACCCATGACCACACGCTGGTGCAGCAACTCGTCGACGACGGGCGCATCACACCCGAAGAGGCGGCCACGCATCCGCAGCGCTCGATCCTGCTGCGCGCACTCGACGGCAGCGGCGAGGTCGATCCCGACCTCACGCTCCGGGAGGCGCAGGTGGGCGATCGCTACCTGCTCTGTTCCGACGGCCTGTCGGGCGTGGTGAGCGCGGAGACGATGCACGCCACGCTCACCAACATCGACGACCCTGAAGAGGTCGTACGCCAGCTCATCGACCTGGCGAACCGGGGCGGTGGGCCCGACAACATCACCTGTGTGCTGGCCGACGTCATGGAGATCACCGACGGGCAGCAGGCGCCCGCGGAGATCGCCGTGGTCGGCGCCGCGGGCATGAACCGGCTGCACGGTGATCCACCGGACGCGCCGCCGGGGCGAGCCAGCGCGGTGACCGCACCCCAGCCGGTGATCACTGACGACGCGTTCGGCGAGCAGGCCGCCCCGCAGGCGGCCCGGCGCGCGGGAAAACGTCGTCGAGTGTGGCCCGTGCTGGTCACCGTGCTCGGCATCGGCGGCGTGGCCGCCGGCGTCGGTGGCTACTTCGGATACCAGTGGACCCAGGAACAGTTCTTCGTCGGTGCCAGGGGCGACGAAGTGGTCGTGTTCCAGGGGATCCAGCGGGAGGTGGGGCCGTTCCAGCTCTTCCACGTCTCCACGCCCACGGGCAGGCAGCTCTCCAAGCTGTCGGAGGCGGACCAGGCGCTGATCAAGGGCGGCATTCCCGTCACCACCGTCGCCGAAGGCATGACGAGGATCAACAGCTTGAAGTTCTCCGAGTCAGAATCGAAGGATGAGACCTCGGATGAGACCTCCACGGAGGCGAGCGCCGGCCCCACGGCCGAGGCCAGCGCCACCCCCGCCAAGACGAAGCAGCAACGGTAGATGAGCGAACTCGGCGTCCCCCCCGTCCCGATGCCGGCCAAGCGGCGCGGGGCTCAGCTGATCATGCTCGCGCTCGCCGTGCTGATCGTCATGGGCGCCTACGCCAACGTCGGCCTGGCGATGGACGGCCAGATCCCCGCGGGCATGCTCACCTACGGGCTGAGCCTGGGTGGCCTGATGCTGGCCGCCTACCTGGTGCTGGCCAAGTTCGCCCCTTGGGCGGACCCGCTGATCCTGCCGCTGGTGACGCTGGTCAACGGCGTCGGCCTGGTGATGATCTACCGGTTGGAGCAGTCCGACCTGGAGGGCATGGCGGGCGCCTCGGCCACCAGCCAGATCATCATGACCGGGGTCGGCGTCGTGTTCTTCACCGTGACGCTGCTGGTCCTGCGTGACCACCGCACGTTGCAGCGGCTGACGTACACGGCCGGGCTGATCGGCGTGGTCCTGCTGATCTCGCCGCTGGTGCCCGGACTGGGCAGGGAGATCAACGGCGCGCGCATCTGGATCGGGGTCGGCCCGGCGAGCATCCAGCCGGCCGAGTTCGCCAAGATCGCGCTGGTCATCTTCTTCGCCGGCTACCTGGTCGCCAAGCGCGACGTACTGGCCCTGGCCGGGCGGCGGTTGCTCTTCATCGACCTGCCCCGGGCCCGCGACCTCGGCCCCGTGCTGATCACCTGGGCCGTCGCCATCGGCGTGCTGGTGCTGCAGAAGGACCTGGGCTCGTCGCTGCTGCTGTTCGGCGGTTTCGTGGTGATGCTCTACATCGCCACACAGCGCACGTCGTGGGTGCTGATCGGCCTGCTGCTGTTCATCGGCGGCGCGTTCCTGGCCGGGCAGATCTTCTCCCACGTGGGCGACCGCTTCGACGTCTGGCTCGACCCGAGCTCCGCCGAGTACTACGAGCGCCAGTACGGCGGCAGCTACCAGATCATGCAGGGCCTGTTCGGCCTGGGTGCGGGCGGCATCCTGGGCACCGGCCTGGGCCAGGGTCACCCCGACCTGATCCCGTTGGCCTTCTCCGACTTCATCTTCAACGCCACCGGTGAGGAACTCGGCCTGACCGGGCTCATGGCGCTGCTGATGATCTACGCGCTCATCGTCGAGCGTGGCCTGCGCACCTCGCTCGCGGCCCGCGACCCCTACTCCAAGCTCCTGGCGGGCGGCTTGTCGTTCATCCTGGCCTGGCAGCTCTTCATCATCGTCGGGGGCGTGACGAACCTCATTCCGCTGACCGGCCTGGTGACACCCTTCATGTCACAGGGAGGCTCGGCCCTCCTGGCTAACTGGATCCTTATCGCGCTGCTGGTACGAACGTCAGATGCCGCCAGACGCCCCCCGCCCCAGGCGATCCAGAACGAAGGAATGACGCAGGTGTTCCAGCGATGAACGGCACCCTCAAGCGCGTGGCCGTGGCATGTCTGGCCATGTTCGCGCTCCTGATGATCAACGTGAACCTCCTCCAGGCCGTCCGGGCCGAGGAGTTCCGTACCGACGCGCGCAACACCCGCAACTACTTCGACCGCTATGCCATCGAGCGGGGCCGCATCACGGCCGGCGGCAAGGTGATCGCGCAGTCCGTCGAGAACAAGGACAGCGACTTCAAGTTCGTCAGGAAGTACACCGAAGGCAAGCTCTACGCGCACGTCACGGGCTACTTCTCGCCCGAGAGCGAGAGCGCGATCGAGCGCAGCGAGAACAGTCTGCTCGACGGCTCCAGCGCCGACCTGCTGCTGCGGCGGAGCATCGACCTGTTCACCGGTGAGGCGGCCAAGGGCGCCAACGTCGATCTGACGATCGACCCGAAGACCCAGAAGGCGGCCTACGACGCGTTGCGGAGCAGCGGCAAGCGGGGCGCGGTGATCGCGCTCAACCCGAAGACGGGCGCGATCCTGGCGATGGTCTCGCTGCCCACCTACGACCCGGGTGAGCTGTCGGGCACCAGCAAGTCGGCGGTCTTCTCGCGCTACGACCAGCTCGACGCCGACAAGAACCAGCCGCTGCTCAACCGCACCATCGGGCAGACGTACCCGCCCGGCTCGACGTTCAAGGTCGTGACGATGGCGGCCTACCTGGAGGAGGACTCCTCCCGCGGCCCGCAGACCACCGTGGAGGCGCCGCAGAACCTCCCGCTGCCCAACACGAACATCAGCCTGCCCAACTACGGCGGCTCGGCCTGCGGCAGCGGCCAGGTGACGCTGGTCTTCGCGCTGGAGAAGTCGTGCAACACGCCCTTCGGCTCGATGGGCATGGAGCTGGGCTACGACAAGATGCGGGAGCAGACCGAGAGGTTCGGCATGGGCACGCCGGTGGCCGTGCCGATGAGCGTGGCCAAGAGCGACTTCGGCCCCGAGGAGGACAAGGCCGCTCTGGCGATGGCCTCCATCGGGCAGCGCAGCAACCGGATGACGCCGATGCAGATGGCCATGATCGCCGCGGGCATCGCCAACGACGGCACGGTGATGAAGCCGTACCTCGTGAACAAGATCACCGACGCCAAGGGCGACACGATCGACGAGGCCGATCGGGAAGCTTTGACGACGGATGCGGTCAGTTCCGAGACGGCGGGCAAGTTGCGCGAGATGATGGTGAGCGTCGTCAGCAACGGGACCGCCAACCTGGCGCAGGTCCCGGGCGTCCAAGTAGCGGGTAAGACAGGCACTGCGGAGACCGCCGACGGGCAGCCGCCGCACGCCTGGTTCATCTCCTTCGCGCCCGCCGAGGACCCGAAGGTGGCCCTGGCGGTCATCGTCGAGTCCGGCGCAGCCAAGGTCGGGGCGGAGGCGACCGGCGGCCACACCGCCGCGCCCATCGCAAAGGCCGTGCTGGAGGCGGTGCTGAACAGGTGAGTGACGGTAACCTGCTGGGTCATGCGGCTCCGTAACCGCTACCTGCTGCTCTCCCGCATCGCCACGGGCGGTATGGGAGAGGTGTGGCGTGCCCGCGACGAGTTGCTCGGGCGCGAGGTGGCGGTGAAGATCCTGCGCAGCCACATCTACGTCGATCCCACCTTCCGTGAGCGGTTCCGCAACGAGGCGCGGCTGACGGCCGCGCTGGCGGACCCCGGGGTGGCGCAGATCTTCGACTACGGCGAGCAGAGCGACCTCGCCTACCTCGTCATGGAGTTGGTGCACGGCGAGCCGCTGTCGGCCATCCTGGCGCGCAACGGGGCCGTCGGGCCCGAGGTGGCGCTCGACGTGGTGCACCAGACGGCCAGGGCGCTGCACGCCGCGCACTCGGCCGGGATCATCCACCGCGACATCAAGCCCGGCAACCTGCTGGTCACCCCCGAGGGCATCATCAAGGTGACGGACTTCGGCATCGCGCGTGCCCTGGAGGCGGCGCCGGTGACGCAGACCGGCACGGTGCTGGGCACGGCCCAGTACGTCAGCCCCGAGCAGGCTCAGGGCTTCCCGCTCACGCCCGCGACCGACCTGTACTCCCTGGGCGTGGTGGCCTACGAGTGCCTGTCGGGGCGCACGCCGTTCCGCGGGGACAACCAGGTGGCGATCGCGCTGCAGCACCTCAACGAGCAGCCGCCGCCGCTCGGCGTGGACGTGCCCGCGCCGGTGCGCGAACTGGTCACGGCGCTGCTGGCCAAGGAGCCGGGGCAGCGCCCGCCGGGGGCGTCCGAGGTGGCCGACGTGGCGTACGCGCTGCGCGAGTCGCTGGCGGGAGTCGAGCACAGCGCCGAGCTCAGCATGCTCACCGACCCGGGCGGCTTCCGCGTCCGCGAGCCCGCCCCCGAGGACGAGCGCCAGACCGACGACCTCGTACCGGCCACCACGGTGCAGGAGCGGCCGACGGGCAGGCGCAAGGGGGCCAGGACGCTGGCGCTGGTCGCCACGGCGGGCTGCGTGGCGGCGGTGGGGCTCACGGCGGTGACGTTCGCCAGCCGGCAACCACAGCGGCCGGACGTGGCCGAGCCGTCGGTGCCGCCCACGGCGATGCAGTCGACGCAGGAACCGGTGCGGCCGACGAAGACCAAGACGCGTACGCGGCGACCGGCGGTGGTTCCGGTGAAGCCGACGAAGCCTATACCCTCACGGTCGGCTACGGTAAGCAAGTCGGCCACTCCCACGAAGAAGCCGACGCCGAAACCGACCCCGACCACCACCCGAACCCCTACGCCCACCCCGACCCCAACGCCCACCACGACACCGACAACTCCGACACCTACCACCTCGCCGGACCCGGGTGATACAAACCCGCCCAAAGAGGAGACGTGATGCGCCATGGGGTCGATGATGGACACCGGCGGCCCCCCGAGCAGGCCGGTACCCAAGATGAACGGTAAGGGACAGTGCAGGAAATGACTCAGCCTCGGCTACTCGGAGGTCGCTACGAGCTCGACGGTGTCGTCGGGCGCGGCGGCATGGCCGAGGTGTATCGCGCCCGAGACATCCGGCTGGACCGCATAGTCGCGATCAAGACCCTCCGCTCCGACCTCGCGCGCGACCACACCTTCCAGGCCCGGTTCCGCCGTGAGGCGCAGTCGGCGGCCTCCCTGAACCACCCGGCCGTCGTCGCGGTCTACGACACCGGCGAAGACGGCACCGACGGCACCCCCGTGCCGTACATCGTCATGGAGTACGTCGACGGCAGGACGCTGCGCGACCTGCTGCGCCAGGACCGGCGGTTGCTGCCCGAGCGGGCCGTGGAACTGGTCGACGGCATCCTGCGCGCGCTCGACTACAGCCACCGCGGCGGCATCGTGCACCGTGACATCAAGCCGGCCAACGTGATGATCACGCGAGCCGGCGACGTCAAGGTGATGGACTTCGGCATCGCGCGCGCGATGGCCGACTCCGCCGCCACGATGACGCAGACCGCCCAGGTGATCGGCACCGCCCAGTACCTGTCGCCCGAGCAGGCGCGCGGTGAGCGCGTCGACGCGCGCAGCGACATCTACTCCACCGGCTGCCTGCTGTACGAGCTGCTGACCGGCCAGCCGCCGTTCACCGGCGACTCCCCGGTCGCGATCGCCTACCAGCACGTGCGCGAAGAGCCCATCCCGCCGTCCCAGATCGACCCCGAGATCCCGCAGTGGGCCGACGCCATCGTCCTCAAGGCCATGGCCAAGGACCCGGCGCACCGGTACCAGAACGCCAGCGAGATGCGGGCCGACATCCAGCGGGCGATGTCCGGCATGCCGACCGACGCCCAGACGACGGCGATGACGGCCAACTTCGGCCAGGGCACGCGCATGATGAGCGCCACCCAGGGCGGCCACGGCCCGGCCACGCAGCGCACCACGGCGGTCCCGCCGTACGACTACGACGAGGGCGGCGGTCGCGGTGGGCGGCGCAGGGCGCAGTCGAGCGGCGGCAACGCCGTCAAGACGGCACTGTGGATCATCGTCCCGCTGCTGATCATCGGCGCGTTCATCACGATCGGCTACGTGGTCTTCAGCGGCGGAGGCGCGCCGGCCACCACGCAGGTCTCGATCCCCGACCTGGTCTCGCAGGAGCGCTCCTACGCGGAGGACCAGCTCACCACTCTCGGCCTGAAGGTCGAAGTGGTGCAGGAGGCGAACTCCGACGTCGAGAAGGGCGCCGTCATCAAGACGGACCCGGTCAAGGACACCAAGGTCGACAAGGAGTCGACGGTCAAGCTGTTCGTCTCCAGCGGCCCCGCCAAGGTCAAGGTGCCCGACGGCCTGGTCGGCATGAAGCAGACCGACGCCGAGAAGACCCTGGAGGAGGCGGGTCTGCGGGGTGTGATCAAGACGCGTAACTCGTCCAAGCCGCAGGGCACGGTCATCTCCACCGAGCCCAAGGCCGGCGCGGAGATCGAGGAGAACGGCTCGGTCACCCTCTTCATCCCCAAGGCGCTCATCGAGGTGCCCAGCGTGATCGGGCTCACCCAGCAGGACGCCACGGCGCAGCTCAAGGGCTCGGGCTTCAAGGTCAAGGCCGTTCCGCAGCCCAACGACCAGCCCGAGGGCACCGTGGTCCAGCAGAACCCCGGTGAGGGCGCGAAGCAGGTCGCGGGCACGACGATCACGATCGTGGTCTCGACCGGTCCCGCGGAGCAGCCGACCGACGGCTTCCCGACGGACGATCCGTCCGACGGGTTCCCGTCAGACGAGCCGACCGACGATGTCCCGACCGACGAGCCGACCGAGGACAACCCGATCGGTGACGACGGTCTCGGCTTCGGCGGCTGAGGTCCGGCGTACTCGGTGAAGGGCCGCCCTCCGGGGCGGCCCTTTTCGGTTGCCGCACCTTCGGGGCGGGCGAAGGGCGTGGAGACAGCGAACGCCCCCGCCGCTCGGGGGCAACGGCGGGGACGCTCACCTGTACGTCGCTCTGCGCGAGCCGTTTGTTACACGATCGCGCGCAGCCAGTTTCCCAGCAGCCGGTGGCCGTGCTCGGACAGCACGGACTCGGGGTGGAACTGGATGCCCTCGACGGGTGCGCGCCGGTGGCGCAGGCCCATGATCACGCCGTCGGCCGTGCGGGCGGTCACGTCGAGTTCGGCGGGCACGGTCTCGGGCAGCACGGCCAGCGAGTGGTAGCGGGTCATCCGGACGGGTGAGGGCAGCGTCTCGAAGACGCCCTGGCCGTCGTGGCTGATGGCGCTGATGCGGCCGTGGAAGAGGTCGGGCGCGCGGGTGACGGTGGCCCCGTAGGCGACGGCGATGGCCTGGTGGCCGAGGCAGACGCCGAGCAGCGGCCGGTTGCTCCCGGCCGCGTGGCGGACCAGGGGCACGCTCACGCCGGCCGCCTCGGGGGTGCCGGGGCCGGGGCTGATGAGCACGCCGTCGTAGCCGTCGGCGTCGTGGACGCGTACGTCGTCGCGGGGCCGCACGTCGCAGTCGGCACCGAGCGCGCGCAGGTACTGCACGATGGTGTGGACGAAGCTGTCGTGGTTGTCCACGACCAGCACGCTGGTCATTCTCTTACGGTCACCTCGTCTAGCGTCACCGCGGGCTCCAGGAGCGGGAACACCGCATACCAGAGTACGGCCCCCACGACGGCGACCAGCACCGCGGCCGTCAGGGCACGGGTGAGGGGGCGGCCGGGCAGCATGCGCCAGAGCCAGGCGTACACGTTCACTCCTCGCGCGGTTCCGTGGTCTTCAGCACGCCGTAGACGATGAGCCGCTCGGCGGCGGAGTACTCGGGGTGGCAGGTGGACAGGGTGATGAAGGCCCTGATGGGGCTGATGTCGGGCTTGCCGGGCACGGGGGCGAGCACCTCGATCTCGTCGGGTTCGACGATGTCCTGTGAGGTGACGCGGTAGACGTAGCGGGCCTCGCGGGCCTCCACGATGATCTCGTCGTCGCGTTCGAGCTCGTCGATCTCGTTGAACGGGGCCGCGTACGTGGTGCGGTGTCCCGAGAGCACGAAATTTCCGATCTGGCCGGGCATGGCGCTCTTCGGGTAGTGGCCGGGGCCCTTCTTGAGCTGCTCGGCGCCGACGCCCTCGACCACGGCGTACCGGTAGTCGTCGCCGAGCTTGGGGATGCGCAACATCGCGACGGCCTGACCCGGCTTGACCTGCCGCGTCGGCTCCTTGCGCGTGTCCAGCTCGCGCCGCAGCAGCGCCTGCTGGCTCTGGGTGTAGGCACCGGTGCCCCAGAGCAGGTAGGCGCAGAACAGCATGAGGATCAGGCCCGCGGTGATGCTGATCTCCCCCACGGCCCGGAGCGTGGCCCGCATTCGATCAGCGTATTCGGACACGATCCGGGCCCCGGGGATCGCCATGTCGTGCGCGTGGCGACTATCCTGGGGGCCGCTACGACTACGCTAATCGAAGAGCCTGTGGACGATCCGGATGCCCAGGCGCTCAGCAGGAGTTATCCAGTGCCCAAGTCCAAGGCTCGCAAGAAGGCGGTCTACACCCCGCCGCAGAGATCACAGCAGGTCAAGGTCAGCCCGCGCTGGCTGGCCCCCACGATGGTCGCCGCATGGATCATCGGCATCCTGTGGATCGCGATCTATTACGTCGCACCGCAGGCGCCCTTCTTCAGCGACCTCCAGAACTGGAACCTGCTGATCGGGTTTGTTTTCATCATCTTCGGTGTGGTTCTTTCCACCCGCTGGCGTTAGTTTTTTCCACAGTCTTTTCCACAGCCTGGGGAAGTCAGAGCGCGGTGAGGATGGCCGAGGTTCTGATCACCACGAGCACGGCCAGCACGACCAGTGCTCCGGCGATCGCCAGCGCCTGCCAGAGGGTCCTGCTGTTCTTGGGGGCGTAGGCCAGCGCCCCCGCCAGCAGCGACCCGGTGATGAGGCCGCCGATGTGGCCGGTCCAACTGATGCCCGACACCAGGAACGTGATCGCCAGGTTGAGCGCGATGAGCACGGCGATGCCGCGTACGTCCATGTTGAGCTTGCGGCCCACCACGAACACCGCGCCGAACAGGCCGAAGATCGCCCCGGACGCGCCCACCGTGGGCTGGCCGAGCGGGTCGAGCCAGAGACCGAGCACCGAGCCGCCGAGCGCGCTGATCAGGTAGATGGCGGCGTAGCGCACGTGGCCGAAGGCGCGCTCCAGGTAGGGGCCGACCACGTAGAGCGCCCAGCAGTTGAACAGGATGTGGAAAAGTCCGCCGTGCACGAAGGCGGCGCTGATCAGGCGGTAGTACTCGCCGTAGACCGCGACGCCGGCCGGCCACATCGCCAGTTCGCCGGTGATGGCGTCGGAGAGGTACTGGGCGCCGAAGACCAGCACGTTGACGACCAGCAGCGCGTACGTGACGAACGGCGTGCGCACGACCCGGCCGCCGAACGTGGACGTGGCCTGCCGGATACCCTTGTTGCCTTCGGCCACGCACTCGGGGCACTGGAATCCGACGGCGGCGTCACGCATGCAGTCGGGGCAGATCGGACGCTCGCAGCGCTGGCAGCGGACCCAGGTCTCCCTGTCGGGGTGGCGGAAGCAGGTGGGCACCGCCTCAGCGGGCTGCTCGGGTGGGGGTGGCG
>NZ_SSXE01000598.1 GCF_021699195.1 Nonomuraea sp. MG754425 | reverse complement strand
GTCGACATCATCCTCAACCCGCTGGGCGTGCCCGGCCGGATGAACGTCGGTCAGGTGCTGGAGACCCACCTCGGCTGGATCGCGGCCAGGGGCTGGGACCTTTCCGGCGTCCAGGAGGCGTGGGCCGGGCGGTTGCGCGACAAGGGCTTCGAGAAGATCGCCCCGCGCACCAACATGGCCACCCCGGTCTTCGACGGGGCCCACGAGGAGGAGATCGTCGGCCTGCTCGGCAACACGGTCGCCAACCGCGACGGCG
>NZ_SSXE01000597.1 GCF_021699195.1 Nonomuraea sp. MG754425 | reverse complement strand
GCCGTAGACCTGGAACTCCCACAGGGAGTAGCCGTAGCCGGTGGCGCGGGTGGTGCCGTGCATGCGGATGTAGCGGCCGGTGGCGGTGAGGTCGATGGTCTGGGTGCCGCCGGTGGCGTTGGTGGTGGTGTAGGTGTCGGTCCAGGTGGTGCCGTTGGGGGAGGTCTGGATGGTGAAGGCTTTGGCGTAGGCGTTCTCCCAGTCGAGGACGACGCGGGAGATCGTCGCGCTCGCTCCGAGATCGACCTGCAGCCACTG
>NZ_SSXE01000596.1 GCF_021699195.1 Nonomuraea sp. MG754425 | reverse complement strand
CCCGTCTACCAGGGGTTTCGCCATGTCATCAGGCGAACGTCCACCTCGCGATCATGCTGTGATCATCAACCCACCGCAGGGGGATGAAAACGGCTCACTCTTGCCCACGCCACTGACCGCACAGGCGAGACCATGATCAGTTCTTATCTAAACGGCATTGGCTTCCTGTTTGGCCGCCTCGAAACATTCCTCGATCGGCCAGCGGGACCCGATGACCCGCACGCATTCTGGGAGCCCGTCGCCGCGCGGATCGAAGCAG
>NZ_SSXE01000595.1 GCF_021699195.1 Nonomuraea sp. MG754425 | reverse complement strand
TGAGGTGCCCAGCAGATTCCGGACAGTCGGCTACATAAGCTGACAGAAGTCTGGAAGAGGTAGGTACGTGACGAGGCGTCGCAGGCAGTTCTCGCCCGAGTTCAAGGAAGAAGCCGTCCGCATGGTGCTGGAGGGTGATCGCACGGTCGCGGCGGTGGCCCGGGAGTTCGGGATCAACGCCAGCACCCTGGGCAGCTGGGTAACCCGGCATCGGATAGTCCACGACGAGGACGTGCAGCAGCCGGTTTCCGGGCCGGAGCG
>NZ_SSXE01000594.1 GCF_021699195.1 Nonomuraea sp. MG754425 | reverse complement strand
TGGAACGGCAAGGGCGGCAACAAGTTCACCGGCCCCGTCACCCTCGGCCCCGGCTGGACCCCGTACGCCGCCACGCTGATGTCACTCGGCGACATCAACGGCGACGGCATCACCGACATCGGCGCCATCGCGGACGGCACGCTGAGCGTCTGGAACGGCAAGGGTGCCAACAACTTCGGCAGCGCCGTCCCGGTGGGCGGCGGCTGGTCGGCCTACAGCCGCCCCATCGCCGGCGACTTCGACAACGACGGCAACGGCGACCTG
>NZ_SSXE01000593.1 GCF_021699195.1 Nonomuraea sp. MG754425 | reverse complement strand
CGTCGCCGACACCGAGGACGTCCTGCAGGAGACCTGGCTGTCGTGGTCCTCAAGAGACCTGGACCAGATCGAGAACCCGCGCGCCTACCTGGTGCGGGTCGCGGTGAACCAGGCACTCGCCCAGCAGAGCGCCCTTCGACGCCGCCGCGAGACCTACGTCGGGCCGTAGCTGCCCGAACCGCTGGTGGCTCCCGCCGAGGACGCGGTCGACGCGGCCCAGGAGGTCATTCAGGCGGAATCGGTGTCGCTGGCCATGCTGGTGGTCCT
>NZ_SSXE01000592.1 GCF_021699195.1 Nonomuraea sp. MG754425 | reverse complement strand
CTCGAGGCGGGCCGCTCGCCGTCCGACGTCCGCCGCCTGCTCAACCTGGGCCAGGAGCTGCCGCCCGAGCGGCTGGCCGAGCTCGCGCTCGCGCACGGCATCAGCGTCTTCACGCTCATGGTGGACGATCCGAGCCGGCTTCTGCGCTTCGCCGAGGAGACCGCTCCGGCCGTGCGCGAGCGCGAGCTCGGCCAGCCGCTCGGGCGGCAGCTCCTGGCCCAGGTTGAGCAGGCGGCGGACGTCGGACGGCGAGCGGCCCGCCTCGAG
>NZ_SSXE01000591.1 GCF_021699195.1 Nonomuraea sp. MG754425 | reverse complement strand
GCGGATTTACCTACATCTCACCCTACATGCTTACCCCAGGACAACCATCGCCTGGGCTGGACTACCTTCCTGCGTCACCCCATCGCTTACCTACTACCCGATCGGACCGAGCGTTCACCCTGACGGCCGTCCCGAAGGACAACCCGAGCTAAGGACTCTTAGCATCACGAGGTTCAATATGGGCGCATTGAAGCGGGTACGGGAATATCAACCCGTTATCCATCGACTACGCCTGTCGGCCTCGCCTTAGGCCCCGACTTACCCTGGGC
>NZ_SSXE01000590.1 GCF_021699195.1 Nonomuraea sp. MG754425 | reverse complement strand
TCCCGGGAGGCGTCCAGCGCGGTGACGTGGTGGCCCCTCGCCGCCATGCGGAGGGCCTGCGTGCCCTGGCCGGAGCCCACGTCGAGGACTCGGCAGGGGGCGGCGGGAAGGTGCCGGGCGAGCTGACGGGTGACCAGCTCTTGGCGTACGACGTCGCGCAACGTGCCGAGCCCCTGCCGAGTCCTCGACGTGGGCTCCGGCCAGGGCACGCAGGCCCTCCGCATGGCGGCGAGGGGCCACCACGTCACCGCGCTGGACGCCTCCCGGGA
>NZ_SSXE01000589.1 GCF_021699195.1 Nonomuraea sp. MG754425 | reverse complement strand
GCGGATTTACCTACATCTCACCCTACATGCTTACCCCAGGACAACCATCGCCTGGGCTGGACTACCTTCCTGCGTCACCCCATCGCTTACCTACTACCCAATCAGGTCGAGCGTTCAGCCTCACCCCGACCCCGAAGGATCAAGGGACTTAAGGACTCTTAGTATCAAGGGGTTCAATATGGGCGCATTGAAGCGGGTACGGGAATATCAACCCGTTATCCATCGACTACGCCTGTCGGCCTCGCCTTAGGCCCCGACTTACCCTGGGC
>NZ_SSXE01000060.1 GCF_021699195.1 Nonomuraea sp. MG754425 | reverse complement strand
ACCCCCGTCAGCCCCTCCCCCACCGAAGCCGCCGCCGCCGTCTGAGCGGATATGCAAGGGTATGTGGGGTTAGGTACGCCACTCCCCCACCCGAGCAGGAGTGCGATTTGCGGGGAAAAATCCGTTCCTTGGTGCAGGCCCCTTCCCGCAGGACGCTGCGCCGGGCGTACCAGGGGCTGGTGCTGGCCAGCGTGCTCGCCCTGGCGCCGATGACGTGGGCCTGGCTCGGCAGTTCGGGCCACCGGGCGATGGCCGAGGACGACGGCTGGGTGCGCCGGATGCCCGAGACACAGGCCGCGCTGGTGCTCGGCGCCGGCCTGTACGCCGGTCGGCCGAGCGCCATGCTGGCCCGCAGGCTCGACATCGCCGCCGAGCTGTACCGATCGGGCAAGGTGCGGGCGCTGCTGCTGTCGGGCGACAACGGCCGCGAGGAGTACGACGAGCCGACGGCCATGCGCGACTACCTGCGCGCCAGGGGCGTGCCCGACGCGGTGATGGTGCTGGACTACGCCGGGTTCGACACGTGGGACTCGTGCGTGCGGGCGCGCCGGGTGTTCGGGGCCGAGCGGGTGACGGTGGTGACCCAGGAGTTCCACCTTCCCAGGGCCGTGACGCTGTGCCGGACGGCGGGGCTGGAGGCGTTCGGCGCCGGCGACGACTCGGCCAGGCGCTGGGCCGCCACCACGTACGTGTCCGCCGCCCGCGAGCTGTTCGCCACCGCCAAGGCGTTCGCCGACGCGATGATCCTGCACTCCGACCCGGTCTTCCCCGGCCCGCGCGAGGTCTCGCTCACCCGTGTCCTGGACCGGCCCGCAGCTCAGCCGGGCGCGCCGGGCGCGTAGCCGGGCGGCGGCGACCCCCTGGCCACCGACCTGGCGTGCGGCTCGGAGCTGGGAAAGTCGGCGCGCGCGGTGCTCATGCACTCCAGCAGCGCCCGCTGCTCCTCGTGGAAGGCGTGCTCGTCGACCATGTGGCGGGCCGCCCGCTCGTGCAGCAGCCCCAGCTCGGTGGCGGCGAGCTGGTAGTCGCGCATGGCGCGCAGCCCGCGCTTGCCGCCGCGCAGGCGGGCCCACTGCCTGGCCTGGCGGCGCCGGGGGAAGGTGGACAGCATGTAGATGTCGGCCTGGCTGACCAGCTTGGTCGGCTCGTACGGCGGCAGGTAACGCTGGATGAGCGCCACGATGCGCCGCCGGTCCTTGAACACCACGCCGATGAGCACCACCAGCACGACCAGCAGCACCAGGTAGGCCACGATCAGCCCGGGGAAGCCGCCGTAGGAGGCGAGACCGTTCCACAACCCGTGCAGGAGCATCGCCCCGGTCCAGCCCGCCAGCACGTACGTGGTGCGCTCGGGCCCCCGGCGCTGGGCCGCGTACGCGACGGCGACCCCGATCATGGAGCTGAACAGCGGATGCGCCAGCGGCGACAGGATGCCGCGCAGCACCACCGTGACGGCCAGCCCCTTGACGCCCGAGGTGGACAGCGCGCCCAGGTAGTAGCTGACGTTCTCGCTCATGGCGAAGCCGAGGCCGACCATGCTGGCGTAGATGACGCCGTCGGTCGGCCCGTCCAGCTCGGCCCGGCGGAACCTCAGCAGGCCCAGCAGCACCAGGCCCTTCATCGTCTCCTCCACCACCGGCGCGCCGAAGGTGGCCGCGAGGTTGCGGGCGCTGGCCTCCGACAGGTTGGCGGTGTCGATGATGTAGTGCAGGTTGAGCGAGTTGATCACACCGGCCACGAGCACCGCGATGCCCGCGCCCCAGGCGAAGGCGAAGATCAGGTTGCTGCGCGGCTCCGGCTCCATCCGGTCGAGCGCCAGCACCGCCGCGAGCAGCAGCGGCACCGGGGCGAGCGCGAGGGCAAGGGCGATGAAGAACTGCACCGGCGCGCCGTTGAACACGTCGAAGGAGAACGAGACCAGCGCGCACAAGCCGGTGAGGACCAGCCCGATGATCAACGTGAACGACGGGCGGTCCTTCAACACCCAGCGTGGATCACGGGTCGCCATAGGGTGACTTTAACGGATCAGAGTGCCGGGGTCCGTGCGGGTCTTCGCAGTGCCGGTCGAGGCCAGGGCTGCCGTGGTCGACCTGGAGCGTCGTGTGGCCGATCTCGAACCGGTCGTGCAGCAGGTCGGCGAGCCGCGTGCGCACGCTGTGGCAGTCGGCGCCCCTCGCCACGATCACGTGGGCCGACAGCGTCGGATAGCCACTCGTCACCGTCCAGACATGAAGGTCGTGCACCTCCTCGACGTCGCGCTGGGCGGCCAGCAGGCGGCCGATCTCGTCGGGGTCCAGGCCCGGGGGCGCCGCCTGGAGCAGCACGCGACTCGAGTCGCGCAGCAGCCCCCAGCCGGCCTTGAGCATCAGCGCGGCCACGACCAGGGCGGCGATCGTGTCGGCCTGGCGGAAGCCGGTCAGCCAGACCACGAGGCCGGACAGCGCCGTGGCGATGAAGGCGTACATGTCGTTGAGCACGTGCTGGAAGGCACCCTCGACGTTGAGGCTGCGCCGGTCGGCCCTGGACAGCAGCCAGGCGGCCAGCGCGTTGACGGCGATGCCGGCCAGGGCCGTCACCAGCACCACCGGCCCGTGCACGGCCGGCGGCTCGACCAGGCGGCGCACGCCCTCATAGACGAAGTACGCCACCAGCAGCAGCAGCGTCACCCCGTTGAGCTGCGCCGAGAGGATCTCGGCCCGCTTGTAGCCGAAGGTGTAGGCCCCCTTGGCCGGCCGGGCGGCGAAGCGCATCGCGACCAGCGCCAGCACGATGGCGCTGGCGTCGGTCAGCATGTGGGCGGCGTCGGAGATCAGCGCGATCGAGTTGGCGAGCACGCCGGCGACGACCTCGACGGCCATGTAGCCGACGATGAGCGCCAGCGCGCCGATCAGGTAGCGGCGGTCCGCGTCCGGGCGCACCCCGTGCCCATGACCGTGCCCATGACCGTGCCCGTGCCCGTGGCCCGCGCTCATCCGGTCTCCTTCAGGTGCTCCCGGCTGAGGTCGAGCAGGAGGCGGACGTGGGCGTCGGCCAGCCGGTAGTAGATCATCCGGCCGGACCTGCGGCCGGCCACGATCCCGGCCGTGCGCAGCAGGCGCAGCGCGTGGGAGACGGCCGTGTCGCTCACCTCGACGGCGTCCGACAGGTCGCACACGCACAGCTCCCCCGCCTCCAGCAGCGCGTACAGCAGCCGGGCCCTGGTCGGGTCGCCGAGCAGGCGGAACAGCTCGGCCAGCCGGGTGGCCTCCTCAGGCGTGACGAGCCGGTCGCGGGCGGCCGCGACACGGGCCGCGTCCGGCTCCTGCACGGCGCACCCGTGCAGACCGGCCACCACACCTGAAGAACTGTTCATGTGTGCATGATATGGACCGGAAAAAGCCCGGCGCAACGGCCGGGCCCTCCGCGAGACGCGCGTGTCGCTCAGGCCAGCAGCGGATCGATCGCCACGGCCAGGAACAGCAGCGCCAGATAGGCGTTGGACCAGTGGAAGAACCGCATCGGCCGCAGGTCGACGCCGCTCTTGCCGGCGTTGAGCCGGGCCAGCAGGCGGTGCACCTCCCACAGGCACATGAAACCCAGCACCGCGGCCACCACCGGGTAGAACAGCGTGGTGCCCGCCACCGGCCACAGCGCCAGCGAGCACAGCACGGTGGCCCAGGTGTAGGCGATGGACTCCAGCACGACCCGCCGCTCGGTGGCCACCACCGGCAGCATCGGCACCTTGGCCGCCGCGTAGTCCTCCTTGTAGCGCATGGCCAGTGTCCAGGTGTGCGGCGGCGTCCAGAAGAACACCACCCCGAACAGCACCAGCGGCGCCCAGTCGAGCCGCTCGGTGATGCCGGCCCAGCCGATCATGACGGGCATGCAGCCCGCGATGCCGCCCCACACGATGTTCTGGGCCGTGCGCCGCTTGAGCAGCATCGAGTAGACCAGCACGTAGAACAGGATCGCCCCGAGCGACAGCAGCGCGGCCAGCCAGTTGGTCGTCAGCCACAGGCCCGCCGTGGACAGCGCGCCCAGCACGAGACCGAAGACGAGCGCGCCGCGCGGCGAGACCTGGTGCCTGGCCAGCGGACGGCGGCGGGTGCGGCGCATCTTCTGGTCGATGTCGCGGTCGACGTAGCAGTTGAGCGCGTTGGCGCTGCCCGCCGACAGGGTGCCGAACACCATGACCGCGATCGACGTCCACAGCGGCGGCAGACCGCCCGCGGCCAGGAACATCACGGGCAGCGTCGTGATCAGCAGCAGCTCGATGATCCGCGGCTTGGTGAGCGCGATGTAGGCCTTCACCGTCGTGGCGAACGAGCGCGGCGCCTCCACACGGGGTGACGGGGCCGTCGCCTGCCTGTTTGTCAGCACCGTCAAGGCGCTTCCAGCCTGTCGGAAGTCAACGCGTAACCTCTGATAAGAGCGGATCCATGGGCGGGCGCCGTGACGCCCCTGCGAACAAACAAACTGTAGTCGCAGAGGCGGCCGGTCCGGCCAATGGGGGGCTTGCGCCGTACATGGACACGCGCGGGTGGAATGGGAATCGATCGTCGTCTCCACTCGGTTAGGGTCCGTGTAGGCGCGGGCCGCGCAACCTGCGGGCGGCCGCCGGACGCGGTCCGCCGCGGGCGGGACAGCCGACCGGCACAACCCGATGACAACTAGATTCCGGAGATCGAGCACTTGAGCACCGAACTCGTGCCAGCCCTTGAATGGACCGACCTCGACAAGCAGGCGGTCGATGTCGTTCGAGCCCTGGCGATGGACGCAGTGGAGAAGGCGGGCTCGGGTCACCCCGGCACCGCCATGAGCCTGGCCCCCGCCGCCTACCTGTTGTTCCAGCGGGTGATGCGCCACGACCCGACCGATCCCACCTGGATCGGACGGGACCGGTTCGTGCTGTCGTGCGGCCACAGCAGCCTGACCCTCTACATCCAGCTCTACCTTTCCGGTTACGGCCTGACGCTGGACGACCTGCGGCGGCTGCGCCAGTGGGACAGCCTCACGCCCGGCCACCCCGAGCACGGCCACACCGCCGGCGTGGAGACCACCACCGGCCCGCTGGGCCAGGGCCTGGGCAACGCGGTCGGCATGGCCATGGCCGCCCGCCGCGAGCGCGGCCTGTTCGACCCCGAGAGCGAGCAGGGCGCCTCCCCCTTCGACCACCACATCTGGTGCTTCGTCAGCGACGGCGACATCGAGGAGGGCATCAGCCACGAGGCCAGCTCGATCGCCGGCCACCAGAAGCTGGGCAACCTCATCGTCATCTACGACGACAACCACATCTCCATCGAGGACAACACGCAGATCGCGCTGTCCGAGGACGTCGTCAAGCGTTACGAGGCCTACGGCTGGCACACCCAGAGCGTCGACTGGACCGCCTCCGGCGAGTACGTCGAGGACGTCCCGGCCCTGTACAAGGCGCTGGAGGCGGCCAAGGCGGAGACCGGCCGCCCGTCGTTCATCCGGCTGCGCACGATCATCGGCTGGCCCGCGCCGAACAAGCAGAACACCGGCAAGATCCACGGCTCCGCCCTGGGCGAGGCCGAGGTGGCCGCCACCAAGCGGGTGCTGGGCATGGACCCGGCCAAGACCTTCGACGTGCCGGCCGAGGTGCTGGCGCACGCCCGCGGCATCGCCCAGCGCGGGCGCGCCGGGCACGCCGAGTGGGAGAAGTCGTACGCCGAGTGGCGGCTGGCCAACCCCGAGCGGGCCGCCGAGCTCGACCGCATCTCCCGGCGCGAGCTGCCCGCCGGCTGGGCCACGGCGCTGCCGTCGTTCCAGCAGGACGCCTCCGTCTCCACCCGCAAGGCCAGCGGCGACGTGCTCAGCGCGCTGGCGCCGGTGCTGCCGGAGCTGTGGGGCGGCTCGGCCGACCTGGCCGACTCCAACCTCACCACGATGAAGGGCGAGCCGTCCTTCATCCCGGAGGAGCACCAGACCAAGGAGTTCCCCGGCAACCGCTACGGCCGCACGCTGCACTTCGGCATCCGCGAGCACGCCATGGGCGCGATCCTGAACGGCATCGCGCTGCACGGCGGCACCCGCCCGTACGGCGGCACGTTCCTGGTCTTCTCCGACTACATGCGCCCGTCGGTGCGGCTGGCCGCGCTGATGAAGCTGCCGGTCACCTACGTCTGGACGCACGACTCGATCGGCCTGGGCGAGGACGGCCCGACCCACCAGCCGATCGAGCACCTGTGGGCGCTGCGCGCGATCCCCGGCCTCGACGTGGTGCGTCCCGCCGACGCCAACGAGACGGCGCACGCGTGGAAGACCGTGCTCGAGCACACCGACCGCCCGGCCGCCCTCGCGCTGACCAGGCAGAACCTTCCGGTGTTCGAGGGCACCAGCGCCGAGGGCGTGGCCCACGGCGGTTACGTGCTGCGCGAGGCGTCCGACGGCCAGCCCAGGGTCATCGTCATCGCCACCGGCAGCGAGGTGCAGATCGCGCTCGACGGCCGGGAGCTGCTGGAGGCGCAGGGCATCCCGACGCGGGTGGTCTCGATGCCGTGTGTCGAGTGGTTCAACGGGCAGGAGACCGCATACAAGCAGACGGTCCTGCCCTCGTCGATCCGGGCTCGGGTGGCGGTCGAGGCGGGCATCGCGCTCGGCTGGCACGAGTACGTCGGCGAATGCGGCGAGGTCGTCAGCCTCGAGCACTTCGGTGCTTCTGCCCCGTACAAGACGTTGTACGAGCAGTTCGGGCTGACGGCCGACCGCGTCGCGGCGGCGGCGAAGGCGAGCCTGGCCAAGCTGGGTCAGGACAAGGGCGAGACGACGGGAAACTGAAGACAAGATGAGCGAGATCCTCAACAAGCTGTCCGGCCAGGGCGTTGCCATCTGGCTCGACGACATCAGCCGTGAGCGCCTGCGCAGCGGCAACCTCGAGCAGTTGATCCGGGACAAGAACGTCGTCGGGGTCACCTCCAACCCGACGATCTTCGCCAACGCGCTCAGCAAGGGCGACGCCTACGACGCCCAGCTCCACGACCTGGCCGTACGCGGCGTCGACGTGGGCGAGGCCGTGCGCGCCATCACCACCTACGACATCCGCTGGGCCGCCGACGTGCTGCGCCCGGTCTACGACGCCACGGGCGGCGTCGACGGCCGCGTGTCGCTGGAGGTCGACCCGCGGCTGGCCCGCGAGAGCGAGAAGACGATCGCCGAGGCCCGCGCGCTGTGGTGGACGGTCGACCGGCCCAACCTGCTCATCAAGATCCCCGCCACCCTGGAGGGGCTGCCCGCGATCACGCAGGCGCTGTCGGAGGGCATCAGCGTCAACGTCACGCTGATCTTCTCGCTCGAGCGCTACCGCGCGGTCATGGACGCCTGGCTCGCGGGTCTCGAGGCGGCGCAGGCCAAGGGCCTCAACCTGGCCACGATCGAGTCGGTGGCCTCGTTCTTCGTCAGCCGCGTCGACACCGAGATCGACAAGCGCCTCGACCGGCTGGGCAAGCCCGAGCTGAAGGGCAAGGCGGGCGTGGCCAACGCGCGCCTGGCGTACGCGGCGTACGAGGAAGTGGTGAACTCCGAGCGCTGGCAGCGCCTGCGCGCGGCGGGCGCCCGTCCGCAGCGTCCGCTGTGGGCCTCGACCGGCGTGAAGAACCCCGAGTACTCCGACACCCTCTACGTCGACCAGCTCGTGGCCCCCGGCACCGTCAACACGATGCCGGAGAAGACGCTCGACTCCACGGCCGACCACGCCAACGTGACCGGCGACACCGTGCGTCCCTTCTACGAGCAGGCGTGGAACACCATGGCCGCGCTCAAGGACGCCGGCGTCGACTACGACGACGTGGTGAAGGTCCTGGAGGACGAGGGCGTGGAGAAGTTCGAGGCGTCCTGGAACGAGCTGCTCGAGAGCGTCACCAAGAACCTGGTTCCGTGATGGAGGTCTCCTTCCGCGAGGAGGGGGTGGCCTCGGCCGCCTCCTCCGTCGCGGGGCGCCTCGTCGCCGACGGCGTGCCCGCGCGGCTCGCCGGCGGCGACCCCACGTTGTGGGGTGAGGACGCCGAGGCGGAGGCGGCTGTCAGGCTCGGCTGGCTGACGCTGCCCCGCTCCTCCCGCGAGCTCCTGCCCGCCCTGGGCGAGCTCGCGGCGGGGGCCCGTGCCGAGGGCCTGACGAACGTGGTCCTGGCCGGGATGGGTGGCTCGTCGCTGGCGGCGGAGGTCATCTGCGCCACCTTCGACGTGCCGCTCACCGTGCTCGACACGACCGACCCCGGCCAGGTCCGCCGGGCGCTGGCCGAGCGCCTGGAGGCCACGGTCGTGGTCGTGGCGAGCAAGAGCGGCTCGACCGTGGAGACCGACTGCCTGCTGCGGATCTACCGGGAGCTCTTCGCGGAGGCGGGCCTCGATCCCGCGGGCCGCGTCGTGGTCGTCACCGACCCGGGCTCGCCGCTGGAGCGGCTGGCCGCCGACGGCGGTCACCGGGTGGTGCTCGCGCCGCCCGACGTGGGCGGCCGGTTCTCCGCCCTGTCGCCGTACGGGCTGGTGCCCGCGGCGCTGGCGGGCGCCGACGTGGCCCGGCTGCTCGACGACGCCGGGCAGGTGCTGCCGCTGCTGTCGCTCGACAGCGGCAACCCGGGGCTCGACCTGGGGTGCGCGCTCGGCGGTGCGGCGCTGGCCGGGCGCGACAAGCTGGTGCTCGACGACCAGCTCTCGCCGTCCTACGGGCTGCCCGACTGGATCGAGCAGCTCGTCGCCGAGTCGACCGGCAAGCGGGGCAGGGGCATCCTGCCCGTCGTGGGCGCCGACCCCACCGGGGCCGCCGACGAACTGGTCGTGGCGATCGAGTCCGACGCCGGCGACGTGCGCGTGGACGGGCCGCTGGGCGCGCAGTTCCTGGTCTGGGAGTACGCCACCGCGATCGCCGGGCTGCTGCTCGGCGTCGACCCGTTCGACCAGCCGAACGTGGCCGAGTCGAAGGAGAACACCGCCGTCCTGCTGGCCCTGCCCGACCTGCCGGTGGGCGCGCCCGCGTTCGTGGACGGCCCCGTCGAGGTGTACGGCGCGGCCACGGCCAAGGACCTGCCCGGCGTGTTCGCCGCGTTGCTGAACGCGGTCCCCGGCGACGGCTACCTGGCGGTCATGGCCTACCTGGACCGGCTGGCGGCCTTCGACGCCCCCGTGCCCGACGGGGCCGACTTCGAGCAGATGACCGACGCGTGGATGATGGCCGATCCGCTGACGTTGCGCGCGCTGCTGGCGTTGCGCACCGACCGGCCGGTGACGTTCGGGTGGGGGCCGCGGTTCCTGCACTCCACCGGGCAGTACCACAAGGGCGGGCCGCAGAACGGCGTGTTCCTGCAGATCACGGGGGCGGTGACGGACGACGTCGCCGTGCCCGGCAGGCCCTACGGCCTGGGTGGGCTGCAGCTCGCCCAGGCGCTCGGCGACCTGGGCGCCCTGGAGACCCGCGGGCGCCCGGCCGTACGACTGCATTTGACCGACCGCGCGGCGGGCGTCGCGCGTTTGCTCGAGGCCGCACAGGAGGCTTGAGATGACAGACCCGGCAGCACCCGCGGAGGAGGCCGTCACCGTGGCGGCGGCCGTCGCGGGCACCGCCACCACCGAGGAGGTGGCCGCCGCCAACCCGCTGCGCGACCCGCGCGACAAGCGGCTGCCCCGGGTGGCGGGACCGTGCGTGATGGTGTTGTTCGGCGTGACGGGTGACCTGGCCAAGCGCAAGCTGTTGCCGGCGATTTACGACCTGGGCAACCGGGGGCTGCTGCCGCCCGGCTTCTCGCTGGTCGGTTTCGCCCGGCGGGATTGGAAAGACCAGGATTTCGCCCAGTTGACGCACGACGCCGTCAAGGCGCATGCCAGGACCCCCTTCCGTGAGGAGGTCTGGAAGCAGATCCGCGAGGGCATCCACTTCGTGCCGGGCGAGTTCTCGGACGACGGGGCGTTCGACGCGCTGGCCATGGCGTTGGCCGAGATCGACGAGACCAGGGGCACCGGCGGAAACTACGCTTTCTACCTGTCGGTGCCGCCGAAGTTCTTCCCCGTGGTGGTGGAGCAGCTCAAGCGCACGGGGCTGGCCGACGCGCCCGACGGCTCGTGGCGCCGGGTGGTGATCGAGAAGCCGTTCGGGCACGACCTGCAGTCGGCGCACGAGCTGAACGAGATCACCACCTCGGCCTTCCCGGAGAGCTCGATCTTCCGGATCGACCACTACCTGGGCAAGGAGACCGTCCAGAACATCATGGCGCTGAGGTTCGCCAACAACCTCTACGAGCCGATCTGGAACCGCGGCTTCGTCGACCACGTGCAGATCACGATGGCCGAGGACATCGGCATCGGCGGCCGGGCGGGCTACTACGACGGCATCGGCGCGGCCCGCGACGTGATCCAGAACCACCTGCTCCAACTCCTGGCGCTGGTCGCGATGGAGGACCCCACCTCCTTCGACGCCTCCGCGCTGCGGCGGGAGAAGGAGAAGGTGCTCAAGGCCGTGCGGCTGCCTGCCAACCTGGGGCTCAACACCGCGCGCGGCCAGTACGCGGCGGGCTGGCAGGGCGGCGAGAAGGTCGTCGGCTACCTGCAGGAGGACGGCATCTCGCCCGAGTCCACGACCGAGACGTACGCGGCCGTGAAGCTGGAGATCGCCAACCGGCGCTGGGCCGGCGTGCCGTTCTACCTGCGCACCGGCAAGCGCCTGGGCCGCCGCGTCACCGAGGTGGCCGTGGTCTTCCAGCGTGCCCCGCACCTGCCCTTCAGCAAGGACGACACCGAGATCCTGGGCCAGAACGCGCTGGTGGTCCGCGTCCAGCCGGACGAGGGCATCACGGTGCGCTTCGGCTCGAAGGTGCCGGGGACGGCGATGGAGGTGCGCGACGTCTCCATGGACTTCGCCTACGGCGAGTCGTTCCTGGAGTCGTCGCCGGAGGCGTACGAGCGGCTGCTGCTCGACGTGATGATCGGCGATCCGCCGCTCTTCCCGCACCAGCGGGAGGTGGAGCTGTCGTGGAAGATCCTCGACCCGATCGAGGACTTCTGGGCCACGCAGGGCCAGCCCGAGGCGTACGAGGCGGGCTCGTGGGGGCCGGAGTCGGCCGACGCGATGATGGCCCGCGACGGCCGCGTGTGGAGGAGACTCTAGATGACCACGTTCATGCTGACGGACACCACCGCCGGCAAGATCGCCGCCCAGTTCACCCACCTCCGTCACCAGATGGGCGCCCCCGCCATCGGCATGGTGCTCACGCTGGTCGTGGTCTGCGAGGAGCGCCACCAGTACGACGCGCTGCGCGCGGCCACCGAGGCGGCCCGCGAGCACCCCTCGCGCATCATCGTCGTGATCAAGCGGGAGCCGGAGGAGGCCATCCGGCTCGACGCCGAGTTGCGCATCGGCGAGAACACGCCCGGCGAGGTGGTGGTGCTGCGCCTGTACGGCGAGCTCACCGAGCACGCCGACTCCGTGGTCAGCCCGCTGCTGCTGCCCGACACACCGGTGGTGGCGTGGTGGCCGGGCGCGGCCCCCGACGCGCCGTCCAAGGACGCGATCGGGGCGCTGGCCCAGCGCCGCATCACCGACGCCAAGGGCTTCGACGACGGCGGCGTCAAGTCGCTGGTCACCCGGGCCAAGGGGTACGCCCGCGGCGACACCGACCTGGCCTGGGCCCGGCTGACGCCGTGGCGCAGCCTGCTGGCCGCCGCGTTCGACCAGCCGGTGGGCAAGGTGCGCAAGGGCGTCGTCGAGGCCGCCGCCGGTCATCCGAGCGCGCCGCTGCTGGCCGCCTGGCTGTCGGAGCGGCTCGGGGCGCCGATCAGGGTCGTGGAGTCCGGCGGGCCGGGGCTGACCTCGGTGCGCCTGCAACTGGCCGAGGGCGAGCTGACGGTGGTCCGCACCGACTCCCGCCTGGCCACGCTCTCCCGTCCCGGCCAGCCCGACCGGAACGTGGCCCTGGCCAGGCGGCAGACCTCGGAGCTGATGGCCGAGGAGATGCGCAGGCTCGACAGCGACGAGATCTACGAGGCCGCGGTCAAGCGATTCGCGAGGACGTACAAGGGATGACGGCAGTTCAAGGAGAGACGGCCATGAACGTTCCGGGCATCGTCGTGCACCGTGACGGCGACGTCCTGGCCAAGGCCGTGGCCGCGCGGATCATCACGCGGCTGGTGGACGCGCAGTCGGCCAAGGGCTCGGCGTCGATCGTGCTGACGGGGGGCACGGTCGGCATCGCCACGCTGGCGGCCATCGCCGCCACCCCCGCCAGGGACGCCGTCGACTGGCGGCGCCTGGACGTCTGGTGGGGCGACGAGCGTTTCGTGCCCACCGGTGACAAGGAGCGCAACGAGACCGGCGCCCGTGAGGCGCTGCTCGACCACGTGGACGTGGACCCCGCCCGGGTGCACGTCATGCGCGGCCCCGACGCGGGCATGACGGCCGAGGAGTCGGCCGACGCGTACGCCGCCGAGTTGCGCGCGGCGGCCCGTCCCGAGGACCACGGGCCGGTGCCGGGCTTCGACGTGATGCTGCTCGGCATGGGCCCCGACGCGCACGTGGCCTCCCTGTTCCCGGGGCTGCCGGCGCTGTACGACAAGCGGCCGGTGGTGGCGGTGCACGGCTCGCCGAAGCCGCCGCCGACGCGCATCTCGCTCACGCTGCCCGCCATCCAGGCCGCGCGCGAGGTGTGGGTGGTGGCGGCCGGGGCGGAGAAGGCGGGCGCGGTGCGGCTCGCTCTGTCGGCCTCCGGGCCGGTGCAGGTGCCGGCCGCGGGGGCCCGCGGGCGGGTCAGGACGCTGTTCCTGCTGGACCGCGGGGCGGCCGGCAAGATTCCGCCGGAGCTGGGACGAATAGCCTCCCCGTGAACGGCGCCGCTCCTAGGATTGCGGCATGGCGGACGGGTCCATCGCGGTGCTGCACCTGGCCGGCCCCCTGTTCGAGGTCCGCTCCGAGGAGCCGCCCGATCTGATCGTGGTCTCCGGTGACCTGGCCGAGCAGGCCAGGCCCGGTGACTACGCGCGGGCACTGGAGCGGCTGTCGGGCGTGTGCGAGCGTTTCGGGCTCGACCGCGACCGGGTGGCCGTCGTTCCCGGCGAGCGTGACGTCAACCGCAACAAGTGCCGGGCGTACTTCCTGGAGCGGGCGGACGAGGAGGAGGGGCCGCAGCCGCCGTACTGGCCGAAGTGGCGGCCGTACGCCGACTTCTTCCAGGAGTTCTACCGGGGTGTCGAGGGCGCGCGGTTCCTGCCCGACCAGTGGTGGTCGTTCTTCGAGGTCCCGGCGCTGCGGACGGTGGTCGCGGCGTTCAACTCGACCGTCGGGCACACGCATCTGGAGCAGTCGCCGGAGCTGGGCGGCCAGCAGGTCCGGTGGTTCCGGCGCGAGCTGGGCCGCTACCAGGCCGAGGGCTGGCTGCGGATCGGCCTGTCCCACCACGCCCCCGCCCGGCTGAGCGGCCTGCCCGGCCGGCTGCTGCACGTGCTGCTGTGCGCGGAGCCGGGCCGGTCCCGGCTGGGCGACCTGCCCGTACTCGGCCCGGGTCCCGAGGTGATCCGGGTGGGCGAGGCGGAGCGGCCTGACGGCCCGCCGATCGCCGCCTCCGGCCCGCGGGCCGTCGCGATCGGCCGCGACAACTACGGCCCCGTCTTCACCGGCGACCTCGCGGGAGCGCGTGCCGAGCCCATCGACGACCTGCTGGCCAGGACCGGCGAGATCTGCGCCGCCCGCATGCCGGACGCCCGGGTGGAGGCGGTCCGCCCGCCCCGCCGCCGCGGCTACCTGCGTGTCACCAGGCAGGAGGAGCTCTGGACGTCGTCGTTCCCGATCGGGGTGTGCGAGGGCGAGCTCACCCGGGAGGCGGTCGAGGAGTTCGTCCGGACCGTGGACGCCCAGCACCGGGCCGGCGACTCCTCGCTGACCTCGTTCTTCGTCCATGAGGGCCGCCCGGCCCCGGCGGACCTGCGGGAGTGGGCCGCGGCCAAGGGCGTGCGGATACAGTCGCTGGCGGAGTTCCAGGGCCTGTACGACCTGCGCCCCTACGCCGACCGGCAGGCCGCCGCGCTGGCCGGGGACCGCATCTACCCCTCCCAGCTCTACGTCAGCCAGCGCTACAGCGTGGTGGGCTCCGGCGCCGACGGGCACGACCTGCTGGCCAGGCTGCGCCGCTGGGCGGCGGACTACGACGGCCGGTTCGTCGTGGTCCTCGGCGACTTCGGGCACGGCAAGACGTTCCTGCTGCGCGAGCTGGCCAAGGTGGTGCACGCCTCGCAGGAGCCGCCGATCGTCCCGGTGCTGGTGGAGCTGCGCCAGCTCGACAAGGCCCAGGGCATCGACGGGATGCTGGCCGCGCACCTGGCCAAGTCGGGCGAGGAGGTCATCGACCTGCGCACGTTGCGGGCGCTGATCCACGACGGGCGGGTGCTGCTGCTGTTCGACGGTTTCGACGAGCTGGCGTTGCGGGTGACCTACCAGCGGGCGGCCGAGTACCTGGAGAGCCTCATCCAGGCGGCCGGCGGGCGGGCCAAGATCGTGCTGACCAGCCGTACCCAGCACTTCCTGTCCGACCAGCAGGTGGAGACGGCGTTGTCGTCGCGGCTGGCGGCGCTGCCGGGGCGGCGGCTGGTCAAGGTGCTGGACTTCGACCAGGACCAGATCCTGCGTTTCCTGACCAACCGGCTGGGCAGCGCCGAGGCGGCCCAGGCCCGTTTCGAGCTGCTCGAAGGGGTGCGCGACCTGCTCGGGCTGTCCAGGAACCCGCGCATGCTGGACTTCATCGCGCGTCTCGACGAGTCGCGGCTGCGCGACATCCAGGCCGGGCGCGGCCTGATCACCGCCGCCGACCTGTACCGGGAGCTGCTGGAGCAGTGGCTCGTCTACGAGTACGAGCGCTCGGTCACCCCCGGCTCCCCGCCCGGCCTGTCGGTGGAGGAGCGGTGGGCCGCGATCACCCATCTGGCCATGCGGATGTGGGAGTCGGGCGAGATGACGCTCGGTGTGGCGGAGCTGGGCTCGGCCTGCGAGGCGCTGTCCGACCTGGCCGACCGGCAGATCACCGAGGACGAGGCCACCCACATGGTGGGCTCCGGCACGCTCATGGTGCGCACGGAGGACGGACGCTTCACCTTCGTGCACCAGTCGGTCATGGAGTGGCTGGTCGCCAACCACATGGCGGAGCGGATCGCGGCGGGCGAGCGGGCCCTGCCCGAGCTGTGGCGCAAATCCCTGTCGGGGCTGCTGTCGCAGTTCCTCAAGGAGCTCGCCGGTGTGAACGCGCTGGCGTTCCTGCCCGCCGAGGGGGCCGACCTGCGCGGCTCGTACCTGACCGACGGCGCGGTGCTCGCCGGCCGGGACCTGCAGGGCGTCGATCTGCGCGAGGCGATGTTGTCGGGGGCCGACCTGCGCACGGCGAACCTGTGCGGGGCCGACCTGCGCGACGCCGTGCTGACCTCCGTCCCGGGCCAGGCCAGGACGACGCTGGCGGACGCCGACCTGGGCGCGGCCGACCTGTCCGGCGCCCGGCTGCTGGGCGTGGACCTGCGCGGGGCGAAGGTGGAGCACGCCAAGTGGCAGCACGCCGCGCTCATCGGCGCCGTGCTGGACCGGAACTTCCGCCTGAACGGCCGCACGGGCTTCGGCACCGCCCTGCCGGGGGTCATGAGCCCCTGCCTGGAGCTGCCCGCGCCGTCGAAGAGGTCGAGGTCCCTGGCCTGGCACCCGGACGGCCGGATCATCGCCTCGGTGGAGAACGACGGCGTGCGCCTGTGGGACTTCGTCGCCGGGCGCTCGGTCACGGCACTGGCGCTGAAGGACGAGCGGATCATGGCGGTGGCCTGGCACCCCGACGGGCGGCTGCTCACCATCGCCTCCCTCGACGGCGTGATCAGGCTCTGGGACCCGACCGCCCGCCGGATCAAGGAGACCTTCCACTTCTCCGCCAAGCCCCTGGTCGCGCAGGTGGCCTGGCACCCGCGGGACAAGGTGCTGGCCATCCTCGCGGGTGGCGCGCTGTATCTCAGGGTCGAGGGCGCGGCGCGGTACCGGGTCCTGTGCGACGAGGCCACGGAGGTCGCGGCCTTCGACTGGAGCCCCGACGGCGACGCCGTGGTGACCGTCTCGGGGATGGGCCGCACCGTCCGGCTCTGGGATCCCAGCGGCCGGCGGCTGCCGCGCATCGTGGGCGACGGGGCCAAGGACCCGGTCGCGGTGGCCTGGCACCCCGACGGCGCGGAGATCGCGATCGTCTCGAAGGACGGCAGGATCGACATGTGGCGGGCCGACGGCAGCCGTCCGCCCCGCACCCGGTTCCGGGTGGGCCACCGGTGCGACGCGATCGCCTGGCATCCCACCGACGGTTCCCTGGCCACGGCGACGGTCAGCGGCGTCACCATCCACCGGGCGTCCTACCGCGCCGATCTGAGCGACCAGCCGCAGGCCGTCCAGACGGTGAGCTGGCACGCCCGCGGGACACGCCTGGCCACGGGCGGGCGCGGCGCGCACCTGTGGGACTTCGCCACCGGCCGGCTGGTCAGCCGGGAGCAGCGCATGCGTTACGTGGACGCGCTGACCTGGTGCGGCAACTCGCTGTTCCTGGCGGGGGCCGACGGGAGCATGGCGCAGTGGATACCCGCACAGAAGCACCTCACCCTCGACCACGCCAACGGCCGGGAGCGCTGCCGTGACATCGCGTGCAGCCCCGACGGCTCGCTGCTGGCCACGGTGGACGACCTGGGCCTGCACCTGCGCCCCGTCGGCCACAACGCCGGCGGCTCGCCGGTCACGACCCTGCTGCCCGACACCGCCGACACCAAGATCGCCTGGAGTCCCGACGGCCGGCTGATCGCCTCGGCCGGGCTGTTCAGCCTGCGGATCCTGCACGCCCAGAGCGGCACGGAGACGCACTCCGTCTCCAGCCGGGTGGGCTCGGTGTCGGGGCTGGCCTGGCACCCCGGCGGCACGCTGCTGACGACCATCGGCACGCTGGGCATGGCCCACTGGAGCGGGGTCGGCGACGGCGCGCTCACCCCGGTCTTCGAGGAGTCGGCCCCCGACGCGCTGAGCGTCGCCTGGCATCCCGACGGCCGCCATCTCGCCCTGGGCTGCGCCGACGGCGGCACCCGCGTCTGGGACACCGTGCGCAAGGAGGTGGTCGCCACGCTCCTGCCGCTGCCCGACGGCTCGGCCGCCTTCAGCGCCGACGGCCTGACCTACAAGTACCAGGGCGACCCCGACGGCCGGTTCTGGTGGTCCTCCGGCCTGTGCACGTTCGCCCCCGGCGAGCTCGACCCGTACGAGCCGGGGCTGCGCCGGGTGCTCTACGACACGCCCCTGTCGGAGCTCAACCGGCGCTGACCAGCGCGTCGATCTCGTCCAGCAGTTCGCGCTTGCGCGCCTCCCCGAGGAAGGAGGCCCGCACCCCGTTGCCGGCGAGCCGGGCCAGCTCCTGCCTGCCGAGGCCGAACGCGCGCGCCGCCACCCGGTACTCCTCGGCCAGCGTGGTGGCGAACATGGGCGGGTCGTCGCTGTTCAGCGTCACGTACAGGCCCTCCTCCAGCATCCGGGGCAGCGGGTGGTCCTCGACGCGGCCGACCTGGCCCGTGCAGACGTTGGAGGTCGGGCACACGTCCAGCGGGAGCTGGGTCTCGCGGAGGTGGGCGACCAGGCGGGGGTCCGCCAGGCAGTTGATGCCGTGGCCGATGCGCTCGGCGCCGTAGCCGTCGATGACCTCCCAGATCGTCTCGGGGCCGGACATCTCGCCGCCGTGCGGGACGCTGTGCAGGCCGGCCGCGCGGGCGGCGGTGAAGGCGGAGCGGAAGGCGTCGCGGTACTTCACGCGCTCCTGTTCGATTCCGCCGATGCCGAAACCTACCAGCGCGGCGGGAGGTTCCTGGAGGGCGTGCTCCAGCGTCACCTTCGCGGCCTCTTCGCCGTACTCGCCCGGGATGTCGAAGATGTAGGCCATCTCCACGCCGTGCTCGGCCAGCGAGCGGCGGGCGGCCAGGTCCAGGGCCTCGGTGACCTCGCGCATGGGCATGCCGACCCTGCGGTGGGCGTACGGCGTGACCTGCAGCTCCACGTAGCGGGCGCCCTGGGGGGCGAGGTCGCGGGCCAGGCCGGTGACGAGGGTGGCCACGTCCTCGGGCTCGCGGACGAGCGCGTTGACGGCCTGGTAGACGCGGGCGAAGTGCGGGAAGTCGACGAAGGTGTAGAACCGCCGCAGTTCCTCCTCGGTGGCGGGCACCTCGCTGCCGGGGTGGCGGCGCGACAGCTCCAGCACGGTGTCGATCGAGGCCGAGCCGATCAGGTGGACGTGCAGCTCGGCTTTGGGGAGGGCGTCGATGAAGGCGTCGAGGGTCATGCGGACGACCTTAGAGGCGATATTTCACGAAAGAATAGGCTTTGCGGCAAAATCTCACAGGAGATTGTCAGGTTCACTCGCTAGGTTACGCTGAATCGGTGACCAACGCCGAAGCGTACGATCGCGGCTTCGCCCACCTCAGCTCCCACACCGTCGGCCCCCTCCTCGCCTCGGCGCGCGACAGCCGCGCTCCGCGCCTGCTCGACGTGGGCTGCGGCACCGGCGTGGTGACGGCTGCGGCGCTGGCCTTAGGAGCCGAGGTCACGGCGGTCGACTGCGATCCGGTCATGCTGAAGCTGACCGCCCGCCGCCACCCGTACGCCGCCATCCGGCAGGCCACGCTCCCCGACCTGCCCTTCGACGACGCGCGCTTCGACGCCGTGGTCGGCAACTTCGTCATCAACCACGTGCCCGACACCTCCAGGACGCTGCGGGAACTGCGCCGCGTGCTGCGCCCGGCCGGCACACTCTCCCTGACCTGGTGGAAGTCCGACGAGATGACGGCCACGAGCGTCTTCGCCGACGCCATCGCCGCCGCCCGGGTCCCCTACGACCCCCCGGCCCGTCCCTTCAGCGCCCACGACTCCCCGCCGTCGTTCACCGCGCTGCTGGAGGAGGCGGGCTTCGGCGAGCCGGCCGTCGACGCGCTCCGCTGGCGGCACCGGGTCGATCTCACCGAGTGGTGGACGGGCGTGGTCGAGTCGGGCGGGCCGAGGTTCGGGATGATCGGCTACCAGCCGCCGGAGGTCGCCGAGCGCATCAGGGAGCACTACCTGCGACTCGCGGCGCCGTACGCACGGGAGGGCTTCCCGGTCTGCGCCTACCTGGCGCGGGCCACCCGATAGGCCACCCGCGCGCCGGGGGCATCGGGTGAGCCGCCCGCACGCCCGGGGTCCTCAGGTGAGCCGCCCGCGCGTCCGGGCCACCAGGCGACCTGCCCGCGCGTCCGTCAGCGGCCGGCGAACTCCTCGAAGCGCACGCCGGTCAGCTCCTCCGAGACCTCCCACAGCCGCGCGGCGAGCTCCTCCGAGCGGGCCGTCGCCGACGGCCGCAGCAGCTTGGCCTTCGGCCCGTAGTACGCGCCCCCGCGCGCCTCCGGCGAGGTCGCGGCGTACAGCGAGGGCACGGCCCCGGCGGCGGCCGGCTTCAGCACCAGCCCCACCAGCGGCTGGAGCCGCCCCACCTTGACGATGCCGGTGGCGGTCGCGCCGGGGTGCACGGCGACGCTCCTGAGGTCCACGCCCGCCCTGTCGGCCCGCCGTTGCAGCTCCAGCGCGAACAGCAGGTTGGCGAGCTTGGAGCGCCCGTAGGCGGCCATGCGGCCGTAGCGGCGCTCCAGGCCCAGGTCGTCGAAGTCGATCCGCCCGGCGGCGTGCGCGTCGCTGGACACGGTGACGACCCGCGCGCCCGGCCGGGCCGCCAGCAGCGGCAGCAGCAATCCCGTGAGCGCGAAGTGCCCCAGATGATTGGTGCCGAACTGCAGTTCGAAGCCGTCTTCGGTCACCTGCTTGGCGACCATGGCGATGCCGGCGTTGTTGACGAGCAGGTCGAGACCGCTCACCCCGGCCGCGAACCGCCGCACCGAGGCCAGGTCCGCCAGGTCGAGCAGGCCGGGCTCGACCTGCGCCCCGGGCACCGCCTCGGCGATCCGCTCGGCGGTCCGCGCGCCCTTGTCCGGGTCGCGCGCCGCCACGATGACGTGGGCGCCGTGCCGGGCCAGTTCCAGGGCCGTGGGCAGGCCGATGCCGCTGCCGGCGCCCGTCACGATGGCCGTCCTGCCGGTCAGATCCGGCATGGAGGCGGGGGTCCACGTCGTCATCGCCGCTCCACCTGTACGGAAAAGTGTCTCGTGCACCTTAACGAGGGGTGTGTCTAGCGGTCCAGGCGGTGCCGGGCCTGTCGTTCCTCCCGCCGCGTCACCTCCAGCCGCTGGCGGGCGTCGTCCAGGCTCCTGCGGGCCTTGGCCAGCTTGCGCTCCAGCCGGGCGACCTTCTCGGCCCGGTCGTCGTGCTCCGCCTGGGCCTCGCGCAGCGCCCGCTGCCACTCGCGGTGCGCGGCCTCGGCCTCCTGGCGTTCCCTGGCCCTCCTGGCCTCGTCCTCCGCCCGCCGGCGCGCCTCGGCCGCCGCGTCCGCCTCGCCGTCGGCGTCGGCCCGCTTGCGGACGGCCGGGGCGCGGGTGACGGGCGCGGGCGCGAAGCCGCTGTAGCGCAGCGGCTTGACCAGCCGGCCCCGGCGCACCTCCGCCGCGGCCCCGGCGTCCACCAGCGCGGCGTCCAGGGTCTGGTCCACCTCGGTCCCGGCCGCGGCCGACAACTCGCCCGCCTGCCGGGCCAGGCGGCCCGCCCTCCCGGCGACCTCGCCTCTTCGCCGGGTCAGCTCCGCCAGCGCGCCGGCGTCCTGCTCCTGCCAGGCCGCGCGCAGCCGCTCGCCCACGTCGAGCAGTTCGGCCAGTTCGCCGGGGTGCTCGCGGGCGAGCCGGTTCACCGCCCAGGCGGACACCGTCGGCCTGCGCAGTTTCGCGATCTCCCGCGACAGCCCCGCCTCGCCCGCGTCCTTGGCCGCGCGCGCCTCTGCCGTGCGCGCGGCGGTGAACTCGGACGGCGGCAACGCGTAGAGCCGGTCCGCCACCTCGTCAAGATCCACACAGGTCAAATACCCCACATGCCCGGTTTCGTAGCGCATAGTGGAGACAGCGCCCGCCGAACGGAGGCCCCCGGTGTTCGAACGCTTCACCGACCGTGCGCGCAGGGTCATCGTCCTCGCCCAGGAAGAGGCGCGGATGATGAGCCACAGCCACATCGGCACGGAGCACGTCCTGCTCGGCCTCATCCGCGAGGGTGAGGGGCTCGCCGCGCTGGTCCTCGACGGCTGCGGCGTGGATCTCGACCGCGTGCGCGTGTTCGTCGAGCGGGAGGCGGACCGGTCGGCCACGACGCCCGGCGGGCACATCCCGTTCACGGCGCAGGCGAAGAAGGTCCTGGAGCTGTCGCTGCGCGAGGCGCTGCAACTGCGGCACAACTACATCGGCACCGAGCACATCCTGCTCGGGATCGTCAGGGAGGGCGAGGGCCTGGCCGCCCAGGCGCTCGCCGACGCGGGCGCGGACCTCGCCGACGTGCGCCAGCGGGTGGCGGACCGCGTGGGCCGCGGCCCCAGGGACCGCCCGCCCGAGATGATGTTCGCCGGCGGCTCCGCGCTGAGCGAGCGGCTCACCCGCATCGAGGAGAGCCTCGACCGTATCGAACGCCACCTGGGCATCCGGCGGGAGCAGCCGCCGGACGACAGGCCCGCGGACGGCGAGAGCGGGGCCCTAGGCTGACACCATCGCGCCCACCGGCAGCCTGGCCTCGACCACGCCGGGGTCCTCGGTGTAGCCGAGCGTGGCGCCCAGCGAGAGCAGCAGCCGGCGCATCCGCGCGTTGTCGGACAACATGGTGGCCCTGACCTCGGCGTACCCGAGGTCGCGGGCCGTGGTCACGAGCAGCTTGGCCATCGCCGTGCCCAGACCGCGCCCCTGCCAGCGGTCCTCGACCAGGAAGGCCATCTCCGCGATGCCCGGGTCGGGGGTGAACATGAGGCTGGCCATGCCCACCACCTGCCCGTCGTGCCCGGCGACCAGCGAGTGTCCCCTGTTCCGGTCGCACAGCCGGTCGAACACGCGCGGCGGCAGCGCCGGCATGGAGGTGAAGTAACGGAACCTGCGCGACTCCGGCGAGCACCGGTCGTGCAGGTCGCGCACGGCCTCGCGGTAGATCGAGGTGAGCGGCCGGACGGTGATCTCGACCCCGTCGCTGAGCTTGATCGCGCGCTCGGCCCCGCCGCTCTGCTCGGTGGCGGGCTGGGCGAGCCGCGCGAACGAGGCCGCCCTGGCCGCCTCGGTCAGCGTGAACGGCAGTTCGGAGCGGCGCAGCCGGACCGCGCGCTTGGGCGCCACGGGCACGATGAGCCGGGTCGGGTCGGGAAGATCACTCACCGCCTCACCATAGACCCAGCGGGCGTCGTCGGCGCGCAGCAACTCCGCGAGCAGTTCGGGCAGCCGCCACGGCATCGTCCGCAGCCTGGAGGCCAGCAGCAGCGCCCTGGTGGGCTCGTCGGTCAGCTCGTGGGCGGTGGCGGGCACCACCACGACGTCGCGGCCCCCGGCCGCTTCGAGGGCCTCGCGCACCGTCTCGGGGGCCGCGGGGATGTCGGCGACGAACTCGTCAACGGTTCCGCCGGCGTCGGACTGCACGCTCAGGCCGAGAATGTTGCCGCCCCTGTGGGCCAGGGCGGAGGCCAGGGAGGCGAGGCGGCCGGGTCGCTCGTCCACCGTGGTGCGGATGCGCAAGAATCCCATGGACACGAGCATGCCCGGTGGCTGTTACACGGCCGCTAACGACGTGTTTCATTGCGTATTTCGTCGCAAGATGCGCCGACTTATCCCGGTATAGGAGGATATGTCGCCATGAACGTGCGTGTTCCTTTGTCGCCGGAGTTCGTCAACGGCGACGTCTCCTTCTGGTACCGCTCCGGCGGCCTGCCCGCCCCCGGCCCCCGGCTCGACGGCGACCTCCAGGCCGACGTGGCCATCGTCGGCGCCGGTTACACCGGCCTGTGGACGGCGTACTACCTCAAATGCGCCCGTCCGTCGCTGAACGTCGTGCTGCTGGAGCAGGAGTTCGCCGGGTTCGGCGCGTCCGGACGCAACGGCGGCTGGCTGACCGGCGACCTCGCGGGCTCGCACGAGCGCTACGGCGCGGACGCCCGGCGGCTGCAACGCGAGATGTACGCCTCGATCGACGAGGTCATCGCGGTCTGCGAGAAGGAGTCGATCGACTGCGACCTGGTCAAGGGCGGCGTGCTGAACGTGGCCCGCACCCCCGCCCAGGCCGCCCGCCTGCGCCGGAGCGTGTCCTCCGCCCGCTCCTGGGGCATCGAGGAGCCCGATCTGCGCCTGGTGGACCCGGCACACCACGTACGCGTCGCCGGGGCTCTGGCGGCATCCTGGAGCCCCCACTGCGCCCGCATCCAGCCGGCCAAGCTGGCCCAGGGCCTGGCCAGGACCGTACGCGGGCTGGGCGTGCCCATCTACGAGCGCACGCCGGTGACCTCGATCACCCCGCACCGGGCGCTCACCCCGTACGGCACGGTGACGGCGGGCCACGTGATCCGCGCGACCGAGGGCTTCACCGCCCGCCTGCCCCGCCTGCGCAGGCAGTGGCTGCCGATGAACAGCTCCATGATCGTCACCGACCCGCTGCCCGCCGCGTTCTGGGACGAGGTCGGCTGGCAGGGCGCGGAACTGCTCGGCGACCTGGCCCACTACTACATGTACGCCCAGCGCACCGCCGACGACCGCATCGCCTTCGGCGGGCGCGGACGCCCGTACCTGTACGGCTCGCGCGTGGACGCGCGCGGCCACACCCACGGGCAGACCGTCGAGGCCCTGTGGCGGCTGCTGACCGAGTTCTTCCCGGCCGCCCGCTCCTCCTCGGTCGCGCACGCATGGTCGGGCGTGCTCGGCGTGCCGCGCGACTGGTGCTCGACCGTGCACGTGGACCGTGCCACCGGCCTGGGCTGGGCGGGCGGCTACACCGGCCACGGCGTGACCACGACCAACCTGGCCGGGCGCACGCTGCGCGACCTCATACTGGGCGAGGAGAGCGAGCTCACGTCGCTGCCGTGGGTGGGCCGTCAGGTGCGCGCGTGGGAGCCGGAGCCGCTGCGGTGGCTCGGGGTGCACGCGATGTACCGCCTGTACCGGGTGGCCGACCACCGGGAGCGCACGATGCCGCGCACCTCGGCGCTGGCCCGCTTCGCCGACCTGATCACCGGGCACTAGACCGGACACCAGAAGGGACACCCATGAGCATCCTCTTCCGAGGCGGGCGCGTCTTCACCCCGCGGGGCGTCGTCACCTCGGCCGTGCTGGTGCGCGACGGCGTGATCGCCGCCGTGGGCCCGGAGCGCGAGCTGGCGCGGCAGCCCCACGAGACGGTGGATCTCGACGGCGCTCTGCTGACGCCGGGTTTCACGGACGCTCATCTGCATCCGGTTCAGGCGGGCCTCGAACGAGCAAAGTGCGATTTGTCAGAAATATTCGGTCTTGACGAATACAGAGAAAAGATCGCTGACTATGCCGCGAAGAATCTTGAAAAAGAGTGGATTGACGGCGGCGGCTGGGACATGTCGGCATTCCCCGCCGGCCTTCCCCATCGCGACCAGATCGACTTCCTCGACCGTCCCGCCTATCTGATCCAGCGCGACCACCACGCCGCCTGGGTCAACACCCGCGCCCTCGAAAGGGCCGGCATCACCCGCGACACCCCCGACCCCGCCGACGGCCGCATCGAGCGCGACGCCGCCGGCGAGCCCACCGGCGTGCTGCACGAGGGCGCCATGGACCTGGTGGGCCTGCTCACCGCGCGCCCGACCGCCCAGGACCTGGACGACGCCCTGGCCGACGCCCAGCGGCACCTGTTCTCGCTGGGCATCACCGGCTGGCAGGACGCCATCGTCGGCTCGTACGCGGGCTCCGACGACCAGTTGCCCACCTACCTCGCGGCGGCCGGTTCGGGACGGCTGAAGGCGCGCGTGGTGGGCGCCCTGTGGTGGGACCGCACGCGGGGCGCCGAGCAGATCGAGGACCTGCTCGCGCGCCGGGCCCTGGCCGAGGGGCTCGACCGGTTCAGCGCCACCTCGGTCAAGATCATGCAGGACGGCATCACGGAGAACTTCACGGCCGCGACGCTGGAGCCGTACTGCCTGTGCGGGGGCACCGGGCTGTCGTACGTGGACCCCGCCAAGCTCACCGGGTACGTCGCCGAACTGGACCGGCACGGCTTCCAGGTGCACTTCCACGCCATCGGCGAGCGGGCCGTGCGCGAGGCCCTGGACAGCTTCGAGGGCACCGACCCGGCCAACCGGCACCACATCGCCCACCTGCAGATCATCGAGCCCGCCGACGTGCCGCGCTTCGCCGCCCTGGGCGTCACGGCCAACCTGCAGCCGCTGTGGGCCACCCACCACGCCCAGATGGACGAGCTGACACTGCCCTACCTCGGGGAACCCCGCTCGTCGTGGCAGTACCCGTTCGCCGACCTGCTGGCGCACGGCGCCCGGTGCTGCGCGGGCAGCGACTGGCCGGTCTCGAACGCCGACCCGTTGCAGGGCATGCACGTCGCCGTCAACCGCACCGAACCGGGCAGTTCGGTGCACGCGGGCTACCCGACCGCGCAGACCCCGTTCCTGCCCGGCCAGCGCATCGGCCTGGCCGCCGCGATGACCGCGTACACGGAGGGCTCGGCCTGGATCAACCGCTCCCCGGCCGGGGCCGTCGAGCCGGGCCGGCCGGCCGACCTGGTGGTGCTCGACCGCGACCCGTTCGAGCTGCCGCCGGGCGAGATCTGGACGACGCGGGCCCGGATGACGTTCGTCGACGGCGAGCCGGTGCACGAACGGGCCTGACCATGACGGAGGGGCCCCGGGGAGAACGACTCTCCGGGGCCCCTCCGGCCGCTCCTGGGCGTACCGACTACCAGGGGGACTTGTTGTTGCGCAAGCGTTCCAGTGCCTCTTCGAGGATTGCCTTGCCGTCCTTGTCGCTCCTGCGCTCCTTCACGTAAGCGAGGTGCGTCTTGTACGGCTCGTTCTTCGGCGGGGCAGGCGGCGCCGCCTCGTCCTGTCCGGCAGGGAGGCCGCAACGGGGGCAGTCCCACGTCTCGGGGACCGCCGCGTCGCTGGCGAAACTGGGGCGCGTCTCGTGCATGTTGGCGCACCAGAACGAGACCCGCACTCGCGGAGCCGCCTCGCCGCGCTCGGCCTCCCCCATAGGGCCGGCGCCGACTCGGCTGCCACGGATCGCGTTGCCACTACCCACGGATGAACTCCTCGCTCGATCGCCCCGCGTACAGACACGGGGGGAGAATCACTGTCACGCGTTGACTTGTTGCTCAGGGCCTCATGAGCAGGCCGAGAGCGATGATGCAGACGAACCAGACCGTGCCCGTGATGACGGTCAGCCGGTCGAGGTTGCGCTCCACCACCGAGGAACCACCGAAGTTCGACGAGAAACCGCCGCCGAACATGTCAGACAGGCCACCACCCTTGCCCTTGTGGAGCAGGACGAGCAGGATCATGAGAAGGCTCGCCAGGATGAGGGCGATAGAGATTCCGAGTTCCACGGTATGCCTGTTCCTTCAATGCTCTGTTACGCGTGACGATTCAGACTTGCCTCTTGAGGGTACGGCCTGATGTCAAGTCGCACCCCCGGAACGGCTCAGTTAGCCGGGCATATCGGAGAATCGGCAGATCCTCGCGAACTCGTCGGGATCGATGCTGGCACCACCCACCAGGGCGCCGTCGACATCCGGCTGCGCCATGATCCCCTTGATATTGCCTGACTTGACCGAGCCACCGTAAAGGATACGGACCCCGGAGGCCACTTCGGAGTCGTAGAGCTCGGCGAGTCTGCCTCGCAGAGCACCGCACGCCTCCTGGGCGTCCTCGGGGGTGGCCACCTCGCCGGTGCCGATCGCCCACACCGGTTCGTAGGCCACCACTATCGATTTTGCCTGCTCGGCGGTGATTTTGCGCAGCGCCCCGTCGAGTTGGGCACAACAATGCGCGATGTGTCGGCCCTCTTGACGCACCTGCAGGGCCTCGCCCACGCACAGGATGGGCGTCAGCGAGTGCCGGACGGCGGCCAGCATCTTGGCGTTGACCACCTCGTCGTCCTCGCGATGGTACTGGCGGCGCTCGGAGTGCCCGACGGTCACGTACGTGCAGCCGAGCTTGGCCAGCATGGCGCCCGACACCTCACCGGTGTAGGCGCCCGCGTCGTGCTCCGACAGGTCCTGGGCGCCGTAGACGATCCTGAGCTTGTCGCCGTCGACCAGGGTCTGGACGCTGCGCAGGTCGGTGAACGGCGGCAGGACCGCCACCTCGACCTTGTCGAAGACCTTGTCGTTGAGCGCGAAGGCCAGTTTCTGGACCAGCTTGATGGCCTCGAAATGGTTGAGGTTCATCTTCCAGTTGCCGGCGATGAGCGGCTTGCGCTGCGTCAACCTTCAGTCCTCCAACGCCGCGAGTCCGGGCAGGGTCTTGCCCTCGAGATATTCGAGACTGGCCCCGCCACCGGTGGAGATGTGCGAGAAGCCGTCCTCGGGAAGTTTCAGCCTGCGTACCGCCGCCGCCGAGTCGCCGCCGCCGACCACCGTGAAGGCGTCGGAGCGGATCAGCGCCTCGGCCACCGCCCTGGTGCCGCCGGAGAACGCGTCGAACTCGAACACGCCCATCGGCCCGTTCCAGAAGACGGTACGGGCGTCGGACAGCTTGGCGGCGAACAGCTCACGGGTCTTCGGCCCGATGTCCAGGCCCTCCCGGTCGGCCGGGATGGCCGTCGCCTCGACCACCTCGTGCTCGGCGTCGGCGGCGAAGGTGACCGCCGCCAGCACGTCGACGGGCAGCACGAGGTCGACGCCGCGCTGGGCGGCCTCGTTGAGGAAGCCGCGGACCTGGTCGAGCTGGTCCTTCTGGAGCAGCGAGTTGCCGACCTCGTGGCCCTGGGCCGCGAGGAAGGTGTAGGCCATGCCGCCGCCGATCAGCAGCCGGTCGACCTTGGTCAGCAGGTTGGCGATGACGCCGAGCTTGTCGGAGACCTTGGCGCCGCCCAGCACGACCACGTAGGGCCGCGCGGTGTCCTCGGTCAGCTTCCGCAGCACCTCGACCTCGGCCTCGACCAGCCCGCCCGCCGCGTGCGGCAGCAGCTTGGGCACGTCGTAGACGCTGGCGTGCTTGCGGTGCACCGCGCCGAAGCCGTCGCCGACGTACAGCTCGGCCAGCGCGGCCAGCTTCGCGGCGAACTCGCCGCGCACGGCGTCGTCCTTGGACTCCTCGCCGGGTTCGTAGCGGAGGTTCTCCAGCAGGGCCACCTGGCCGTCGTGGAGGGCCTCGACCGTCTCGCGGGCGCTCGGCCCGGCCACGTCGGCGGCGAAGGCCACCTCCTGGCCGAGCAGCTCGCCGAGGCGGGCCGCCACCGGCCGCAGCGAGAACTCCGGGGCCACCTTGCCCTTGGGCCTGCCCAGGTGGGCACAGACGACGACCTTCGCGCCCCGCTCCACCAGGGTCCTGATGGTCGGCACCGACGCGCGGATGCGGCCGTCGTCGGTGATCGTCTCCCCGTCGAGGGGGACGTTGAGGTCGGCGCGCACAAGCACGCGCCGCCCCTTCACGTCGAGATCATCGAGCGTGCGCATGCTCATGCTCCTGTTTTCGTCGTCGCGGACGGTCAGAGGTCGCGGCCCACCAGCTCGATCAGGTCGGCGAGGCGGTTGGAGTAGCCCCACTCGTTGTCGTACCAGCCGACGACCTTGACCTGGTCGCCGATGACCTTGGTGAGACCGGCGTCGAAGATGCAGGACGCGGGGTCGGTCACGATGTCGGAGGAGACGATCTCGTCCTCGGTGTAGCTGAGGATGCCCTTGAGCGGGCCATCGGCGGCGGCCTTGACCGCGGCGTTGACCTCCTCGACGGTGACCTCGCGGCCGACCTCGACGGTGAGGTCGGTGGCCGAGCCGGTGGGGATCGGCACGCGCATGGCGAAGCCGTCGAGCTTGCCCTTGAGCTCGGGCAGGACCAGGCCGATGGCCTTGGCGGCGCCGGTGGAGGTGGGCACCACGTTGAGCGCGGCGGCGCGGGCGCGGCGCAGGTCCTTGTGCGGGCCGTCCTGGAGGTTCTGGTCCTGGGTGTAGGCGTGGATCGTGGTCATCAGACCCTTCTCGATCGTGAAGGTGTCATGAAGGACCTTGGCCATCGGCGCCAGGCAGTTGGTGGTGCAGGAGGCGTTGGAGACGATCGTGTGCTTGGCCGGGTCGTAGGAGCCCTCGTTGACGCCCATCACGATCGTGACGTCCTCGTTCTTCGCCGGAGCGGAGATGATGACCTTCTTCGCGCCGTTGTCGACGTGCGCCTTGGCCTTGGTGGCGTCGGTGAACAGGCCGGTGGACTCCAGCACGACGTCGATGCCCAGGTCGCCCCAGGGCAGCTTGCCCGGGTCGCGCTCCGCGAAGACCTTGATCGCCTTGCCGTCGACGGTGATCTCGTCGCTCGTGGCCTTCACCTCGTAGGGCAGCCGGCCGAGGATGCTGTCGTACTTCAGCAGGTGCGCGAGCGTCGCGGTGTCGGTCAGGTCGTTGACCGCGACGATCTCGATGTCCTTGCCGCTGGCGGCGACAGCGCGCCAGAAGTTGCGACCGATGCGGCCGAAGCCGTTGACGCCTACGCGGATGCTCACGGGAACCGAATCTCCTCGAACAGATGGCGGGCTGAAACCTCAACCACGAACCTTATCGGACCCAAATTGGTTTAGACCACTACAGGTACCGGCACTGTGAATCGCTGTTCATGAGGCACGTTTTGCGAGGTTCGAGTAAAGTGCCCGACTCGTCGGAGTAAATTCGTGCATTCTCTGGGGGCTGAGATGTCACATAAGCGGTCCGGCCTGCTGCCCGGACTCTTCATGGGCCTGCCGGCCGCGCTCGTCTGCGCGGCGGGCCTGGGGGCGGCCATCCTGTTCCAGCAGAGCCTGCCGGGTGCCGTCATGTCGTTCGGGGGCGGCCTGCCGATCTCGCTCGCGCTGTCGCTGCTGATCGCCGTCGTGGTGGCGCTCGCGACGGGCGCCGCACGTCCGAGCAGCCTCGCGCTGCTCCCGATCGCCACGCTGTACGCGGGCGGCGCCGTGGTGGCCGGCCAGGTCACCGGCAAGGCCATGCTGGTCGGCGCCGACCTGCGCGCACCGGACGGCTCCCCCGCCGGCGTGGGCGACGTCGGCCTGGACACCCTCAACGCCGGCCTGCCGGACGCGCTGTCGATGTACCGCGCCCCGCTGGCCGACTCGTGGGCCGCCTGGCTGTCCATCGCCGTGGCCGCCCTGGCCGCCCTCGCCCTGATCACCCTGCGGGTCCTGCGCGTCCGCCGCGCCCGGCGCGCCGAGGCCGAGGCCGACGCGCAGGCGCCGGAAACGCGGGAGCCGGAGTACCGGGCCCCGTTCGAGCCCGCCCAGCAACCCACTCCGAAGACCACGGCCGACCTGTTCACCCCCCGTAAACCAGCCGACGACTGACCCGCCGCGCACCCGGCCACGACGGTGTCCCGCACGTGAACCGGGCTCCGTCCCCCTGGACGGAGCCCGGTTCACGTGCGGCGGGCGGAGCCTGCCGCGCTCCGCCGTGACGACGTCAGAACCACCCGGACGGCGCCCGGCCGCGTGTGACGGCCGAGCCCCCGCCTACGGTGCGAGCATGTCGACCGTGAGATTGGCCTCGGTGTTGGGGATGCCCAGGTCGGAGGCGCGCTTGTCGGCCATGGCGAGCAGCCGCCGGATCCGCCCGGCGATGGCGTCCTTGGTCAGCGGCGGGTCGGCGATCTGCCCCAGCTCCTCCAGCGACGCCTGCTTGTGCTCCACCCGCAGCCGCCCGGCCACCACCAGATGGTCGGGCGCCTCCTCGCCGAGGATCTCCAGCGCCCGCTGCACCCGCGCGCCGGCCGCCACCGCGGCGCGGGCCGAACGCCGCAGGTTGGCGTCGTCGAAGTTGGCCAGCCGGTTGGCGGTGGCCCGCACCTCGCGGCGCATCCGCCGCTCCTCCCAGGCGAGCACGCTGTCGTGCGCGCCGAGCCGGGTGAGCAGCGCGCTGATCGCGTCGCCGTCGCGCACCACGACGCGGTCGACCCCGCGCACCTCGCGCGCCTTGGCGTGGATCTTCAGCCGCCGCGCCGAGCCCACCAGGGCCAGCGCCGCCTCGGGCCCCGGGCAGGTGACCTCCAGCGACATGGACCGTCCGGGCTCGGTCAGCGAGCCGTGCGCCAGGAAGGCGCCGCGCCAGGCGGCCTCGGCGTCGCACGAGGCGCCCGCCACCACCTGGCGGGGCAGCCCGCGCACCGGACGGCCGTGGTTGTCGATGAGACCCGTCTGCCGGGCCAGCGCCTCACCGTCGCGGTAGACGCGCACGACGTAGCGGGAGCCCTTGCGCAGCCCCGCGGGCGCGAGCACGAGCACCTCCGCCTTGTGCCCGAACACCTCTCCGATGTCCTTGATCAGCCGCCGTGCGGTGGCGTTGGTGTCGAGTTCGGCCTCGATCACGATTCTCCCGCCCACCAGGTGCAGGCCGCTGGCGAACCGCAGCAGCGTCGAAACCTCCGCCTTTCGGCAGCACGGCTTGAGCACCGGCAGGCGGCTCAGTTCGTCTTTCACCACACCTGTCATCGCCATGCGTGAGTCCTCTCCCCCATTCAGACCGGCACCTCCGAGTCTCTCGCACCTTCGCGCCACGCCGACCAGGATCAACGCTTCTGGAGGAAAATCTCGTCCAGGACGGAGGCAAGACGTCGTGGGTCATGCCTCGCGGAGCCGTCACCGGCCGCGACGTCGGCCATGACCAGGCGCGCGCCGAGCGCCGCGGCGGCCTTCTCCAGGGCGTCGAGGTCGTCGACGATCCCGGTGTCGGCGAGCACCACGTCGATCGACAGATCGGGTGCGTGCTGTCGGAGCACTTCCAGATGTTGCTGGGGGGAGAAGTCATCGGTCTCGCCCGGCTGCGGGGCGAGGTTGAGCGTGACGAGCCGCCTGGCCCTGGTCTCGTGCAGCGACCTGGCCAGTTCGGGCACCTTGAGATGCGGCAGCACACTGGTGAACCACGACCCGGGCCCGAACACCACCCAGTCGGCGCGCAGCACCGCCGCGACCGCCTCGGGACGCGCGGGCGGATCCTCCGGCACCAGCGAGATGGCCTGCACCCGGCCGGGGGTCAGGGCGCACGCCACCTGCCCGCGTACGGTCGAGATGACGCCGTCGAGCTCCACCTCGGCCAGGATGTCGAGCGGCACCGAGGCCATCGGCAGCACCCGGCCCTGCGCGCCCAGCAGCCGCCCGACCCAGTCGAGCCCGGCCACGGGGTCGCCGAGCAGCTCCCACAGCGCGACGATCAGCAGGTTGCCGACGGCGTGCCCGTGCAGCTCGCCCTCGCTGCGGAAACGGTGCTGGACGACCTCGCTCCAGGTGCTGCCCCACTCGTCGTCGCCGCAGAGCGCGGCCAGCGCCATGCGCAGGTCGCCGGGCGGCAGCACGCCGAGCTCACGGCGCAGCCGGCCGCTGGACCCGCCGTCGTCGGCGACGGTGACCACGGCGGTCAACCGGTCGGTCACCATCCGTAATGCCGAGAGGGACGCGTACAGCCCGTGGCCGCCGCCCAGCGCCACGACCGGCGGCCCGAACCCGGCGCGCACCCCCTCTACCGGGTACGGCGAAGCGGCTCCGACGTTCTCATCCGTCACTCCCGCCCCACATCCCGATGGCTGACCTGGACCTCCATGCCGCGGTCGCGCAGCCGAGCGGCCACCTGCTCGGCCATCGCCACGCTGCGGTGCTTGCCGCCCGTGCAGCCCACCGCCAGTGTCGCGTAGCTCTTGCCCTCGCGCGCGTAGCCGGTGGCGACCACCTGCAGGACCTCTTCGTAGGCGTCGAGGAACTCCTTGGCCCCCGGCTGCCCGAGCACGTAGTCGCTGACCGCGGGGTCGAGGCCGTTCATCGGCCGCAGTTCGGGCACCCAGTGCGGGTTGGGCAGGAACCGGCAGTCGACCACGAGGTCGGCGTCGACCGGCAGGCCGTACTTGAAGCCGAAGGACACGACGTTGAGCCGCAGCCCCGGCCGGTCCTCGCCGCCGAAGTAGGCGACGATCTTGTTGCGCAGGTCGTGCACGTTGTGCGCGGAGGTGTCGATCACCAGGTCGGCGTTGGCGCGCACCTCGCGCAGGATGCCCCGCTCGCGGGTGATGCCGTCGACCAGCCGCCCCTCGCCCTGCAACGGGTGAGGTCTGCGGACGTTCTCGAACCTGCGCACCAGCTCCTCGTCGCTGGCCTCGAGGAACACCACCCGCACGCGGACGCCGCGCCCTTCGAGCTCCTCGATGGCCGCGTTGAGGTCGGTGGTGAAGGCCAGGCTGCGCACGTCGACCACGGCCGCGACCTTGTCGGCCGCCAGCTTGACCTTGCCCGCCTCCTCGGCCATCGCGAACAGCAGCCCGGGCGGCAGGTTGTCGATGACGAACCAGCCCAGGTCCTCGAGCGCCTTGGCGGCGGTGCTGCGCCCGGCCCCCGACATGCCGGTGACGATGACGAACGCCGGCTCGGTGCTCATCGCCCCACCCCGGCACTCGGGCATGGACGTCGGACGCGTTTACCTTGGCATTCTGGCGAGATCAAGGTGACTCTCCCTTCAGCGTGGACACGATGACCTCGGCGATGGACGGGCCGATGCCGGGAACCTCGCAGATCTCGGCGGCAGTGGCCTCGCGTAGCCTCTTCACGGAGCCGAAGTGCTTGAGCAACGCCTGCCTGCGCGCCGGCCCCAGGCCGGGCACGCCGTCGAGCGCGCTCTCCCTCACCGTCTTGGACCTCTTGGAACGATGGTAGGTGATGGCGAACCTGTGTGCTTCGTCTCGCACGCGTTGCAGCAGGTAGAGACCTTCGCTTGAACGAGGCATGATGACCGGCTGATCGTCGCCCGGCAGCCACACCTCCTCCAGCCGCTTGGCCAGCCCGCACACCGACACCTCGTCGATGCCGAGTTCGTCGAGCGCCCGCTGCGCCGCCGCCGCCTGCGGGCCCGCGCCGTCGACCACGACGAGGTTGGGCGGGTAGGCGAACTTGCGCGGCCGGCCCGTCTCGGGGTCGATGGGCCCGTGGCCGCCCTCGCCGTCACCGTCGCCGCCGTCGTCGGCCGCCAGTTCGCCGGTCGCGGAGCGTTCCTCCAGGTAGCGGCGGAACCGGCGGGTGATCACCTCGTGGATCGAGGCGACGTCGCCCTCCTTGCTCTTGACCGCGAAGCGCCGGTATTCGCTCTTGCGCGCCAGGCCGTCCTCGAACACCACCATCGACGCCACGACGTTCTCGCCCTGCAGGTGGGAGACGTCGTAGCACTCGATGCGCAGCGGCACCTGGTCGAGGTCGAGCGCGTCGGCGATCTCCTGCAGCGCCTTGCTGCGGGTGGTCAGGTCGCCGGCGCGGCGGATCTTGTGCTGGGCGAGCGACTCCTTGGCGTTGCGCTCGACGGTCTCCATCAGCGAGCGCTTGTCGCCGCGCTGCGGCACGCGCACCTCGACCCGGGCCCGGCGCTGCTCGGTGAGCAGTTCGGCGACCGCCTCGTGGTCGGGCGGCAGCGCGGGCACGAGCACCTCGCGGGGCATCGCCTCGGGGGGCGCCTCGGCGTACATCTGCAGCAGGAACTGCTCGACCAGTTCGCCCGGCGTGCTCTCCTCGACCTTGTCGACCACCCAGCCGCGCTGGCCGCGGATGCGCCCGCCGCGGACGTAGAAGACCTGGACGGCGGCCTCGAGCGGGTCTTCGGCCAGCGCGACCACGTCGGCGTCGGTGCCCTCGCCGAGCACCACGGCCTGCTTCTCCAGCGCCCGTTGCAACGCCTGGATGTCGTCGCGCAGCCGGGCCGCCCGCTCGTACTCCTGCTCGGAGGCGGCCTCGCGCATCTCCTTCTCCAGCCGCCTGATGAAGCGGCCGGTGTTGCCCGCCATGAAGTCGCAGAAGTCCTCGGCCAGCGCGCGGTGCTCCTCGGGGGTGACCCGGCCGACGCACGGCGCCGAGCACTTGTCGATGTAGCCGAGCAGGCAGGGCCGGCCGATCTGCCCGGCCCGCTTGAACACCCCGCTGCTGCACGTGCGCACGGGGAAGACCCGCAGCAGCAGGTCGACGGTCTCGCGGATGGCCCAGGCGTGGGAGTAGGGCCCGAAGTAGCGGGTGCCCTTGCGCTTGGCGCCACGCAGGACCTGCACGCGCGGGAAGTCTTCGCCCATGGTGACCGCGAGGTAGGGGTAGGACTTGTCGTCGCGGTACTTGACGTTGAAGCGCGGGTCGAACTCCTTGATCCAGGAGTATTCGAGCTGCAGCGCCTCCACCTCGGTGCCGACGACCGTCCAGTCGACGCCGGTGGCCGTGGTCAGCATCGTCTGGGTGCGCGGGTGCAGCGCGGAGAAGTCGGCGAAGTAGGAGTTGAGCCGCTGGCGCAGGCTCTTGGCCTTGCCGACGTAGATCACCCGGCCGTGCGCGTCCCTGAACCTGTAGACCCCCGGGGATTCGGGGATCGAACCCGGCTTGGGCCGGAAACTCAAGGTGCTGCCCGCTGATCTCGCCACGTTGCCAGCCTAGTAGCCCGCACCGACAAGGTTGCCCGCCGTACTCTCTGCGCGAAAGCACGGCGGGCGCGCCTGCTAGGCCAGCAGGATCTCGTCGTTCTCGACCTTGATCTCCTGCGCTGACAGCGGCTTCTCCGCCGGGCCCCCGGTGACGGATCCGTCGGTGATGGCGAACCTGCTGTTGTGACACGGGCACACGATCGCGTCGCCCTCGACGCTGCCCACCGGGCAGCCCTTGTGCGTGCAGATCGCGCTGAACGCCTTGAACTCGCCCGCCGTCGGCTGCGTCACCACGACCTTCTGATCCTTGAAGACCGTGCCGCCGCCGACGGGGATGTCGGCGGTCTTGGCCAGGGCGCCGCCCGCCTGCGGTGCGCCGGACTGCGACGTGCTCGCGTCGGGCTGCGGCGCGCTCGATTCCGTGGCGGTGCCCGCCGTGGTCGTGTCGGTGCCGCCGCTGCACGCGGTGATCGCAAGCGCCAGGCCACCCGCTCCGACGCCGGCGAACACCGCTCTGCGGCTCTGAAGGTCATCTGCCATGTACTCACCCAAACGAACCAAGGTGAGAAATTCATGAGACTTCTCTCAGGCCAGCCTGATCTTGCCGCCGTCCACGTTGATCGGCTTCTCCTCCAGCGGCGATCCGGCGGGGCCGGCGGCCACCGAGCCGTCGGCGATGCTGAACTTGCTGCCGTGGCAGGGGCAGTTGATCGTCTTGTTGGAGACGCCGGCCACCGTGCAGCCCTGATGGGTGCAGACCGCGCTGAACGCCTTGAACTCGCCCGCCGTCGGCTGCGTCACCACGATCTTCTGGTTCTCGAAGACCTTGCCGCCCCCCTCCGGGATGTCGCTCGTGTCCGCCAGCGCCTTGGCCTTCGACTCGCCCTGCTTCTTCGGCGCGTCGCTCTCCGGCGCGTCGGACGACGGCTCCTGCGCCGGTTGCTCGACCTCCGCCTGCGTGGTCGGCACGCCGTAGCTCGCGCAGGCCGTCAGTACGGCCGCGAGCCCGGCGCCGCCGGCACCGAACATCACCGCGCGGCGCGTCGTTTCCGTCATTGTGCGTCCTCCCAGATCGGCTCTCGCTTTGAGGTACGGCCGGTGCCCCATGGCCGGTTCAGCGTGCCCGAGCCCAATCCGGGTGACTACGCACAATTACCGGTTCAGACCACCACGATCCCGTCGCCCTCGACCTTGACCTGGAACGAGGCCAGCGGGCCGGTGGCCGGCCCCTTGGTTGCCTGCCCGCTGTCGGCGGCGAACTCGCTGCCGTGGCAGGCGCACCTGATCACGTTCTCCTCCGGGGCTCTGACCGTGCAGCCCTTGTGCGGGCAGGACGCGCTGAACGCCTTGTAGACGCCCGCCGTCGGCTGCGTCACCACGACCTTCAGGTCACCGATCAGCTTTCCGCCGCCCACGGGCACCTCGGAGGTCTTGGCCAGAACTTTGCCCTTGAGGCTCGGCTTGTCCCCGGCCGCCCCTCCGCTGCCGCACGCGGTCAGCGCCAGCCCGCAGGCCGCGACACCGGTCGCGCCCAGCAACTCACGACGTCCCAGCCCGTTGTCCGACATGGCTCTGCCCCCGACTCCTGTCATTCAGGCCCGCACCCCGTGTCGCCTGCTGCCCCTCGCGGATGCGGCCGATACCAGCGTATTGACGACATCGCCCGGTCCGGTCAGCGGGTGGTAGGCGCGTGGTCAGCGGCCGACTCCACGCTGCGGTCATGACTCTTTCGACCGAACGGCCCCCTGCCTCGCCCACCCCGCCCGGCGGTCCCCGGTGGTGGCGACGGCCGTGGGTGGCGCCGCTGATGGTGGTGGCCGTGGCGTTCGTGGCGTTCTCGCTGCCGCCGTACCTGTCGCTGGACCCGGGGCAGTCCCGAGTGCCCGCCCCCGACTTCTTCCCGCCGCACTTCGTGGTGCTCTCGCTGCACGTCGTGTTCGGCTCGATCGCCATGATCACGTGCTGCCTGCAGATCTGGCCGTGGTTCCGCGGACGATACCCGCGCGCGCACCGGCTGCTCGGCCGGACGTACGTGTTCGCCGGCTGCCTGCCGGGCGGGCTGCTGGGGCTGGTGGTGGGCCTGGCGACGCCGTTCGGTCCGGTCGCGATGGCCAGCGACGTCATCCTGGCGCTGCTCTGGGTGGGCTGCACGATGGCCGGCTGGCGGATGGCCAGGCAGCGCAGGTTCGTCGACCACCGCCGGTGGATGGTGCGCAGCTTCGCCCTGACGATGTCCATCATCACCAACCGGCTGTGGGGCATGCTGTACACGATCGCGCTGACGCCGCAGTTCGAGACCACCTTCCACGGCGACCAGGTGCTCCTGGCGAACACCACGGGGTCGGCGGCGGCCTGGCTGGGCTGGACACTGCCGCTCCTGGCGGCGGAGTGGTGGCTGGAGCGCGGCGACGCCGCCAAACGCCGCCGCCGCACCACCCCCCGCTGACCAGCCCACCGCCAACCGCCCCGCGCTGACCGGTCCCGCACTGAACGGGCCCGCACTCAACGGGCCGTGTCGAACGGCCCAGACAGACCAGGCCCACACCGAACGGGCCATGCTGAACGGCCCGCACAAACCGGGCCATGCAGACCAGGCCCGTACAGACCAGGCCGTGCCGACCAGGCACGCACAGGGCGGGCCCGCACAGACCGGCGCGCGGCGCTGTCGCACCGCGCCGCACCGGTGGCCGCACCGGGCCATGCCCGGCCGCACACCCGAAAGCCTCAGGCCCGCCCCGCCGTCAAGGCCGGGCGGGCCTGGCCGCTCAGGTGCCGAAGGCGCTCGAAGCGCTCAGTGGGCGAGGATCTTGCGCAGGAAACGCCCGGTGTGACTGTCGTCCACCAGCGCCACCTCCTCCGGCGTGCCGTTGGCCACGAGCGTGCCGCCACGCGACCCGCCCTCGGGCCCCATGTCGATGAGCCAGTCGGCGGTCTTGATCACGTCGAGGTTGTGCTCGATGACGATCACCGTGTTGCCGCCGTCCACCAGCCGCCCCAGCACGCCGAGCAGCCGCCGGATGTCCTCGAAGTGCAGCCCGGTGGTCGGCTCGTCGAGGACGTAGATCGTCCGCCCGGTCTGCCGCCGCTGCAGCTCGGAGGCGAGCTTGACCCGCTGCGCCTCGCCGCCGGACAGCGTGGTGGCCGGCTGGCCCAGCCGCACGTAACCGAGCCCGACGTCGTTGAGCGTCTGCAGGTGCCGCTTGATCGCGGGGATCGCCTCGAAGAAGCCGAGGGCCTCCTCGATCGGCATGTCGAGCACCTCGGAGATCGTCTTGCCCTTGTAGTGGACCTCCAGCGTCTCCCGGTTGTATCGGGCGCCGTGGCAGACCTCGCAGGGGACGTAGACGTCGGGCAGGAAGTTCATCTCGATCTTGATGGTGCCGTCGCCCGCGCACGCCTCGCAGCGCCCGCCCTTGACGTTGAAGCTGAAGCGTCCGGGCTGGTAGCCGCGCACCTTCGCCTCGGCCGTGGCCGCGAACAGCTTGCGCACGTGGTCGAAGACCCCGGTGTAGGTGGCCGGGTTGGAGCGCGGCGTACGCCCGATCGGCGACTGGTCGACGTGGACCACCTTGTCCACCTGGTCCATGCCGTTGATCCGCGAGTGCCGCCCCGGCACCGTACGGGCCCCGTTGAGCTCCTTGGCCAGCGCGTTGTACAGGATGTCGTTGACCAGCGTCGACTTGCCCGACCCCGACACCCCGGTGACGGCGGTGAACACGCCGAGCGGGAACTCGATGTCCACGCCCTTGAGGTTGTGCTCGCGCGCCCCCTTGACCGTGATCTGCCGCTTCTTGTCGCGCTTGCGGCGCTTGGCGGGCACCGGGATGCTCCTGCGGCCCGACAGGTACGCCCCGGTCAACGACTCCTCGCTGCTGAGGAGGTCCTGGACGGTGCCGGAGACCACGACCTGGCCACCGTGCTCGCCCGCCCCCGGACCGATGTCCACGACCCAGTCGGCCGCCGCGATCGTGTCCTCGTCGTGCTCGACCACGATGAGCGTGTTGCCCATGTCGCGCAGCCGCACGAGCGTGTCGAGCAGGCGCATGTTGTCGCGCTGGTGCAGGCCGATGGACGGCTCGTCCAGCACGTAGAGGACGCCGACCAGGCCGGAGCCGATCTGCGTGGCCAGCCGGATGCGCTGCGCCTCGCCGCCCGCCAGGGTGGCGGCGGCGCGGTTCATGGTCAGATAGTCGAGACCGACGTCGAGCAGGAAGCCCATCCGGGCGTTGATCTCCTTGACCACCCGCTCGGCGATCTGCATGTCACGGTCGGACAGCTTGAGCTCGGCCAGGAACCTGGCGCACTCGCCGATCGACATGGCCGACACCTCGGCGATCGACCTGCCGGCCACGGTGACCGCGAGGCTGACCGGCTTGAGCCTGGCCCCCTTGCAGGCCGGGCACGGGATCTCGCGCATGTAGCCCTCGAAGCGCTCGCGGGTCGCGTCGCTCTCGGCCTCGGCGTGCCGGCGCTGCACCCAGGGGATGACGCCGTCGTAGGTCGTGTAGTAGGAGCGCTGACGGCCGTAGCGGTTGCTGTAGCGGACGTGCACCTGCTCGTCGTGGCCGTACAGCAGCGCCTTCTGCGCCTTCTTCGGCAGCCGGTCCCACGGCGTGTCGAGCGTGAACCCGACGGTGTGGCCGAGCGCCTCCATCAGCCTGGCGAAGTACTCGCTGGTGTGGCCGCCGGACCACGGGTGGAGGGCGCCGTCGCCGAGCGTCCGCTCGGGGTCGGGGACCACCAGGTCGTGGTCGACCTCCATCTTGGTGCCCAGGCCGGTGCACTCGGGGCAGGCGCCGAACGGCGAGTTGAACGAGAACGAGCGCGGTTCCATCTCCTCGAACGACAGGTCGTCGTACGGGCAGTAGAGGTGCTCGGAGTAGAAGCGCTCGCGGTTGGGGTCGCCCTCGGGCAGGTCGACGAACTCCAGCGTGATCGTGCCGCCGGAGAGCTGCAACGCGGTCTCCACCGAGTCGGTGAGCCGGCGCCGCGCCGACTCCTTGACCGACAGGCGGTCCACGATGACCTCGATGTCGTGCTTCTCGTACTTCTTCAGCGTCGGCGGCTCCTCCAGCCGCACGACGGTGCCGTCGACCCTGGCCCTGGCGAAGCCCTTGGTCTGCAGCTCGCGGAACAGCTCGGCGTACTCGCCCTTGCGCTGCCTGATGACCGGCGCGAGCACCTGGAACCGGGTGCCCTCTTCAAGGTCCATCACCCGGTCGACGATCTGCTGCGGCATCTGCCGCGCGATCGGACGCTCGCACACCGGGCAGTGCGGCTTCCCGATGCGCGCCCACAACAACCGCAGGTAGTCGTAGACCTCGGTGATCGTGCCGACGGTCGAGCGGGGGTTCTTGCTGGTGGCCTTCTGGTCGATGGAGACCGCCGGTGACAGTCCCTCGATGAAGTCGACGTCCGGCTTGTCCATCTGGCCGAGGAACTGCCGGGCGTACGCCGACAGCGACTCTACGTAACGCCGCTGGCCCTCAGCGAAGATCGTGTCGAAGGCCAGGCTCGACTTGCCCGAGCCGGATAGGCCGGTGAAGACGATCAGCGAGTCTCGCGGAAGGTCGAGCGAGACGTCCTTGAGGTTGTGTTCTCGTGCACCACGCACGATGAGGCGGTCTGCCACGGCGTTCCCGGAAGTCGAAAGGGCGGATAGGTCCACGGGGGATGGTAGACGGCGGCTCCGACAATTTCGGTGAGCAGCTTCGCGTCCCCGAAAATCCGTCCCTCACAGGTTACGGCCAACTTCCCCGCAGGACGGACCTGTTCCAGATTCAACCTCTTGACCTGCTCTTTTATGCCCACCCTGGCCCTGCCGCCCGAGATGACAGAATCTGCAGACATGACCGTCCTTGCCGCGTTGCAGGCCGAGCTGTCCGCCGCGACGAACCAGTTGCTGGCCACGGCGGCGTCACTCTCCGACTCCGACGTGCACGCTCCGTCACTCCTGCCCGGCTGGACCAGAGGGCACGTGCTCACCCACGTCGCCAGGAGCGGCGACTCCTACGTCAACCTCCTGACCTGGGCCAGGACCGGCGTCCGCACCCCGCAGTACGCCTCCTCCGAGGCCAGGGCGGCCGAGATCGAGGCCACCGCGGCCCGCCCGGCGGCCTGGCTCCTGGCCGATCTCGAGGACGGGGCCGCCCGCTTCGCCGCCGCCGTCCGCGACATGTCCGCGCCCGCCTGGTCGGCGACGGTCGAGGGGCTGCGCCCGCCGCCCCACCCCGCCTGGTACGTCCTGGTGCGCCGCCTGCGCGAGGTCGGCTTCCACCATGTCGATCTCGCCGCCGGGTACGGCCCCGCCGACTGGCCGGACTCGTTCGTACGCCGGGAGCTGCACGACTGCGTCCGCACGTGGCCGCCGGGACACGCCGGGATCGGCCGGCTCAGGCAGCTCATCGCGGACGGCCCGGCCGTCGAGGGCACACCACATGACCTGCTCGCCTGGCTCACCGGCCGGTCGGGGGGCGAGGGCGTTAGTCTGTTGCCCGTGGGGCAGTCGCACACGTCAGATCCCGGAGGCGCGAGTCTTCCCGAGCCGCCACCGTGGCTGTCGCTGACGGCCCCCGCTGATCTACCCGCGACGCCCCCGAAGGACTATCCATGACCTACACAGGTGACGTCCAGGTCGGCGGCCCCGCCGACGTGCGTGAGCTGCCCGCGCTGACGATCTCCAAGCTCGCCGTCGGCCCGTACGACAACAACGCCTACCTGCTGCGCTGCGCCGAGACCGGTGAGAGCCTGCTCATCGACGCCGCCGCCGACTCCGACCGCCTGCTGGCCCTCATGGCCGACCGGCCGGTCTCCACGATCGTCACCACCCACCAGCACGGCGACCACTGGCAGGCGCTGGAGCAGGTGACCAAGGTGACGGGAGCGCAGGTGGTGGCGCATCCGCTCGACGCGCCCGCCCTGCCCCTGCCCGCCGGCCGCACGGTCGAGCACGGCGACACGATCACGTTCGGCGCGATCACCCTGGAGGTCATCCACCTGCGCGGGCACACGCCGGGCTCGATCGCGCTGCTGTACGACGGCGGCCCGGCCGGCCACCACCTGTTCACCGGCGACTCGTTGTTCCCCGGCGGCGTCGGCAACACCTGGAAGGACCCCGAGCGCTTCGCCCAGCTCTACACCGACGTGGTGGAGCGGGTCTTCGACCGGCTGCCCGACGAGACCTGGATCTACCCGGGCCACGGCAAGGACACCACGCTCGGCGCGGAGCGCCCCTCACTGCCGCAGTGGCAGGCCAGGGGCTGGTAAGCCGGGCACGTCAGGCTTCATCGGCGCGCGGCCAGCACGCGGACGATCCGCTCGGCCGCGAGGGCGGGGTCGTCGGCCAGTCCGACGAGCTCGCCCCACGACCACCGGTAGAACCACCCGTCGGCGGCCGGCACGCAGTCCACGGTCTCGGCCAGCAGGACCGCGTCGGGGTGGTTGACGCGCAACGCGGGCGGATAGGGCCGCAGCAGGGTGGTCAGCCCGCGTTGCTCCAGTTCGGCGGCCAGCTTGCCGAGGTAGTACGTACGCGTGTGCTCGCGCGGCGTAGCCGACATGGCTCCATCAAAGCCGAAATATGACGAAAAATCCCGTCACTTGCGGAGCGCCGCGGGTCAGCCCTTGTAGTGCCCCACCCGCTGGGACTCCCTGCGCTGCTCGCGCTTGTAGAACAGCATCCGCAGCGGGATCGCCGCCACGAGCGCGATCTGCATGGTCGCCCCGATCTTGATGGGCAGGTCGCCACCTTCGGGCCAGGCCACCCAGAAGGTGAGGAACGCCACATTCACCAGGATCCAGCCGAGGACGACCGCGGCGAGCTGCCCCTTCGGCTTGGGGTACTCGATGCGGCTGACCATCAGCCAGGCCACGCCCAGCACGGCCAGCAGGGACCAGATACTCGGCTGGAACAGCAGCACGATGGAGATCACGGTCATGGCGCCCATCGGGATGGGCAGCCCCATGAAGTCGCCGCTCTTGGTCTTGACGCAGGCGAACCTGGCCAGGCGCACCACACCCGCGACGAGCACCGTCGCCGCGGCGGCCAGCACCGCCATGAACGGCACCTGCCCGGTGAAACCACCCCAGATCACGACCATGAACGCGGGCGCGAACCCGAAGCTGATGACGTCGGCCAGGTTGTCGAGCTCGGCGCCCATCGCCGAGGCGCGGAACCGCCGCGCCACGAGCCCGTCGAACAGGTCGCAGGTCGCGCCGATGAGCAGCAGCACGATGGCGGTGGCGAAATAGCTGGGCGCGGGCGTGAACCGGCCGCCGTCGACCTGGAGCTGCTGGATGGCGGAGTAGGCCAGCACGCACACCGCGAGGAACCCGCAGACGGCGTTGCCGAGCGAGAGGGAGTCCGCGGCGGACAGGCGGAACGCCTTGCCCACGGGCCCGCGGGGCTCGTCCTCATCCGCCTGCCAACTGCCGGCGTCAGCCGCGGTCAATTCTGGTCACCCCCGCAACTGTCTTCTCGCCCACGGACACCGCGGGAGAGATCCGTTCGGGAAGGTAGATGTCGACCCGCGAACCGAACCGGATGAGCCCGATCCGCTCGGCCTGCTCGACCTTCGCCCCTGCGCTCAGGTACGGCACGATCCGGCGCGCCACGGCGCCCGCGATCTGCACCATCTCGATGTCGCCCAGCGCGGTCTCGAAATGCCACACCACGCGCTCGTTCTGGTCACTGTCCTTGTTGAACGCCGGCAGGAACCCACCTGCGACATGCTGCACGGAGGTGACATTTCCCGCAAGGGGGGCACGGTTGACGTGCACGTTCAGAGGGCTCATGAAGATCGCCACCCGGGTGCGGCCGTCCGGCCACGGGTCGATGCTCTGCACCACGCCGTCGGCCGGCGACAGGACGCGCCCCGCACCCGGCGTGCGGTCGGGGTCGCGGAAGAACCAGAGCATGGCCCCGGTCAGAGCGCTCAGCGGCACCGCCGCGAGCGTCCATCGCCGGTCCCGGCGCGTCAGCAGAGCAGAGGCGGCCGCCGCGGCCGCCGTCGGGAGGAGCCACGGGGAGACCCCGCGCGCGAGCCTCATACGGCTCGGCTTAGCTGAATCGTCTGACACGTACAACCTTTGGTGGTGGACTGGACTGGGCGCTTTGCCGCGATGTTACAGAACCCGCGACAATTCCACGGCAAAACTACACAAACAAAGCGCCTCCAAGCCCCGTTCCGCTAGACCTGCTCCGGGTGCGGCTCCTCGCCCTTACGCGCGTCCATGCGGGCCTTGACCAGGCTCGCCACCGTGGTGATGACCATGGTGGCGCCGATGACCGAGAGCGACACCCAGATGGGAATTTCGGGCGCCCAGGAGACATGGCTGGAGTGCAACGCCTCCAATACGAGCTTAACCCCGATGAACCCCAGGATGAACGCCAAACCATAGCTGATGTACACCAGCCGCTGTAGCAGCCCGCCCAGCAGGAAGTAAAGCTGACGCAGCCCCATCAGGGCGAACGCGTTGGCCGTGAAAACGATGAAGGCGTCCTGGGTGAGCCCGAAGATGGCCGGGATCGAGTCGAGCGCGAACAGCAGGTCGGTGCTGCCGATGGCGACCATCACGATGAGCATCGGCGTCACCATGCGCTTGCCGTCGATCTTGACGGTGATCTTGGAGCCGACGTAGCCCTCGGTGGTCGGGAAGGCCCGGCGCACCCACCGGAGCAGGACGTTCTCGTTGAACTCGTCTTCATCGCCCTTGAGGTGCTGGCGGACGATGTTGACCGCCGTATAGACGAGGAAGGCGCCGAAGACGTAGAACAGCCAACTGAACCGCTCGAGCGCGGCGGCCCCGAGCGCGATGAACAGACCGCGCATCACGAGCGCGAGCAGGATGCCGACGAGCAGCACCTTGTGCTGGTACGCCTTCGGGACGGCGAACCGGCTCATGATGATGAAGAAGATGAACAGGTTGTCGACACTCAGGCTGTACTCGGTGATGTAACCGGCGAAGAACTCCCCGGCCCGGTCGGCTCCGGAGGTGCTCCACAGCAACAATCCGAAGGCCACCGCGAGGGCGACGTAGAACGTCACCCAATATCCGGCCTGCCGCATGGAGAATTCGCGGGCTTCTCCGCGGTCGACGATCCACAAGTCAATGGCGAGGACGACAAGGAGACCGCCGATGACGGCGATCCAGGCCCACAGGGGTTCAGTCACTCAGACCCTCCGGCATGCATGCTTCATTGCCGGAGGTCTCTCCCGCCCGTGCGAGCCACGGACCGGCAGCCCCGGGGGCCCCGTGGAGTGGGGCTGCACCGTGATGACGAGGCTGTCGCGAAGGGATACTCCCCTCCCTAACCCAGGCAGTATATGAGAACGTGTCCAGCGCGCGTAATCATCCTCAAGGCCTCACGCTCGGTACACCGCGAGCGCGTTCGCCAGGACCTCGTCGATTCCGGGCATCTCCCGCCCTCTCCGCTCGGCCGCCGCCGCCAGCGTTCTCGCAGTTCCGGGCACCTCCAACAGCTCCCGTACGGCCGCGCGGAACCCCTGCGCGTCCCCGTACGGCACCAGCCTCCCGGCGTCCCCGAGAATCTCCGAAATCCCTCCGACATCGGAGGCGACGGCCGGGGTTCCGGTCATGAGCGCCTCCCTGAGCGTGAGGGGCTGGCCCTCCCACCGGCTCGGCATCAGCAACGCCAGGGCGGCCCCCAGCAGGTCGGGCACGTCGTCGCGGTTGCCCAGCAGCACCACGGGCAGGCCCTCGTCGTCGATCCTGCGCTGCAACTCCTCCCGCAGCGGCCCCTCGCCCGCCACCACGAACAACGGCTCACCACCACGCCCACCGTCATCGCCCGCCCCCCACGGACCGGCCGCCACATCGAGCAGCGTCTCCAGTCCCTTCTGCTGGGCGAGCCTGGCGACGGTGAGCAGGATCGGCCGGTCCCCGGCTCCCAGCTCATCGCGGACCTCGCGACGCGTCCGCGTGGCAGCACGCGGCACGGGTGCCGCCACCACGGCCGCGCGCACGTCACGAGCCCCGAGGCGCTCCATCCGCGTGCCGAGGTCGGGCGAGACGACCAGGACGTGCCCGGCCCGCCGCGCCACGATCCGCTCCAGCACGCCGTACACGAGGCCCACGAAACCGCCCGCGGTCAGCGCGTTGTGCAGCGTCACCACCGGCCCCCGCCGGCCGAGCGCCGCCAGCGACCCGGCGCGCAGCCCGTGGGCGTGCACGACGTCGGCTCCCCGGGTCAGCCGCCGGATCGCCAGCACCGCCCGCAGGTCGTTGACCGGATGCGGCCGATCGGAGACGGGCACCTCGGCGAACCTGGCCCCCGCCCCGCCGAACGAGAACTGCTCCTCGACGCTCCCCGGGCCGATCACGACCACCTGGTGCCCTCGCCGCACGAGCCCGTCCACCAGCATCAGCACATGCCGCCCGGTGCCGCCCGACGTGGTGCCCAGCACGAAAGCCACCCGCACGCCCCGCTCCTTCCTCGTACCGCCATCAGATCCGGCCCGGATCGGCGGGCGGACGAGCCGCCCCTGACCGCTCCGGGCCCACAGCTCCGGACCACCGGCGACCTTCCAGCCCCATGACCCGTGGACACGCGATCGGCGCCACCCTCCCGGCTCGGCCGCGACGCCCCGTCAGCCACCCGAACGCCTCCGCCGCGCCGCCCGACGAGCCCGTCCGCACCAGCCCGCCCGGCGAGCCCATCCGGCGAGCCCGGCCGCGCAAGCCCGCCCGGCGAGCCTGCCCGGACGAGCCTGTCCGCACGAGCCCGCCCAGCGAGCCCGCCCGCGGGCCTCAGGCATTCGCGCCCCGCCGCAGCAGCCCGGTGACCGCCGCCGCGTCGTCCCGGTCAACCAAGGCCATGACGGCCCCGCCCACGACCAGTGCCACCACCGCGCCCAGCACGGTGGCCCCCACGTTCGCCCAGACACCACCGGTCCCGAGC
>NZ_SSXE01000588.1 GCF_021699195.1 Nonomuraea sp. MG754425 | reverse complement strand
TCGATCTCGGCTACGTCGGGGTGCTGGTCGTCCTGATGATGGTCATGGAGATGCTGGTCATGGCCGTCTTCATGATCATGTACATGATGAACCCGGCCGGCCTGACGCCCATGACGATGGTGCACAACAGGCGGGGCGCGGCCGTCATCGCCGGGGTGGTCTTCGCGCTGCTGGCGGCCGGGTTCATCATGTACATGATCATGAAGACGGCCATGACCAGCATCTCCATGACCATCATCAGGACGACCAGCACCCCGACGTAGCCGAGATCGA
>NZ_SSXE01000587.1 GCF_021699195.1 Nonomuraea sp. MG754425 | reverse complement strand
GGGCCAAGCTCGTGCAGCTCATGATGCCGGGGGTGCCGGACGTGTACCAGGGCAACGAGACGACCGACTTCTCCCTCGTCGACCCCGACAACCGGCGGCCCGTGACGTACCCGTGCAAGCCGGAGACCTCCTGGGACTCGGCCAAACTCCTGGTCACCACCCAGGCCCTGCGCCTGCGCCGCCGGTTGTCGGGGTCGACGAGGGAGAAGTCGGTCGTCTCGTTGCCCTGGTACACGTCCGGCACCCCCGGCATCATGAGCTGCACGAGCTTGGCCC
>NZ_SSXE01000586.1 GCF_021699195.1 Nonomuraea sp. MG754425 | reverse complement strand
GCCAGCGCCGTCCGCAGCGAGGCCGCCTCGGCCACCGCGCCCACCAGCGGGCTGGCCAGACCGCCCACACTCACCGCCAGCCCCAGGGTGACGCCGCCGCCTCCATCGCCCTGTACGCGCCGTTCTCGCTGCACGTGACGCTGGGGCAGGACTTCCTGCCGACCCGGGTGGGCACGGCCGGCGGCGTCACCCTGGGGCTGGCGGTGAGTGTGGGCGGTCTGGCCAGCCCGCTGGTGGGCGCGGTGGCCGAGGCGGCCTCGCTGCGGACGGCGCTGGC
>NZ_SSXE01000585.1 GCF_021699195.1 Nonomuraea sp. MG754425 | reverse complement strand
TCGGCGTAGAGGCCGTCGAGTGCCATGAGGGTGTGGTGGTCGCCTTGTTCGGTGATGGTGCCGTGGTCGAGGACGTAGATGCGGTCGGCGTGGCGGACGCTGGCCAGGCGGTGGGTGATGAGCAGGACGGTGCGGCCGTCGGCGTGGTCGCGGATGCGTTCGAAGGCGGCGTGTTCGGCGCGGGCGTCGAGGGCGGCGGTGGGTTCGTCGCAGATGAGCAGGTCGGCGTCGCGGTGGAAGCCGCGGGCGACGGCGATGCGCTGCCATTGGCCGCCGGAC
>NZ_SSXE01000584.1 GCF_021699195.1 Nonomuraea sp. MG754425 | reverse complement strand
AAACAGCAACCACCTCCAAGCCGCACACGCGACTCTTCAGTGGCCCTGTACCGATTCCACGAACAAAACTGCCCGTTTCCTCAGGACCCAACAGTGTGTTACAGACCCGAACCAAGCCCCCAGAGACCCTCTTCCCACTCCCCGAAGGGCGGTACCAAAGACCCCGGCAACCCAGCCGGCTGACTAGCCAGTGCTCCACTAATGAGCTGTCACCCCACCACACATTCGGCAGTGATAGGTGAAGATGCTCCTTAGAAAGGAGGTGATCCAGCCGCACCTTCCG
>NZ_SSXE01000583.1 GCF_021699195.1 Nonomuraea sp. MG754425 | reverse complement strand
GCTGGCTCATCAGGAAGGACGAGCCGGGAGCCGCCGCCGCGCCCCGGCGCACGCTTTACCTGACGCCCGAGGGGCGCGCGGAGCTGGAGCGCCGCCTGCGCGAGCCCGGCGAGCTCGACATCAGCGACGAGAACCGCTGGTTCACGCTGCTTGCCTTCCTCCGCCACCTCGACGCGCCCGAGGAGCAGGCGGCGCTCCAGCTCCGCGCGCCCCTCGGGCGTCAGGTAAAGCGTGCGCCGGGGCGCGGCGGCGGCTCCCGGCTCGTCCTTCCTGATGAGCCAGC
>NZ_SSXE01000582.1 GCF_021699195.1 Nonomuraea sp. MG754425 | reverse complement strand
GAACGCTTTTCATCCTCACGCCGCCTGCGAAACTCGGTGATTCTGCAGGACGGCGATGGCCTTGCACAGGTGGCCGGCCTTGGACGGGCTGCACCGTAGCTTCCGGAGGATCTTCCAGCTCTTCAGCTGGGCGTTGGCACGCTCGCCGGGGCCGCGCAGCCTGGCGTGGGAGCGGTTGGCCTGCTTCTGGGACTCGGGCTTGTTCTTGCCCTTGTACGGGGTGCGGACCAGGCCTTCGGCTCCTTGATAGGCCTTATCGGCCAGCGTGACGATCCCGGCCTGCTC
>NZ_SSXE01000581.1 GCF_021699195.1 Nonomuraea sp. MG754425 | reverse complement strand
GAGCTGACCCCGGAGGAGCGGCTGCTGCGCGCGATCTTCGGTGAGAAGGCGCGCGAGGTGCGCGACACCTCGCTGAAGGTGCCGCACGGCGAGCAGGGCAAGGTCATCGCCGTCCGCGTGTTCAGCCGCGAGGAGGGCGACGAGCTCCCCCCCGGCGTCAACGAACTGGTCCGCGTGTACGTGGCCCAGAAGCGTAAGATCACCGACGGCGACAAGCTGGCCGGCCGGCACGGCAACAAGGGCGTCATCTCCAAGATCCTGCCGGTCGAGGACATGCCGTTCCTC
>NZ_SSXE01000580.1 GCF_021699195.1 Nonomuraea sp. MG754425 | reverse complement strand
GAGGAACGGCATGTCCTCGACCGGCAGGATCTTGGAGATGACGCCCTTGTTGCCGTGCCGGCCGGCCAGCTTGTCGCCGTCGGTGATCTTACGCTTCTGCGCCACCAGCACCCGCACCAGCACGTTCACCCCCGGCGGCAGCTCGTCGCCGTCGTCGCGGCTGAAGACCTGGGTGTGGATCACCCGGCCCTGCTCGCCGTGCGGCACCTTCAGCGAGGTGTCGCGCACCTCGCGCGCCTTCTCACCGAAGATCGCGCGCAGCAGCCGCTCCTCCGGGGTCAGCTC
>NZ_SSXE01000579.1 GCF_021699195.1 Nonomuraea sp. MG754425 | reverse complement strand
GACGCTGGGTTACGTGGACAACGGTGACTGGGCGGGTTATGCCGGTGTGGACACCGCCGGTGCGAGGTCGTTCGCGGCGCGGGTCTCCTCCGGTGGTGTGGGCGGGACGATCCAGGTGCGTTCGGGTTCGGCGTCCGGGACGTTGCTGGGTTCGGTGAGCGTGCCGGTGACGGGCGGCTGGGAGAACTTCCAGGACGTCTCGACCGCGCTGACCGGTTCGGCGTCCGGGCCGCTGTTCCTCGTCTTCACCGGCGGCGCGGGCAACCTCTTCGACATCGACACCATCAC